>JANXMC010000092.1 GCA_025354825.1 Myxococcales bacterium
GTGCGCGTGTCGAGGCCGCCCGAGTAGGCGATGCCGATGCGAGTCCCTTTGGGCGGAAGCGAACGGAAGATGCGGCTCATGGCGCGTAGATAACAAGCTTCACGGGGCGGCGGTAGGCCGATGCCCCACGCTTTTGTGCGGCGCGCCAAACGTTCGCGAAACGTTGCGAATAGGCGGTCCGCGACAGCACGCCGGCCGCCTCGTCACGCCGAAAGAAGCTCCAGCCGCAGACGGTGAAGCTCGCTGGTGGGCGAGGGGTGCGCGTGGTGGCTGATGTACCGGTCGTACCGGAAAACCGTGGGGCTCCGCGCGACGAGGGCGCAGGCGAGGGGAGCGGGTTTCACGATGAAGAAGGTCTGTCCGCGATGGCGGTAGCACGCCTCGCCGCCCGTGCTTTCGAGCGGTGCGGCCGAGAAATCGAGGGTCAGCTCGAGACTGCCGGCGGGGAACGGCGCGCTCGTCTGGTCGTCCCGCGTGAGCGCGTAGGAGCCGCGCACCGATCGCACGAAGCGGGCGCGGCCGACGGTGAGCTTCGCGCCGCTGATCTCGCCGGCGAGGGCCGCGAGCGTGGCGAAGAGGTCGCGGTCGAGCAGCCAGTCGTTCACGTCGTAGCGCCCACGGTGCGCGAGGTCGAAGCTGCGGTAGCCCGAGGCGGCGACCCGCGCGCGGAGATCGGCCGCCGTCGACGGCCCGATGACGCCGCCCCACTGTACGGCCGGAATCGGCATGTCGAGGTACGCCTCGCGGAGCTCTGCGATCGCGTCGTTCGTTTGCCCAGCGCTCATGGGTAAAACCAGCCTGACAGCGAGACGCGGACGCCGGCCGTGACCTCGCGAATCTGATGCAGCGAGATCTCGCCGACCTCGAACAGAACGATGCGGCTCGGCGCCGGCTCGATGAGCGACGCGGTTATCGTGGCGACGATCTCGTCGTTCGCGTCGACGTCACGGGTGCAGGCGAAGAGCTCGAGCTCGCCACCGGTCACGGCCTCGGGCGTGTCGAGGTAGAGCGCGAACGCGACCGCGCGCCCGACGGCCTCTTGGTGGTCGGAGTGCGGCAGCAAGTAGTGGCCGGGGCGGTAGACGAAGCCGCGGCAGTCGGCGCGCGTAAGCTCTTTGCCCGTGAGAACGCGCAGGCGCGCGCGGACGGCGTCCGACGTGAGCTCGTCGTGGAAGGCGCGCAAGGTTGGGTGGGTGAGCGCAACGGCCGTCGCCTCGCACTCGTAGATCTCGTCGCGCATGTCGACGAGAGCCTCTTCGCAGAGCGCGTCGAAGAGCACCTTGCTCTGACCCGCGCGCAAAAAGTCGTCGAGGATGATGTGCGGAAACGGCGCGCTCTCGGCCCAGTCGAGGGCCAGGCTCGGATCGCCGAGGTGGTCGAGGTCGATGAAGCGAGGGGTCATTCGTCGTAGAAGAGTGGCGCGCGCGCTTTCATGTACGCGTCGATCTCTTTCATGTGCTGCGGCGGCAGGTTTTGCAGCAAAATTCCCATGCCGGGCGGCGTTTCGATGTACGGCGAGAACTCGCGCACCCAACGCACGACGCCCTTCACCAAGAGCGGGTCGCGCGCTTCGGGCAGAGAGAGCGACACGGCCATGCGCGCGCCCACGGCTTTGACGACATAGGTCGACATGAAAAGGCCCACCTCCGTCGTCGACTCGGCGAGCCCGGTGTAGAAGTTCGACTCACTCGCGTACGTGAGCTCGAGCTCGACGCCGATGCGCGTCTGGCTCGAACGGGGAACGAGGTCGATGGGCTGCTCGAGGATGTCCCACGACTCGGCGCTCGGAGGCTCGGGCGGAACGGAGAGCTGAATTGGCGGCCGCGCGGCAGGAGACGTCGCGGTTGCGACGTGGGGCGCCGGTGCACGCGCGCTCGGCCCCGACGGGACCATCGTCACCGCGGTGTGCGGCGACGGCGGCATCGAGACCGTGATCGGGTCGTTCCCCTCGGGCGTGATCACCACAGGAGCTTGCGGAACGATCGGCGGCCCGTCGGGCGCGTCGGCGTCGAGCGTGTAGGCCACGCCCAGGTCGGCGAGGCTCGCTGACGACGGGATCTCGTCGTCGTCCGGGAGCTCGAGGAGGGAGACTTCGGGCGGCAGCGAGTTGCGCTCGCGCGCGAATTGCGATCCTCGCGCCGAAAGCGGCGGCATCGACGGTGGCGGCGCGCTGTCGGCGCGGCGCACGGATTCGCGACGGATACGACGGCGCACGCGCGTGACGGCGACGAGGCTCGGAAAGCGCGCTTCGGGCTTGTCGTCGAAGAACAGAAAACGCCCCGCGCGGCAGACTTCGTCGTAGGCAGGGATGAGCATTGCCCACGCACGAAGCAGGTACGACCGCCACTCGCGCTCGTCGTCGCTCAACGTTCCGAGGAGCGCCTCTTCGAGCTCGCCGGCGAGCTGCCGCGCGTCGCTCGACCACGTACGATCGAACCCGGCGCTCTCCTTTTCGAGGGGCTCGGCGTACTCCCGCAGAAGGTCCGCGAGGATGCGCAGGTCTTGCACCAGATCGGCCATCCCCGCGCCCACACGCACCGTCGCGATGCGCCCGTGCGCTTCGTCGATGTCCGACAGGTGCTTCTCGGTGAGCTTGAGCAGATCGTCGCGCCGCCCTCGACAGACTTCGAGGAGAAGGTCGGGTGCTTCGATCCCGCGCTCGCCAATCTGGAGACCGAGCTTTGGCAAAATGCGAAGGACGAAACGCGCCGCCACCGGCAGATCGTCGATGGCGTTCGCGTCGAGGAGCCTTGCTTTCACGAGCGGCTCGAAGCGCTTCTTCACCTCGTCGTCGCCCACGAAATTCGCCACCATCAACGCGGCGATGGCTGCCGTCCTCGAATCCACCGACGGCGCTTCGAGGGTCCTCGCATCGAGCTGCTCGAGGCGCGTGGTGAGACGCTTCAGCGCCGCCGCCTCTTTCGCCGCCGCGGCGGCCGCCGAGTGGAGGACGGGCTGTAGGCGCGGCGCGCTTATGGGACGCGGGATCGGCAACGTCCCCCGCGGCGCCGGGATGCGGGGCGAGGGCGCGACGGGCGCGACGGGCGCGACGGGCGCGAGCTCCGACGGCGGCAAAGGTTTTTGGGTGTCGGACATGAGGTCCCCGAGGTGGGCTCCTCCTTGTTTGGATATCCCCTTCGCTCAGCCGTCACAACTCAACTACGCTTGGTACGGCAGTGGGATCGGCAACGATGACGATGGACTACGATGTGGTCGTCGCCGGAGCCGGCGTCGTCGGCCTCGCGTGCGCCGAGGCTCTCGCCCGCACGAAGCGCCGCGTTCTCATCGTCGAGCCCTACGCAACGTTCGGCCAAGAGACGTCGTCGCGTAGCTCCGAGGTCGTTCATGCGGGGATGTACTATCCGACCGGCAGCCTCAAAGCGCGCCTCTGCGTCGCGGCGAACCCCAGGCTTTATGCCTATTGCGAAGCGAACGGCGTCGCCTTCGCGAAGCCCGGGAAGTACATCGTCGCAACCACCGCGAACGAAGAGCGCGCCCTCGAAGAGATCCGCCTTCGGGGCCTCGCGAACGGCGTCGCAAAGCTCAAAATGGTGCAGGCGGGTAAGGTCTCCCGCGCCGAGCCACGGGTGAAGGCGACGTCGGCGCTCTACTCGTCCGAGACAGGCATCATCGACGGCCACGGTCTCATGGCGAGCCTTCTCGCGCGCGGGCGCGATGCCGGCGTCGACGTCGCATGGCGGCACGAGCTCGTCGGGGCGGCTCCGTGCGGCGTCGGCTACGCCCTCGACGTTCGCGACAGCGCCGGCGACGTGAGCCGCGTCGAGGCGCGCGTGGTCGTCAACGCCGCGGGGCTGTCGAGCGACGCCGTCGCGGCTCTCGCCGGCATCGACATCGACGCCGCCGGCTACAGGCTTACGTATGTGAAGG
>JANXMC010000097.1 GCA_025354825.1 Myxococcales bacterium
GACAACGACTGCCTCGACAGCGCGGGCAACCCGCTTCCGGGCGCCTGCTCGAAGCAGGACAACGGAAATCCCGGTCGGTGCATGACGCCCGTCGCGAAGACGAACGTCTACGAGCTCGCGACCAGCAACTACATCGCGGCCGGCGGCTCGGGCTTCCGCGTGCTTCAGCGAAACACGACGCAGGTCGACACGAAGATTCAGCAGCGCGACGCCCTCACGGACTTCATGCGGCAAGGTCGGGCCTGTGGTTACCGCAAGGACGCGGGAACGGCCGAGGGGCTCGTCGCCTGCGAGACGGACACGGACTGCACGAGCGAAGGCGACTTCGTCTGCGCGTGCCCGAGTCACTCCTACGGCACCGAAGGGGCGAACGGCTCGCTCAGCTGCACGACGCAGGGGTCGTGCTCCAAGTCAGTGGGGCGCTGCGTTCGCCGCGACTGCCGCGACCAGGTCGCGGCCTTCAATGGGAAGCGCTGCAAGACGAACCCCGACGCGGAGTCGTGCCGACAAGCGCTCGGCGCGTGCACCATCGGCGGCGAGAGCTGCAAGTTCCTCGCGTGCGTCGACGAGACGCTCGGCTCATTCACCGACAACCGCATCGAGATGATCGGCCGATGAGCATGGGACACCGCGCCTCGCTTCTTCACGTCGCAACGCTCGCCACGCTCGCGGCGGGCATGTCGCTCTCGTGCGGCGACAGCTTCCCCACGAGCCATCCGAACGAGCGCCTCCTGGTGAGCATCACGGCGGGCGAAAAAGGTTCGCTCGACGCGCCGCTGCCGCTGTCGTTCACCACGCCGTCGACGGTCACGGTGCGCATCGAAGCGCACACGCCGAACGGCACGCTCGACACGAACTTCAACGGCTTCGTCCGCATCACGTCGAAGCCCGGCTCGGTCGTCAGCGTCGCGGGCGTCGGCGCCGACGGGCGAAGCGTCCAGCTGGCCAACGGCGTCGCCGAGAACATCGACGTCGCGCTCCTCGCGGCCTACGGCGACACGCGCATCTGGGCAGAGGATATCGGCTACGCGCCCGTCGAACCTACCCGGGATCCGCCGCCTGCTTGCTCGGACGGCAAGGACAACGACAACGACGGCGCGGTCGACTTCCCGTTCGACCCGGGATGCGCCTTCGCCAACGACGACACTGAGGCCGGCGGCACCTTCACCGCCGGCACGAGCGAGCCGCTGCAGTTCGTCCGCCCGCGCATCGCCGACGTGCGCGGCACGGCGTCCGGCGGTGCGACGACGCCGTTCAAGAGCGAGCAGGTCTCCCTCGACACAGGCTGGCGCCCCGACCAGAAAGACTTCGCGTTCGACACCGTCGTCACGCGTATCTCGTCCAACGGCTTCTACGCGACCGACCTGGGAGACACGCGCGGCGCCGCCAGCATCTTCTCGTTCACCTTCTCGTCGCCCCAGCGCCTGCGCGTCTGCGATCGCATTCGTAGCTTCACCGGCACGGCGACCGAGTTCTTCGGCATGACGCAGCTCGCATCGCCGACGTGGACCGTCGAGCTCTGGAACCCGAACCTGCGCCCCTGTCTCGTTCCCGAGCCGTACACGCTTAAGGTGAACGAGCTGGGCGATACCCGCGCGCTCTTTCAGCACGAAGCCGGCCTCGTTCGTCTGCTCACGGACGGCACGGTGAGCATTCACATCGGCGCGCACTTCGGCTCAAAGATGCCTGCCGAGCCCGATCTCGCGCCGACGGACGACGCGACCAATTGCGATCTCGATCGCAACGGCAAGGTCGACTTCACGGCCGGGACACGCGAATCGGTCTGCGCCGCGAACTGCACTGCCGACCCCGAGTGCACCGAGTATTCGAACTACGCGGCGCAATCGAACTTCCAAATCGTCGTCTCGGACACCGCAACGAATGCGACGGCAAAGCTTCAGGCCAACGGCAGCTCGTCGGCCCGATTCGACCCCGTCCTCTCGCGCGGACAGCCGATTAAATCGTTCACCGGCACGCTGGAGTACTTCTCCGGCGGCTCGCAGTTCACCGTCGAAGCGCGCTGCGATGACGACATCATCGTGAGCCTCGACGACGCCCCTCTCCCCTCGGACCGCGCCTGCGTTAGGCCCCGCACCGAAGTCGACAACAACGAGGCCTCCCAGTGACCGGGATACGCCGAGCCGCCGCCACAGCACGAGGAACCCGATCGATGCGCCCCTCTTCTCTCGCCTCCTTGCTCGCGCTCTCGCCGGCGCTGTCGGTCATCGTCTTCGCGGCCACCGCCCACGCGCAGCCTGCCCAGCCTCCCGCGCCGCAACCGCAAGCGCCCTCACAAGCGCAAGACGCAAACCCGCCGGGCTCGAACAGCGGTGCGCCTGCGACGCCGGCCCCGGGCCCGAACGCCGCGCCCGATCCCGGCGGCCCAACGACGTTCCAGCCGCAGACGCCCGCCGAGCCGGCGCCCCTCCCGCCCGCGTCGAACGATTCGTACTTGCAGACAGGCACCGCAGGTGCGCGCGCCGCCGGCATGGCGCCGCCCGGTTCGAACCCGCACGACTTCATGGATACGCGCCTTACCTGGACCTTCGGCGACGACGACTTCATCAACCGCACCGGCGTCCTCGTGCCGCTGTCGCCGACGTTCAACATCGGCGACCGCTCGCAGTACCGCCTCTTCTTCGACAACCTGAACTCGCGCTTCGCAGGCCGCGAAAACCTCACGCACCTCGTGATGTACAAGAAGCTGCCGTCGTTCGTTCCGAACCTGACGACGGAAGCCGCCCTCGCGCTCCGCTTCGACCTCGCGTCGCTCGCGTCCCAGTCGGGAAACTTGAACTCGGCGCTTTACGATGCCGGCTCGTACATCCGGCTCTTCTACAAGACCGGCAGCGTGACCGACGCGAAGGGCGTCTCGCGCGATGCGGGTCTCTCGGCGGTCTTCTTCCCGCTCGACACGGACCGCATGCGTCTCGGCTACCTCTACGACATCAGCTGGGGCGGCACCGATCAGCGCATCAACGAGTCGATCTTCCCGCGCGCTCAGGGCTCGTCGCCGGGCTTCAAGCTCCAGTTCGACATGCCGGACAAGTTCTACGGCTTCGTCGGCTTCAAGACGGCGACGATCGTCGAGCAGGTGCAAATCCTCAATACGACCGAGAGCGATTCGGACAACGTCCGTGTCGCCGAATCCAACTACGGATTCCTCGGCGGCGGCGGCGCAGACTTCACGAACTTCCTCCGCCTCGACTTCGGCGCCGGCTACTTCCAGCAGGGCAAGCAAGACCTCCCCGACGTGCGCGGAAAGTCGGTCTACACCTACGGCGCGTCGGCCCGTCTGGTTCTCCACCACGACATGCCCGTGCCGCAATCGGTCGACTTCCGGCTCTATCGCAACGATCCGTCGTCGCCGATGGTCCTCTTCGCGCCGCAAAAATACGATCCGAACGAGCTCTCGTGGAGCGTCAGCGTCGAAGGGTCGTCGCTCCGCCAGCAGCTGAAGGACGTCGACGTCTCCGGCGCCACCAAGACGCAGGCCGCCAACGCTGCCGCCGTACAAGGCGTCGTCGCCTACGGCTTCTCGCGTTTGAGCATCACCGGCATCTACCGCGACTTGAGCTTCGTCCTCCGCAGCGTTCCGGGCTTCATCCCGTTCACGACGCTCCCGAAGGACGTGAAGACCGACCCCGAGCTCTTCGGCGCGGCCGCGTACAGCTATTACATCGACGCGCTTCGCCTGACGCCCGAGCTTGGCATCGGCGTTCAGCTGCCGTCGACGTTCAAAAGCGAGTTCTCGAACGGCAGCACGCCGGCCGTGAACACGATCGTCGTCCGCAGGCAGGGCGACGAGTCGATTCAACCCCTCGGCGCCGATCGCAAAGCGATCTTGCAGGCGCGCCTCAGCCTGAAATGGGCTATGTCGGACATCCTCAGCACCGTCCTTTGGGGACAGCTGGTGAACGACAACAACGGAACGCTCATTGTCCGCGACCCCAGCGAAGGCACCGCCTCGCTTCGCGTTTATCAAAAGGCTACGCGCATCGGCGCAGGCCTCGCAATTCAGGCACGTTTCTAAGAGCCGCGATCGTTCGGCTCGCCCCAAAGGCCTCCGAACGAACGAGCTCCCTGGGCGTGTGGCTCCAAGCACCATGGTGGTGCGAAAGCCAATTTGTGGCGGCATTACAGGAACAATCGTCCAGGGTCGTCGTTGACGATGGGGCGGTTCTGCCTATACTGCCGCCCTCACTCTGAGTAACCCTCGAGAAACACCGTAAAAAGAGCCCGGAGACACGAGATCTCATGCCGCTGCACACCGAGAAAAAAGCCGAACTGATCGACAAGTTCCGCACCCACGGGTCGGATACGGGCTCCCCGGAAGTGCAAATCGCGCTTCTCAGCGAGCGGATCGGCTACCTCACGGAGCACTTCAAGTCCCACGGGAAGGACCACCACTCCCGCCGCGGTCTTCTCCGCATGGTCTCGAAGCGCCGTCGTCTCCTCGATTACCTCAAGCGTTCGAGCCTCGACCGGTACCGCAAGGTCGTCGGCGCGCTCAACCTCCGCAAGTAACAGCGCCGAGCGTGCTGAACACCGGGGGCCTCCTTCCCTGCCCACGAATCGTCCTCGCCGCCGCCCGCGCTCCTCGCGCGGTGCTTCGCGCGGCAAGGCGTGGGGGAGCCCTCGGTGTTGTTACTCTGCCCGTCGCCTCGGCCATCACCCGGCACCGCCCGTCGTGGCTTGCGCGCGGGGCGGCTGCTTCCTCTCGTCTCGCGCCTCTCTCTGCTCTTTCTCCCCCTCCTCTACCCCGCAATCTCCGAGCCACCGTCGATGCTCTCATCCTGCCGACTCGAAGCCGAGTCGGAAGCGTCGCCTTGCTCTTCGCTTCTTGTGCACGACGGGGGCCGAGGGCCACGGCGTCGGGCGTAAGAATCGAGGACCAAAGGCGATGATGGGGCTCGGACGTGCGCTCGGCGTCACGCCGCACGTAGCGGCGAAACGCGCCTGGGAGCGCAATACGCATGGCATTCGTCCGTGAATCCGTCCTCATCAATGGCACACCGCTAACTTTCGAGACGGGTCGTCTCGCAAAGCAGGCCCACGGCTCCGTGCTCGTGACCTACGGCGAGAGCGTCGTCCTCGTCACCGCGGTCTCGGGCGAAGCTCGCCCCGGCCTCGACTTTTTTCCCCTCACTTGCGAGTACATCGAGAAGACGTTCGCGGCGGGCAAGATCCCCGGCGGCTTCTTCAAGCGCGAGGGTCGCCAGCGCGACGACGAGATTCTCACGTGCCGCCTCATCGACCGGCCGTGCCGCCCGCTGTTCCCGGAAGGGTTCCGCAACGACACGCAGGTCATCGCGACGGTCCTCTCGTCGGACAAGATCAACCCGACCGACGTTCTCGCCCTCACCGGCGCGAGCGCCGCGCTTCACATCTCCGACATCCCGTGGGCAGGCCCCATCGCCGGCGTTCGTGTCGCGCGCGTTCAGGGCGAGCTCATCGTCTTTCCGACGTTCGACCAGCAGGCGGCGTCGGACATCGACCTCGCGGTCGCGTGCACGAAAGACGCGATCGTCATGGTCGAAGGCGGCGCCGCCGAGGCGACCGAGTCCGACATCATCGAAGCCCTCATGTTCGCGCACCGCGCTGCGCAGCCGATCCTCGAGCTGCTCGAGCGTATGCGCGCCGCCGTCGGCAAGACGAAGCGCGTCTTCGAGCAGAAGAAGCTCCCCGAGGCGCTCGCGAAGCGCGTGAGCGCGATCTCCGACGAGGGGATCCTCAAGGCATCGCTCATCAAGGACAAGAAAGAGCGCTACGACACGTACAAGACGGTGAAGTCCGCGCTCGCCGAGACGCTTCTCAAGGAGCTCGGCGCAGAGAAGTACGCCGAGAGCGAGAAGCTCCTCAAAGAGGAGTTCGAAGAGCGGAAGTACAACGTCGTTCGCGAGTACGTCCTCGGACAGAAGAAGCGCATCGACGGCCGCAAGATGAACGAGATCCGCCCCATCGCGACGGAGGTCGGTCTCCTTCCGCGCGTTCACGGCTCGGCCCTCTTCCAGCGCGGCGAGACGCAGGCGATCGTCACGTCGACGCTCGGCACGTCCGCGGACGAGCAGAAGATCGACGGCCTCAACGGCGAGCGCTGGAAGCGCTTCATGCTGCACTACAACTTCCCCGCGTTCTCCACGGGCGAAACGAAGCCGATGCGCGGCCCCGGCCGTCGTGAGATTGGCCACGGCGCCCTCGCCGAGCGCGCCCTCGTGCGTATGATTCCCGAGCAGGAAAAGTTCCCGTACACGATCCGCATCGTGTCGGAGACGCTCGAGTCGAACGGCTCGTCGTCGATGGCCGCGGTCTGCGGCGGCACGCTCTCGATGATGGACGCCGGCGTTCCGATTAAGGCACCCGTCGCCGGCATCGCGATGGGGCTCATCTCGGACGGCACCCGCACCGCGATCCTCAGCGACATCCTCGGCGACGAGGACCACCTCGGCGACATGGACTTCAAGGTCTGCGGAACGTCGCGCGGCATCACGGCGATCCAGATGGACATCAAGATCGCCGGCCTCTCGCAGGAGATCCTCGTCGCCGCTCTCGAGCAGGCGCGCGAGGGGCGCATTCACATTCTCGGCAAGATGATGGAGACGCTCACAGTTCACCGTGGCGAGCTCTCCAAATACGCGCCGCGGATCACGACGCTCAAAGTGAAGCCGGATCAGATTCGTTTGATCATCGGCCCTGGCGGCAAGACGATCAAAGGCATCATCGACCAGACGGGCGTCGCCATCGACGTCGAGGACGACGGCACGGTCAACATTGCGTCCGCCGACTCGGATGCCGTCAAGCGCGCGCTCGACATCATCAAGGGGCTCACGGCGGAGCCCGAGGTCGGTGCAGTCTACAAGGGCACCGTTCAGCGCATCACCGACTTCGGTGCGTTCATCGAGATCCTCCCCGGCACCGACGGCCTCCTTCACGTTTCCGAAATGGCCCACCACCGCGTGGACCGCGTCGAGGACGTGATGAAGGAAGGCGAGACCGTGGAAGTGAAGGTCCTCTCCGTCGAGCGCGACGGGAAGATCCGCCTCACGCGCCGCGAGCTTCTCCCCCTCCCCGAGGGCGAAGAGGGCGAGCGCGCGAAGGAGCGCATGCTGGCGTCGCGCGAAGGCGGCGGCGGCAGCGGTGGTCCGCGTCGCGACGGCCCGCCGCGCCGTGACGGCGGCGGTGGTGGCGATCGCGGCCCGCGTCGCGACGGTCCGCCGAAGGGCGGCCCCCGTCGGTAGCGAACCGCGCCAGCCCACCGGCTGAGCGTCGGACGTGAGGCGAGTGGTGCGCGATTGGGCGCGTCGCTCGCCTCGCGGCGTTTAACGGGGTGAATCTTCTTCAGGGCGTAGGCGCAGGACGACGTAGCCGCCGCCTTTGGAGCCGAGGGGGATGAAGCCTTCGGGGGTGAGCTTCTCGTGCAGGTACGGCGAGGCCGCGAGGCGGTTCTCGACGGTGCGGAAGTAGCGGGCGGAGGGCCACGCCTCGAGGCCACCTTCGGGTAGCCCTTCGTTGACGAAGAGGACGAGCGTGTCGACGTGGCGCGCCATTAGCATCGCGGCGTCGACGCGTTTCGACGTGTGCCCGCCGGGGAGGACGGCGATCTCGGGGTCGGTCAGGCCGGCGAGGTCGACGATGGGCGCTTCGGTGACGGCGCTTAGCCAGCCGATGTCGAGGGCGGCGATGCGCTTCGACGTCGCGAAATGCGCGCGTGCCGCTTCGACGAGCGCGAGCCTGTCGGCGCGAACGCCGTGGCCTGCGGGGGCGGCGTAGACGAGGAAAAACACGCCCGCGACCAACGCGACGGCGACGCGCCCTACGGACGCGAGGCGATGTGCGCCGGGCGAGGCGACGACGAACGCGAGGAGCAGCGACGGGATGATCGGCGTCGCGAGGCGCGCGTAGGCCATCCAGTCGCCCCCTGCGACGGCGACGGCCGCGTAGTGCGCCACGCCCGCGATCGTAAGCGCCTGCGCCGCGCGCGGTGCCTTCACGAGCGCCAGCGGTGCGCACGCGACGATGGGCGCGAGCGTGACGATGGCGGACGCGCCGGCGTAGGCGAGCCCGTGGGAAAGGTCGCTCGGCTTCGCGGCGACGGCGAGGGGCGCGACGTGATGGAACGCGACGAGCCGCGCGACCACGCACGCGGCGAACGGCGCCATCGCGAGCGCGACACGCTTTGCGCGCGAGGCGAGCGCGCGCAACGGCTCGTCGTCGTCGCCTCCAATGGCGGCGACCACGAGCGCCCACGGCAGCATCTCGGGGCGCAGCGACGCTGCGGCACCGGCGATCGCCGCGGCCAACGTCGCGTGGCGCGCGCCTCGCGCGAGGAGCATGGCGGCGAGCGTGGCGACCAACGTCGCGAGCGACGTCTCCATCCCGCTCATCGCGTGGGCCGCGAACGGGACGCTCATCGCGAGGAGCACGAGCGCCGCGACTCGCGCGCTCGCATGCGCCTTCGCACGCGCTACGGCGACACCGAGAAGCGCGCCCGTCGCGACCGCGCAGACGAAGCCGAGCACGCTCGCGCGCATCAAAACAGTAAGCGCATCGGTATGTGACAGAGGCGCGAGCACGAAGGCCCAGGGCAGCGGCGTCACGCCGTCGGTGGATGCACCGTCGACGTTGAAACGGTAGCCCGCGCCGCTCGCGAGATGGCGCGCGTAGCGAATGGAAATGAGCGCGTCGTCTACGGTGAAGCCGCGCATCGAGAGCGCCGAAATCGCGGCGGAAAGTGCGCCCGCAACGCCCCATGGCAACGCCTTCGCGGCGGGGGCTAGCAGCGTGGAATCACGTTGTCCAAGTTCCATGATTTGCCGCCGAAAACTACGCCCGATGGTCGCCGTGTCTCTACGCTTTCGGCTGTCCGCAAGGCGAATATGCATAAACTGGTCATCGTCTCAAACACCACGCCCCACTCCCGCGCCTCGTCGTCCGTCGATCCGAGCGCGCTCGCGTCTGCGAGCTTGGCCCACTCGATCGCATCGTCGTTGCCGGCGTCGTCCGCGTCGCTCGGGTTGCCCGAAGCGGACGTGCCCGCCTCGCGTCCGCAACGGCGGCGCCCCGCGCGCGATGTCCTCGACGTGTTCATCGAGGGCGTGAGCGGCAGCGCGCGAGCTTCGGAGACCCACGCCGCGTGCGTCCTCCGCGACCTCGGCATGGCGATCGCCGAGCTCGGACGCGATGGCAGCGGCAAGTCGATCGTCCGCTTCTACGACGACCCGTGGGAGCTCTGCGTCGAGCGTTTCGGGGCCGCCGCGTCGCTCAGCGTTTACCGCGCGGGGACCGAGCCCACCGTCGCCGTCTACGACCGCGCGGTGCCGTTCGAAGACGTGGTCGACGCCGCGGTCGACGTACTCGAAAAAGCGGTTCTCACGGGCGCCTCGCCGAAGCCCATGGAGCTCGAGCTCCGGGCGTCGCTCACGGCGCTTCGCGCGCTCGATCGCGCGCAGCTTCGCTCCAGCGGCGTCGGCGACGGCGAATGCGACGAGCCCCCTTCGCCGAGCCCCGTCGTCGTCGAGATCGACCGCGACGCCCCCATCTCCTTCGCCGCCGAGTTCGCGCTCCGCGCACGCGGATCCCAAGGCGTCGACGCCAGCGTCGAGCGTGCGGACCTCCACGCGCTCCTCTTCCGCGGCCGCGTTCGCGCCGAGATCCGCGGGCGCGCCGTGGAGCTCGGCGAGGCTCACCCGTTCCTCGTCGCCGAGCGCTTTCTCGAGACCGCACGCCGCGCCCTCGAAGCGTGGGAGCGCGGCCAAGCGCTCCTCGTTCGCTCCGAAGCCGGCAACGTTCTCCTCGGCGTTCGCGTCGTCCCCAGCGGCGACGTCTCGTTCACTCTCGGTTCTTCCGAAGGCAGCGCCGGCACGAACGGCCCGGGGAAGAACCGTGCAGTCCACACGTTTCCCGCGCTCGCGGTCGTCGACGTCCTCGAGGCGGCCCTCGCGTTCGGCCGCGCCCTCGTGCGGGCGATCCTTCGTCGCGATCGTGGGCAGTGCACGAACCTTCGCCTCTCGGCGTTTCGACGGCAGCTGCGCGAAGCGAGCGACGCGCTACGCGAGGTCTCGCGCCAAGACGTCGTCGTCAATCCGACGCCGGAGCCGTACCGAGCCTTTGCCGAGAGCGCACGCGCATATCCGACGTCGGGCGTCGCGGGCGAGCGAGATCGCGGCCTCGGCGGCGCGCGCCTACGCTACACGTCGCGCTGGCGCGCCCTCGTGCCCGGGATCGACCTGCGGTCGACGTTCTTGTGCGGCGATCGCCTCGTCGTCGGCGCCGCCCACGAGACCTTCGGCCTCGCGCGCGCGACGGGCGAAGTGCTCTGGCGCGTCCCGACGCAAAAGGCTGTGAGCGTCGTCACGCCCGGCGGCCTCGCGCGTCTTCACCCGGACGGCGCCCTCGACGTGCACGACTTCGGCGACGGCGAGGTCACGCTCCGCACGCGCGTTGCGCCGCGCCTCGGTGGACCGGCCGCCGGCGCCGTCGTCAGCGTACCCGGGCTGCCGCGCCTGCTCATCGTCACCGAAGGCGAGCGGCACCTCGTCGCCATCGACCTCACGAGCGGCGAGGCCCGGTGGCGCTTCGCATGGGGAAACCGCGGCGCGCTGCGCCTAAAGCGCGCAGGGAAGTTGCTGTACTTTACAAGTGGCGACAGCGCCCTCACGGCTCTCGACGTGCTCACGGGAAGCGTCGTCTGGCGCGCGCGCGATCGCTTGCGCTTTCGATCCTCGCCGACCCTCGACAAGGACCGGCTGTTCGCCGTTGCAGGCGGCGTGAACTGCGGGACGCATCTCCACGCCGTCGACGCGTTTTCCGGGCAGCCGCGCTGGACGCAGTCGATCCCCGCCCCCCTCGCCTCCTGCACCGTCGAAGGGTCACCTCTCGTGGCGGGCGATGTCGTCGCCG
>JANXMC010000108.1 GCA_025354825.1 Myxococcales bacterium
GCGCCATCACGGTCGCGGCCGATGGCAAGGTCGCCGAGATTCCGAAAAGCGAAAAAGTCACCGAGTTCCCCGACCGCATCGCCGCGATGCGTGTCTCGCCGAACGGGAAGGTCGTCCTGTTTCTCAAAGACACGGGCGGCGACGAAAATGGCCAGATTTTCCGAATGGCGGTCGATGCGGCCTCCGGCGCGACGGCGACGGCGCTCACGGTGCAGCCGAAGACGAAGCACACGCTCCCGTCGTTCGACGACGCCAGCACGCGCATCGCGTTCACGTCCAATGCGCGTAACGGCAAGGACATGGATCTTTACGTCGAGGACGCGAGCGCGCCCGCGACACCGACGACGTCCCGGACGCCGGCCCTCGAGCTTCCGGGGAGCTTCTCCGTCGCCGACTTTCGGAAAGACACGGTGCTTCTGAGCGAAGAGCGCTCGAACGCCGATGGCGACCTTTGGCTCTTCGACGTGAAGACGAAGAAGAAGACGAAGCTCACGAAGCACGCCCTCGAGGAGCGCTACGAAGACGCCGCGTTCTCGAACGACGGGAAAGCCGTCATCGTTGCGACCGACGCCGGGCGCGAGTTCATGGGGGTCGTCGCCATCGACATCGCGACGGGCAGGCGCACGCCTCTCGTCACCGAGCCCCACGACGTGAAGCACCTCACGGTGCACCGCCGCGATGCGGCCGTGAAGCCCGAGAAGGGCACGCCCGCCGACACGCTCGTGTACGCCGTGAACATCGACGGCGTCGAAGAGGTCTCGTTCGCCACGCTCACCGCCGCGCGCAAGGTCGAGAAGCGAACCCCCACGCCCCTTCGCGGCTTCGTGAACGACATCTCGATCGCACCCGACGGAGCCGCCGCCTTCGTCGCGATGGAAGCGTCGAAGCAGCCGACGGAGATCTCGCGACTCGATCTGGTCGCGCCGGCGAGCGCCGCGTCGCCCGTGACGGCGAGCGACCACGCAGGCATCGTCGAAGCCGACCTGGTCGCCGAAGAGCTCGTCACCGTGAAGAGCTTCGACGGCAAACCCGTTTCGTGTTTCCTGTACGCGAAGCCGGCCGTGCCCGGCGAGAAGCGGCCGCTCGTCCTATCGATTCACGGCGGCCCCGAGTCGCAAGCGCAGCCGAGCTTCAGCCCCGTGACACAGTACCTCGTCGCCCACGGCTACGCGGTGGCGGCTCCGAACGTGCGTGGCTCGGTGGGCTACGGCAAATCATTTGCCCATTTGGACGACAAAGATCGCCGCGAGCATTCGGTGCGCGACCTCAGCGAAGTGGGCAAATTCTTCGCCGAACGGCCCGATATCGATGGAAAACGAATTGCCCTCTACGGCGGAAGCTACGGCGGCTACATGGTATTGGCGGGCCTTACGCTGTATCCCGATCAGTGGGCCGCCGGCGTCGACATCGTCGGCATTGCGAACTTCCGCACCTTCCTCGAGCAGACGGCGCCCTACCGTCGTGCGCTGCGCGAGGCCGAGTACGGCTCCCTCGCGAAGGACGGCGAGCTGCTCGACCACGTGAGCCCGATTCACAACGTCGACAAGATTAAAGCGCCGCTGATGGTGGTGCACGGAACGCGCGATCCGCGTGTGCCGGTCGGCGAAGCGAAGCAGATCGCCGAGGCCGTGAAGGCGCGCGGCCTGCCCGTAGAGCTTTTGACGTTCGACGACGAGGGGCACGGGATTGCGAGGCGGAAAAACCGCCTCGTCGCGTACCCCAAGGTCGTCGAGTTTCTCGATGCGAATGTGAAGAACGCCGTGGCTCCGCGCGAGCCTGCACCGCCCGTTGCGACTCCCGCGAAAACGCCCTAACGCAGCACGGTGCCCGATGCCGGCGGCGGGATCGACCCCGGCGGCGGCATGAGGGACGGCGGGCTCCCAGCGCCGATGCGGAGGCGCTCGCGAAGCGCCGCGTGGCGACGGGACGCGCAGAACGCGAGGAGATCGCGCCACCGCTCGTCCCCCGTGAGGCCGCCGACAGGGCGGTTCTCCGCGTTGATGCGCTTGGTCGCCATGGCAAGGTCGCCCGCGAGCAGAAGGCCCGCGCGCCCCGCCGTGAGCTCGACGCCGCGCACCCACGCGTTCAAGTCGGCTTTGCCGCCGCGGGCTTCGAGCTGCGCCACGGCTGCTGCGAGGGCCGCGCGCGCGTCTTTCGTGAGGTGCTTCGTGATCGCCTTGCGCTTGCGCGCGACGGCGTCGCCCGCGTGGGAAGAGACGGCCTCGTGGTCCGGGCCCGTCGCGACCGCCGTGACGGCCGCGAGGAACACGACGGTGAGCTCTTCGAGCGACGGATAGAAGACGAGCGCGTAGTGCTCGGGCCGGTAGTACGTGAGATGGCGCCCCACGAGGAACGCGAGCTCGGGAAGCGCGAGCCCCTTGAGAACGGCGGGGCCGAGCACCGTCGTCGGCGCTTCGACCTGCACCGCCGCGATACCGCCGGGGACGTTATCGAGAACGTAGAGCTCGGGGAGCGCGATTCCGAGGATGCGGCTCGCCCACGCGAAGGTGCGAACGATGGACACCGTGCTCGCCTTCGACTGCTTCATCTGAGGATCGAGCGCGAGGAGCTGCTTCTGCGCGCGAAGCTCGTCGACCCGTGCGGCCACGGCGGCGGGGCCCACGGCGAGCATGATTGCCGCGACGACTGCATCGCCCGTCGCCATTCGCAGATGAGCGTCCCACGCGGCGTCGTCGAGCACATCGGCCGGTCGAATGACCCCTTCGGGGCGGAACTGATCGAGCAGCAGCTGCTCGTCGACGTCGGCCGCGCCGAGCGCATCGAGGGACAGCGCCGCGAGCCACGCGAGGTCGAGCCGCTCGCCTCGCCGGTGGAGCGAGCACAGGCGGTCGTAGGTTGCCGCGCGCGTTGGCGCGAGGACGGCGAGCGCCTCCAGCTCCGTGAGCGCCGCGTCCGTGTCGCCCTTCGTGGCGAGGAGATCGGCGAGCTGCGCGCGAGCGTCGGCGTCGTTCGGCATGCACGTGATGGCGCCGATGAGCGCGTCGATGGCCCCGGGGCCGTCGCGAAGTCCGTCGCGTCGCACCACGGCGAGCTTGAGGCATGCACCGTGGGCGCGCTCGGCGTCGCCACGCTTTGCGAACGCGTCGACGAGCTTTTCGTACAGGTGCGCGAGCTCGGACCACGCGTGGTGGCGCCCGCGAATCGCCTCGAGGGCCGCGAGCGCCTTCGCATGCGTAGGGTCGGTCTCGAGCGCGAGCTCCATCGCCTCGACCCCCTCGGCCTCGCGACGGAGGCGGCCGAGCGCGATGTCCCCCTGCGTGAACCGAAGGGCTGCGCGCTCTGTTGGATCGGTCGCGAGCGCGGCCTGCGCACCGACGACGGACATTGCCTTCGCCCAGGTGTTGGAGCGCTCGTAAGTTGCGCGAAGACGCGCGAGGAGCCCGCCGTTGCGCGGCGCGAGGAGGCGCGCGGCCTCGAGCACCGCCGCCGCGCCTTTCGGATCCTGCGCGTCGCCCTCGAGCAGATCGACGAGCTTCATGATCTCGGCGACCCGCGCCGTTTCGTCCGTGAGCGAGTCGACGAGCTTGCGCCGGTAGGCGACCGTACGCCGAACGTCGTGCGCTTCTGCAGCCAGCGCGATGAGCGTGTCGAGCGAGCGTCGATGGCCGGGGAGCGCGTCGAGAGCTTTCTCGTAAAACGATTCGGCCTCGCGCGCTTTGCCCTGCGCGCGCTTCACGTCCCCCACGCTCGCGAGCGACGATGCGCGCGCCGCGCCGTCCGTCGCCGGGATGACCAACAGCGCTTTCTTGTGCGCGTCGAGCGCGGCGTCGAAGTCGCCCCTCGCGAGCGCATCGGCGGCCGCGGCGATGAGCGGTGCCACGTCGGGGAGGGCCACGAAGGCGCGGGATTTCGGAGCGTCGGACTTCGGTGCGTGCGGCGGCGTCGACTCCATGAGGGGGCGGACTTTACCTCACACGAAGCGCACGACGAAGGGCGCGTGATCGGAATCGGGCTGCGGCGCCGTGCTCTCCGCGAACGAGCCGTGGTCGCGCAGCGTCTCATTCAAGATACGTGCATCTTGCACGCGTGCGCGAAGCCCGTCCGTCACGAGAATATGGTCGATCTGTTCGGGTACGCCGGCGTGCAAAACGCTGAACCGTTGCGTGAGCGGGATGGCGTCGGTGCAAGCGTAGAGCGCGCCCGGAAGCTTGTCGGCGGCGCGATGCCCCGCGGCGAGGAGAATGCGCGCGGCGATGCCGTCGATCGTGTCGTTGAAGTCGCCCATCACCGCGACGTGGGCGGCGGGCTCGCGCGCGAGGACATCGTCGACGAGACCGCGCAGGTAGAGCGCCTCGGCAGAGCGGAAGAACAGACTTCGGAGCTCGGCCTCGCTGCGGCCACGGGCCGTTGTCGGCACGACGACGTCGCCCGTCTCGGAGCGGAGCGGCGCGGGCAGCTTCGACTTGAAGTGGCACACGAAGACGTGCACCGGCCCGAGTCCACCTGCGCGCGCGTCCCCCCCATCGACCACCGCGTGGACGATGGGGCGGCGCAGCGGAATGCGCGCGCCGAACGGCTGTGCATCGCCCCGCTGGAAGACGGGAAGATCGAGCTTGGTCGCCGTATGAATTTCGCGCGAGACGATGGTGACTCGCGCGACGAGCGCATTGCCGATGCCGCGCGCGTCGACCGCGCCGACGACCGAATCGCCGTAGGTCACACGGGGGCGGGTTCGCTCGAGCAGGGTGCGCAGCGCGCCCGGACCGCCGATTTCTTGGAGCCCCACGACGTCGGCATCGGCGCGGACGAGCAGCGACGTGAGGGCGTCGACTTTGATGGGGAAGACGAGGCGCTCTTCGTCGGACTTCGGGAGAAAGAGGTCTTTGACGTTGAAGGTGGCGAGCGTGAGCGGCATCGCCCGAGAGCCTACCGCGCCGACGTAGCCGTGCGGAGCCGTAGGTCCGAGTGAGACCGATGTCGAAGGTCGACCGGCGCGCGGCGGCGTTGCGCCGCATCCTACAGAACGTCGTCGATGGGGAACGAACAGCAAGCGTCACAGGCGCGTACAGGAATACCGACGGCGGCGCGCGCGCGGAGCCGTCGGAGCAGGGTCTACGCGGCCTCGT
>JANXMC010000171.1 GCA_025354825.1 Myxococcales bacterium
CGTACGCGACGGGCTGCGCCGTGCTCGCCTTCGTGCCCGGCGTTTTCGGAATGTACGCGGGGCTCTTCCTCGTCGCGTTCGGAACGGGCGGCATCAAACCGTGCGTCTCGACGAACGTCGGCGATCAATTCACGAGTAAGAACCAGCACCTCATCGAGCGTGCATTTAGCTATTTCTATTTGGCAATCAACGCGGGGTCGTCGATCTCCATTTGGTTCTGCCCGGTTCTCCTCGCGAAGTACGGCCCCAAGCTCGCGTTCGGAATGCCCGCCGCGGCGATGTTCCTCGCGACCTTCGTCTTCTGGCTCGGCCGAAAGAAGTTCGCCGTGGAGCCGCCTGCCGGCAAAGCGTGGCTGAAGGACGTGCTTTCCCCCGAGGGGCTCAAGACGATTGGCAGCCTCGCCGTCATTTATCTGTTCGTCGCCTGCTTCTGGGCACTTTGGGATCAGTCGAACGGCCAGACCTGGACGCTGCAGGCGCAGTCGTCGCTCATGGATAAGAACCTCGGCTTCGGGTTCACGATCCTTCCGGCGCAAATCCAAGTGGTGAACGGCTTCTTCATTCTCGGAATGGTGCCGCTCTTCACGTTCGTGATTTACCCGGTCATGGGGAAGTTCTTTCGCGTCACGCCGCTCCGCAAGATCGGCATCGGCCTCTTCCTCGTGGCGCTCGCGTTCGTCATCGTCGCGTGGATCGAAGCACGCATTCAGAGCGGTCACACGGTCACGGTCTGGGCGCAGATCTTCGCCTACGCGGTGCTCTCGGCGTCGGAAGTCCTGGTCTCCATCACGGCGCTCGAGTTCAGCTACAAGCAGGCGCCCATCAAGATGAAGAGCTTCATCATGGCGCTCTTCCTCCTCTCGACGAGCGTGGGCAACATGCTCACCGCCGGCGTCAACGTGGCGATGATTCGCCCGCTCGCCGCGGTGTCGGTCGAGGCGGGCCCCGAAACATGGGTCAAGCTCGCCGACGCGAAGAACATCGTGTCGGGTCAGAAGGTCGACTTCGGCGGCGTCACGGGGCTCTCAGTCACGACGGCCGATGGGAAGTCAGAGCCGCTCGAGGGGACGTACCTCGTCGCCGAGACCGACGAAGCGAACAGCCGTGTTCGGCTGATGGATAGCGTCGAGCGGCGCCCCGTCGTGAGCACGGGGACGTTCGACATCGCGAAGACGAAGGTCTCCACGTACCGGCTCGTGGGCCCGGAGTACTTCAACTTCTTCGCGATGCTGATGGCCGCCGTTGGCGTCATCTTCATCATCTTCGCGCGCCTTTACAAGGAGCGGACGCACCTCCGCGACGAGTCGGGCGCGGCCGCCTGATTCGGCGAAGGCGACCGTGACGGCGACGCGCGCGGGGGAGTCGGACGAGACCTCCCTCGCGCGGCTTGGGTACAAGCAGGAGCTGACCCGCGCCATGGGCGGGTTCGCGAGCTTCGCCCTCAGCTTCTCGATCATCAGCGTTCTCACCGGCGTCGTCACGACCTACGGCGTCGCGCTTCAAGGCGGCGGCGCTGCGGGCCTCGGAATCGGCTGGCCGCTCGTGTGCTTCGGCACGCTTCTCGTCGCTCTCGCCATGGGCGAGCTCGCCAGCGCATTCCCCACGGCGGGCGCGCTCTACCACTGGTCGGCGCTCCTCGGCGGGCCTGGCTGGGGGTGGTTCACGGCGATGATGAACCTCGTCGGCCAAGTCTCGATCGTCGCCGCGGTCGATCTCGGCTGCGCGCAGGAGCTCGCCGGCGCGCTCGGACTTTCGAAGACGGCCCACATGCCGCTGCTGGCCGCGATCCTCGTGAGTCATGCCGTGATCAACATCGTGTCGGTGAAGCTCGTCGCGAGGCTCAACGACTTCTCCGCGACCGTCCACGTCGTCGGCGTGCTCGTCCTCGTCGGCCTGTTGCTCGCGATCGGTCGCGTCCACGGCGCGTCGTTTCTCGTCGACACGAGCTTCACGGCCCGCGAAGACGGCGTCTATCCGCTCGGCTTCGCCAACGCGCTCATGCTCGGGATGTACACGTTCACGGGCTACGACGCGTCGGCGCACGTGAGCGAAGAGACCCACGACCCCGCGCGCCGCGCGCCTTGGGGCATCGTTTCGTCGGTCGTCGTCAGCGCCGTCGCGGGCTATGCCCTCGTCGTCGCCCTCACGCTCGCGATCCGCGATGTGCCAGCCACCGCGGCGAGCGACCACCCTGCCCTCTTCGTTCTCGACGGCGCTCTCGGCGCGTCGTGGGGGCCACGCGCGATGGGGCTCGCGATCGCCGCGATGTGGTTCTGCGGCCTCTCCGCCGTGACGAGCGCATCGCGCACGCTGTTCGCCTTTTCCCGCGACGGCGGCGTGCCGTTCTCGGCGGCGTTTCGCGCCGTGAGCTCGCGCCTTCGTACGCCCCACGTCGCGATTCTCGCGATGAGCGCGCTGCCCCTCGTACTGGTCGTCGTCGCCAACGCCATCGGCGACGCGGTTTTCAACGTCGTCGTCGCCATGGCGACCACCGGGCTTTACGTCTCCTACGGGCTTCCGCTCTTTCTCGGTGCGCGGGCACGGGCGCGCGGCGTGTTGCGCCACCGCGGCCCGTGGCACCTCGGGCGCGCGAGCCAAGCGGTCGCCTGGCTCGCCTCCGCGTGGTGCGTGCTCGTCGTCGTCGTGTCGGTGCTGCCGCCGAACACGGCCGCCGGAATCGCCCTCGCGATCACGGTGAGCCTCGTCGTGGCGCTCTGGTTTCTCCGCGCCCGTGGGCGCTTCGTCGGCCCGAAGATCGATCTCGCCACCTTCGAAGGCGCAGCGATCACGCCGGCGACGAAGACAGCGTCGGGCGCTTCGGCCGCGTGACGATGGCGCCGAGCCCCAACGCCATCGCCAGGACGCTCGAGAACGTGCCGCAGTTGGCGAGCTCGCCGAGGCCAACCGCCGTCATCTCGGCGCCACGCCCCGCGAGCGGTCCGCCCTCGGCGACGGCGTGGGAGACGGCGACCATCCCCGTCGCCATGCCGAGCACGCCTTGGATGATGACGAAAATGCATCCGCCGAGAAGAACGCCCGAGCGCTCGTCTTTCGGGCGCGAAGCCGCGTAGGCTGCGAAGACGATCGCACCGAGCAGGATCGCCCACATTCCCCAGCCACCGTCGCGGAAGTAATCCATCGTTCGCGTCTCCTGTCTGCGTTGTCGAACGCCGCGAGCGAAGAGCGACTGCGCCCTTGGCTCGCGACGGAAGCACGTATTGCGACCGTCATGCCACGGTGAATTTACCGGCAAATCGGCCCCGATCGTCGACCGGCACGCCGCGCGCTGTCCTCGATTCCGGACAGCCCGCGGGGGCGGCGTCCGGCGGAGAGGACGGCGCGTTGGAGCCGTCAGTGCGAAGTCGCGATGGGCACCGGGAGCGCGCCCGTCCGAGCGCGCTTCTGGATCTCGACGGCGAACGCGCCGTAGGTCTCCGCGTCGCCCGCGGATGGCGCGAGGCCTTCGTCGCCGAGCACCACGGGGACGGCGACGAAGTCGCTGGCGAGCACGTAGCTCGCCTCGGCCGGCGCGGTGGTCGGAAGGGTCGGCGACGCGCCTCGCGTCATCAAGAGCTCGACGCGCCGAACCCCTGCGCTCCGCACGATCGTGAGGACGCGCACGAGGGTCGCGGCCGACGCGCGCGCGTCGGCGGTGACGGAGAGCTCGGCATCGTTCGCGCTTTCGGGCTCGGCCACGGGCGCGTCGAGAACGGCGACGGCCGCGCTGATCTCGTGGCGAAGCGTGCGGGCACCTTCGTCCGACGCGAGCGTCGCCACCTTCGCGACCCCCTTCGCATTGAGCGCCGCAACGTCGCGCGTGAGCTGCAGCGCCGGAAGCGCGTGGGCCGCGAGCGCGGTGCCGTCGAGCCCGTCGGCAGTGGGCGGATTGAGCCGCGCGAAGAGCGCAAAGCGTGGCGCGAGGGCCGACCGCATCCTGGCGTGCTCGGCGAGAAGCCCGGCGCGAAGCTCGAGATCGAGCCCGAAGGCGAACGCAAGGACCACCGCGACGGCGACGGCGCGGCGCGTTGGGGCGACGAGAGCGCGGAGGCTCGCGATCGATGAGGTTGACACGTCAACCCTCGAACGCATCGCGCGGCGCACCTCGAGGACGAGCACGGCCGCGAGCGTCACCGCGCCGACGGCAAGGGTCGCAGAGTGCTCGGCCGATGCGCGGAGGATCTCCTCCACGCGCTCGGCCCGCGTGGACGCAGCGCCCCAGAGCGCCGCCTCTCGCGCGTCGTCGCGCACAAGGGCGGCGGTGAGCCCGCACGCCACCGCCAGGACGCTCGCGGCCGATTGGAGAACGAGCCCGCGGCCGGCAGCGTCGCACCGCGCACGCCCCGCGAGGAGCGCGCCGGCGCCGACCAGAGGAACGTAAACCGCCGAAGGGGCCTGCACCACGAAGGCGCCGAGGGCGACGGCGACGAGGGCAAGCGCCGCAACTGTACGGGGCGTCGCGTCGTTGACGCGCTCGGGCGCCGGCGTGCGCCCGCTGCCTAGTAAACTCGCGAGCGCGACGAAGAGGATGCTCGAGATGGCGAAGCCGGTGAACCGGATCACGTTCAGCTCGTACATCCCCTCGCTCAAGATGCGGAGCTGCTGCACGGGGTCGCGGTCGGTGCTGTGCACGGCGCCGGCGACACTTTGGCCGCCGGTGAAGGCGCCGATCGCGCCTTGAAGGCACGGGAGTGTGGCGACGAGGAACGCCGCGACGGCGACGACGCGCCCCTCGACACGGGCCTTCACCCTCGCCAGAAGAACGACGATGCCGAGGGCGAAGAGGACGACCGCCGCAGGGCCGGACCACCCGGCGAGGACGTACCACGCGACGATGTCGCGGCGCGACGGGCCGGCGTAACCGACCCCGAGAACGAGTGCGATCCCAAGGGCTAGCGCGACGACGACGCGCACGCGCTCGGCCGTGGCGTCGTGGCGATGCGTGAAGGAGGCGAACGGCAAGCGGCGCGGCGTCGCGGGCTTCGCGGAAGGCAGGCTCGACGACACACCGTGCGCTACGGGCGGCAACGTCGCCCGCGGCGGGTCGCCGCCCGTCGCGCACGGCGCGAGGCCGTCGCCCGCCGCGACGACGTGGGCCATCGAGGCGAAGCGGGCGTCCGCATTTTTTTCGAGCATGCGCCGCACGAACGGCTCGGCGCCGTGGGGAAGCCGCGAGGCGGTGGACGCGTCGAACGGCGGCGGGGCCTTGTGAAGGTGCTCTTGCGCGAGGTCGACGAAGCGCGGCGCGTCGAACGGCGTGCGCCCCGCGAGCATCTCGTAGAGCACGATGCCGAGGGCGTACTGATCGGTGCGCGCGTCGACCTCGGCGTTCCACCACTGCTCCGGCGCCATGTACGCAGGCGTTCCGAGGACGAGCCCCGAGCGCGTGAGCTTCGCCGCGCCCTCGCTTTCGCCGTCGACCTTCGCGAGGCCAAAATCGAGCACTTTAACGGTCTTCAGCGGGCTGTCGGCCGCGTCGCGCGCGCTCTCGAGAAACACGTTGTCGGGTTTGAGATCGCGGTGGACGACGCCGGCGTCGTGGGCCGCTTCGAGGGCACGGGCGACCTGACGCACGAGGGGCCACGCTTCGGTCCACGAAAGCGTCTGCCGCGCCTGAAGCTCGGCGCGGAGCGAACGCCCTTCGAGGCGCGACATGACGAGGTAGGGGCGGCCGTCGGCGAGACGCCCTACGGCGAAGACGTCGACGATCCCCGCGTGGCGGATGTCGTTCACGGCGCGGGCCTCGCGCTCGAAGCGTGCGACGCCGGCCGCGTCTTCGGCGAAGGCGAACCGCAGCACCTTGATGGCGACACGCTTGCCGATGCGCGGATGGACGCCCGCGTAGACCGTGCCGCCGCCCCCTTCGCCGAGGACGCTCTCGACGCGGTAGTCGCCGACCATCGTGCCCGCCGCGAGGCCGGCGTCGAGCCGCGCGCCCTCGCCGTCGTGGCCGCCGCGCGTCTCCACCATTAGGACTTCGCGCGCGCGAGGCCGTGGGCGCGCATCAGATCGTTCAGGTGGGACCGCGCGACACCGACGCGCCGCGCGGTTTCGCTCACGTTCCAGTCGTTGGCGTCGAGGGCGCTGCGCAAAAAGCGCGCACGGAACGCTCGAAGCGCGTCGTCGTAGGTCGCGGGCTCCTCTTTCGCGGCCGCCGCATCGCCGGCGTTTGCGCGCGCGGCTTCGGCGAAGAGGTGGCGCGGCTCGACGACGGGCTCGCCTTCGCTGACGGCGACGGCCCACGCGCGGTGGAGCACGTTCTCGAGCTGCCGCACGTTCCCGGGCCATTCCCCCTCTGCAAGGGCGAGTCGCGCCGCACGCGAAAGCGCCACGGGCTTGTCGTTCGCGCGCCCCAACGTGTCGAGGATCGCGTCGGCGAGGACGGCGATGTCGTCACGGCGATCGCGCAGCGGCGGCACGCGGATCTCGAGGACGTTGAGGCGGTAGTAGAGATCTTCGCGGAAGCGCTTCGCCGCGACGAGCTCGGCGAGTGCCGCATTCGTAGCGGCGACGACGCGCACGTCGGCATCGATGGGAGTCGACGCGCCGAGGCGGTAGTACCGCTTGCTCTGAAGAAACAGGAGAAGCTTGCTCTGCACGGCGAGCGGCATCTCGGCTACCTCGTCGAGGAACAGCGTTCCCCCGCGAGCCGCGTCGATCTTCCCTTCGATGCGCCGCGTGGCCGTGCTGTGGGCGCCCTTCTCGGCGCCGAAAAGCTCGCTCTCGAAAAGCCCGTCGGGGATCGCGCCGCAGTTTACTTCGACGAACGGGGCCGCCGCGCGCGGCGAGCTGTCGTGAAGCGCCCGGGCGAGGGCCGATTTGCCGGTGCCGCTTTCGCCGGTGAAGAGCACGGCGACAGGCACCGGCGCCGCGACGGCGAGCTGACGGAAGACGTCGGCGAGAACGCGGCTCTTGCCGGCAATGGCGTCGACGCGAAGGCGCGCGCGCAGCGCCACGGTGTGGTCGACGCCGACCGCGAGCTCTTCGCGTTCGAGAAGGCGGTTCGCGAGGGGCGCGACGTGGCGCGCAAACAGCTCGGCGAGGGCGCGATGGGGCTCCGGAAACGGCCCCCGCGCGGTGCGGCCCGCGAGGTACAGGACGCCGGGCGGCGTGGTCTTCAACGGCGCGCAGAGCACCGCCTCGATACGTGCAGACTGCACGCTCCGCTGCTCGCGGAAGCGAGGGTCTTCAAGGGCGCTCGCCGTGCTCACGGTGGTTCCGCTCGCGATGGCCTCGGCGATGATCCCCGACGACATGGCACGACGAACGTTGGCGACCTCGTCGTCCGTGAAGCCGCGCGCGATGGCGAAGCGAGGTGCCGCGCTCGCTTCGGCGTCGCCGCCGACGCCGACGCCGAGCGCGAGGTACCCCTTGGTGGCGCCGATCAGCTCGACGATCAGCGTGAGCGCATCGGCGAGGAACGGGCGGAGATCGTCGGAGGCGCCGAGCTCCAACAGGCGCAAGAAGAGGTCGCGCTCGAGCGTCAGGCGCGCAACGTCGGGGGCGCTCGGGTCGGTGGGCGTCGCTTTGATCGGAGTCGTCACGCACCTTCGAGGATAGCGCAGGCGCGCGCACGCTCGCGGCCGTTCAGCGCCCCGTCACCGGCGAGGCCGTCGCGCGAAGCGACTGGGCTCGTCGGGGAACGCGGTGGCCGAGTCGCGGAGGCGGAGGTCTTGCTCGAAGGCGGCGGGGAAAGCGTCACCGCGTTCCGAGAAGAGCGCGACACCGATGACGCCGACGTTGCGCGGCGCGCCCATTTGCGCGGCGTAGGACTCGCCAACGCCGGCGAAGCGGAAGGCGGCGACCGCGCGCTCGCTGCGGCGAAAGCCGTCGATCTCGACGGAGCCGAAGGGCATGATCACGTAGCCGCGGTTCGAGAGGCTCCCCGAGCTGCCGTTGATGACGTCGAGGCCGTCGACGGTGGCGACCGCTTCGATGCGCGCGCTCGTGCGGTTCGTGAGGACGATGCTGTACCGCTCGCCCTCCTCGCCGATGATGAACGTGCGGTCGCGCACGCGGAACGCATCGAGCGGCTCGCCGTCCTCGCCACGCAGCGAGACCGTCACGACGCCGCCGCTCGTGTCGAAGCCGCGGGCCGAGACCGCCTGCGCCTCGCCGCGATCGGCTTCGCGACGCGCGAGGGCCACGACCCCTTTGCGATCGTTGTAGTGGAGCGTCATTGCCGCGAACGGGCGGTCGCTGTCGGCGCGCACGAACTCGACGTCGCGCACGCTCGACGACCGCGTCTCGCCCCACTGCGTCCCGAGCCCGGGGCGGTCCTGCGGCGCGGGCATGCGCGCACTTTTGCCCGGCGCCATCTCCGAGCGCCCCGCGTGTTCGGCCATCGGCGCTGCGGGCGCAGGCGCGTCGTCCGCTACGCCATCGGCGGACGCCGACGCCGTCGACTCCGCGTAAATCGGCTCGGCGGCAACGGGGGTTGCGCTCTTCGCGGAGCGGAAGGCTCGGTCGCCGCCACACCCCGCGGTCGTCGCGATCACGGTCGCAAGCACTCCCGAGAGAACCCCACGGCCCAGTCCACGAGACAGCGTACGCAGCTTGGTCGGCATCATCGGCTCCTCCATCGTTTGCGAGGAGGAAACGCGCCCGGCGTCGAGACCTTACAGTCGCGCGATCGAAAAACGGAACGCCCGCGCGAGCGTCACCCCGACAGCGTCACCAAGGCGCTCTTCAAGTGCGACTCGCGCCCCACGGCGGGCGGGAAGTCCAGCGGATCGGGCAGGTCTTTGAGCTGCGCGACGTCGCGGTTCGAGAGCTTCGCCGCCTCGCGGAGAAACTTGCGGAGCTTCACCTGACGAATGCCACGGTGGTTCGAGCAGGCGAGCAGGCGCCCCCCTGGCGCGACGACGGCGAGGGCCGCGGCGGCAAGCTCGTCGTAGTCGCTCTCGGACGAGAAGCGCCGCTTCTTCGTGTTCGAATAGCTGGGCGGATCGAGGACCACGATGTCGAACCGTTCGGCCTTTTTCGCGGCGCGCGCGAGCCATGCGAACACGTCTTCGGCGACGAACGTGTGCTCGCCTTTATCCAAGAGACCGAGGCGCGCGAGGTTCTCGCGCCCGCGCTCGAGCACGCCCACGGACGCATCGACGCTCACCGTGCGGCTCGCGCCACCGGCCGCCGCGGCGACACTGAAGCCGCAGGTGTACGAGAAGAGGTTCAGCACGCGCGCCCCTTTGGACATGTCGCGAAGGCGCCTGCGATTTTCGCGCTGGTCGAGAAAAATGCCGGTCGAAAGGCCATCGGCGAGGCGCACGCCGTAGGCCACGCCCTCTTCCAAGACGACCATCTCGGCGGGCGCTTCGATGCCGCGCGCGGGGAGCTTGGGGGCGAACTCTTCGCGGCGGGCATCGACGATGACGTTCGCCTGCTTCGGGCGAAACTTGGTGTAGACCCCGTCGAAGCCGAGGGCGTGGAGCGCATCGAGAACGCGCTCGCGTCGTGCTGCGCCGTGGGTTTCGTTGCTCCAGAGCGGCTGCGTGCCGTCTTCGTAGAACTGCGCGACGAGATAGCCGCCGTAGACGTCGACGGCGAGGCCGGGGAGCGCGTCGCCCCCTTCGTTCACGAGGCGAAACGCCGTGGTCGCGCGGGGCCCCGTGGTCGTGCGGCCGAGGCCGAACCGCCGTTCGCGGGCCCGCGAGAGCGCGACACCGAGCGCCTTCGCATCGTCGTAAATCGCAGCGCCGATGTCGCCGTGGGCGAGCCACGCTTCCATCTCGGCGGGGACCTTGGCCTCGTAGACGACCTTCTTGCCCGTGAACGGATGGGTGAACGTGAGCGACCGCGCGTGGAGCATCAGACGCGGCGCCGCGGCCCCTGCGTAGACGGTGTCGCCGGCGATCGGCGCGCGCGCATGGGCGAGCTGCACGCGGGCCTGATGGGTGCGCCCGGTCTCGAGGCGAACGTCGAGGAGCGCGCGTTCCCCTTGCCGTTTCAACACGCGCACGTGAGAGACCGCCAGCTGCGCACCGCGCGCCTTCGCCGAGACGACCTGCATCCGCCCGTCGTCCCCCGGCGCGACCGAATCGCGCAGCGTGGCGTCGTCTTTCCGCGAAGGCCAACCGGTCACCGCCGCCACGTACCGCTTCTCGACACCACGACCTTCGAACTGCTTCGCGATCGACCCGTTGGCCTCTTTCGCACGCGTCATGACGATGACGCCCGAGGTCTCGCGATCGAGCCGCTGATGCACGCCGAGGTACGCGCCCGCGCTGTCGCGCGCGGTGAGGAACGCCTTGAGGCGCATCACGAGATCATCGGGGCGCTCCGGATCGGCGGCTTGGGTCGGCACGCCCGCGGGCTTGTCAACGACGATGACGGCGTCGTCCTCATGCAGAATGCACGCTTCATCGATGTCTGGCCAAACGCGGGCGGGGTCCACGCGCGCTCCTTAGCGTGCTCGCGTGCTTAACGCGAAGGCGTGGGCGCGCGGCGAGCCGAGCCGCGGTCCTTGACTCGTGAACGACCGCACGGTAGGTACCGCGAAAGGCAGGAGAAACGCCGGATGAAGAAGCGTTTGACGCGCGCGTGGGGCATCGGGGTGTGGGGTGCTTTCGCCGTGTCGTGGGGCGTTCTCGCCTGCAGTAGCGACGCGACGGTCGCGGGCGCTGGCGCTGCGACCGCGGACGATGCGGGCACGTCGACGACGGTCGCGAGCGCCAAGACGGGCGTCGTCAGGTTCACCGTCACGCGTGGACCGGGCGACGTCGCGCCGCTGACCATCGGAGCCTTCACCGAGAACCCGCCGAAGTCGCGCCCGCCGTCGGTGTTCGATACGTCGAAGGCTCCGGCGTACCCGTACGCAGGCTCGCTGAAGGGGCTCGAGCCGGGGCGTTACTGGATCGTCGCCGTGCTCGATCTGCCGCCGGTCACCCTGGGCGCACTCAAGCCGGGGCCCGAGGACATCCTCGTCACGTCCGATGCGATCGACGTGGTCGGCGACGACACGCACGACGTCACCCTCGCGCTCCCCTACCGCACCGACGCGGTTGACGCGTCAACCCACGACTGACTTCGCCACCCACTGGAGCGCCATGCGCGTACGCCGACTCGCAGGTCTCATGGTCACGGGCTTGGTGCCTGTCGCGTGCGCCTTCACGCTCGCCCTCGGCGGCGCGCCGGCGTGCAGCTCTTCGAAAAACGATGGCGCCACGGGCCCCGTGAAGCCCCAGGCCGCCCCCGTCGTCTGCGGCGCGCGCATCGCGCCCGTCGACGTTGCTGCTGGCTCCCCCTTCGCGCGCTACACCGTCGACGGCGCAGCCATGGGCGCCTCGTTCGTGACCGCTGCCGACGTAAACGGCGACGGGCGCCCAGACCTCGTCGTCTCGCGGTTCAACAAGTACACGTCCGACGGCGCTGCGGTGACCCTCGTCCCCGGCGAGGTGTCCGCGTATCTCCAGGGCGACGCCGTCGACTGCTGGCAGAAGGTCGACATCGTCACCCAGGCCGAGCACATCTACTTCCCCAATCTTTCGACCGTCGACGACATCGACGGCGATGGCGACGCCGACGTGGTCGTCTCCGCGGGCTTCTTCGTCTGCGCCTTCGACAGCGCGGTGAAAGCCTGTGGCGCGCTCACCTGGTTCGAGCAAGACGCCGGCACGTGGAAGCGCCACGACGTGGTCGCCCCCGGCGGAACGAGCTTCTTTCATCATGCGGTCGTCGTCGACTTCGATGGCGACGGCCTGAAAGATCTCGTCACCGCTTCCGAGAGCAACGCAAAGGCTCGGTGGTTCAAAGGGGACAAATCGCCGAGCCGCTTCGGATCGACGCCCCTCGAAATCGGCGACGGCCTCGGCAGCTTCCCCACGCCCATCGACATCGATCACGACGGCGATCTCGACGTCGCATCGGCCGAGTTCTTCGTCGCCGGAAGCTCGTTCGCCTGGTTCGAGCGGACCGCGGAGCCGAGCGCCGCCGCGCCCTCGGGGGTGTGGGCTCGCCACGTCATCGACGACACGAGCGGCCGCGCGATTCAGCTCTCGTTCATCCCGAACCTCTACGGCGACGGCGTGGTCCGCGCCGTGGGCAGCAACCACGTGAACCCCGATCCGACGGGCTCGAACCCCGACACGGTCGACCCTGGGATCTTCGTGTTCGACCCGCCCGCGTCCCCCCGCGACCCTTGGAAAAAAGCTCTCCTCGCCGGCGGAATCGTCGCGCGAAAGAACGTCGGCTCTCAAGTGAACCTCGCGCCCGGCGTCTTCGGCTGGGGCGATCTCGACGGCGATGGCGACATCGATTTCGCGCTTTCGGGCGACGGAGACGCGCGCACTTTCTGGATCGAGCAGACGTCCCCGGGCTCCTTTGCGACGCACGTCCTCGAGGAGAGTCTCTCGCAAGCGAGCGGCGGCCTCATCGTCGATCTCGACGGCGATGGCCGCAGCGAGATGGTGTTCACGGGCTACGACAACGACGTCGTCAACGTGTACGTCCGCAAGAAGTGACGGGCGGGCTCGCCTACGGCCGGGCTTCGTCGCGAAGCGTGTAGAGCCGCACCGGCGCGAGGCACGTGTGCGAGGTGAGCGCGGCGCTTCCCGAGACGGCGTACAGCGCGCCGTCGAAGGCGACGACGCGGCTCGAGGAGATCGCGTTGAGTCCGAACGCGTGGGCGGTCACGCGCTGCCAGGCGCCCTTCGCAGCGCTCGCCGCGGCGCCGCGGCGCCAGACGTGGGAGCTCGTCTCTCTCAAATCCGAAGCGCTGGTCGTGCCGATGAGCGCGCCTGACCAGAGCTGCCCTTGCGCCACGTCGAGGTGGGCGATGACCTGGTTCGTGTCGCCGAAACCGGGGCCGAGCGGCTGGGCCTCGCCAACGTCGACGCGCAGATCGGGCGCGGCGCCAAACTTCGATACCGAGAAGATCTGAAGCCCGTTGCCGCCGAAGGCGCCCAGCCAGAGGCGACCGTCGAACGTCGCCATCGACGGGAGCTGCGCGATCCCGAGACCCAAACCGGCGGAGGTGAGCCCCGTGGCGGCCGCGCCGACGACGTTGTCGATGAGCGGCGTGACCGAGCCCGCCGCCGAGAGCGCGAAGAGGCGCGCGCCGTAGCCGCCCGTGCCCGTCCCCGAGAAATACAGCGTCGAAACGCCGAGGGCGTCGGACACGTGCATCGCAGTGATCGACGAGGTCGTTGGCTGCGCCTCGCCTGCGACGGCGAGCGACTGTCGCGACACGGCGACGTCGAACGTCTTGCCGTCGGCCGTCACGTAAATCTCGGAGCCGTACTGGTAGTTGAGGCCGGTGGAGACGTAGAGCTTGCCGCCGAAGACCTCCATTGCGGTCACGAGCTTGTTCCACGACTGGCCGAAGCCCGCGTGCTCTTTGCCGCGGCGGAGGCGCATGACGTCGCCGACCTTGAGGGAGCGCACCGCATCGCCCACGGGGATCGCCTTGCAGTCGAGGAGCTCTCTGCCGTAGGAGCCGCCGCGCTCGTTGAGGAGCACGGTGAGCGTCGTCGCCGTGTTCGAAAGGACTTCCAAGACGACGGCGGCGCCGGTCATCGCGTCGATGTCGTCGATGCGCGCCCCCTTCCACTCGTCGACCTTCCACGCCGCGGCGCTGGCCGTGAGCACGGCGGTCGTCGCCGCGCCGTCGCACCCGTCGATCTTCGTCAGCGTGACGCGCGGATCGTCGTCGCGATTCGCGATGATCGGCGCCCACGTCGCGCCGTCGAACGTCCACACCTCGGCGCCCGTCGAGCCCCGTGCCGAGCCTTGCACGCCGGACGAAAAACCGATCCACAGCTTGTTCTGAAAAACGGCCATTCCGCCGAGGAGGCCGTTGACTTGCTTATTGCCGTAAATACCGTTTTTGACGCCGTTCGCGAACGGGACCTGCTCGAGCGAACCCCCTTTGAGAATGCGCCAGACCTCGGAGCCGGCCGTCTCATTTCGCGTAAGCAGATAGAGCGCGCCGTTGTACTCCTGGGACGCCACGACGTCGCAGTTTCCCGAGGCGCCACGGAGGCCCTCAGGCCCGAATTCATCGCGCAGAACCCGCGGCATCCCCGCCACGTCGGTCACGGTCGCGCGGGCCGATTTCGACGCGAGGCGAACGCGCGCGTCGCTTCCGGCGCCGAGATCGTCGGCAATCGATGCGTCGCCGTTCAGCACTTTTTTCGCAAAGGCCACGGCGTACGATCCCGCGGTCGCGCGGGCGACTTTGTTGGCAATCGCGGGAACCCCATCGCCATCGACGCGATCGGCCTTCGGGTCGACGTAGTCGGTGAATTGGTAGTGGTTCATCCCCTGAACTTCGATATTGAAAAGGGGCCTATCGACGATGCGCGCAAACGTCTTTTGAACCTTGTCGGGCGTGCTCACGCCGTCGGCCGAGCCCGAGAGCACGAGCCACGGAATGTCGGCCGCCGGCATCGGGGCGGCGTCGTCCGGATTCGTCTGGTTGTGGTAGCCCATGAGCAGGAGGCCGCGAACGCCGTCGGGCCGCTTCGCGCCCGGTGAGCAGAAGCCCGCGGCGCACGACGCCACGTCCGTTAGAGCGGCTTGCACGACCGCGCCTTGCGAATGACCCGCGAGGATCACGCGCGTTAGGTCTAGGGTCGGCGCGAGGGGCGACGCGGCGAGCGCATCGAGGAGGCTCGTCGTCAGCTCGGACGTGGAGAACGTGCCCGGCGGCTGCACGACCAGCGTCGCGAACCCTTGGCTCGCGAGCAGCTCGCCGAGCCAGTACATGCGCTCTTTCACGATCGCCGCGCCCGGCAAAACAAGCACGACGGGCGCCATGGCGCCCGCGGGAACGTAGGCGTCCGCGGTGAGCGCGCCGCCCGAGGGCGAGGTCCACGCGAAGGGCGCGAGGTTCACCGCGAAGCGGCCCATGGGCAAGTACGACGTGTCGCGATCGAGCGCCGTGTCGTACCAACGGGCGCCGGCATCGCCGCCGCCGGCATCCCGAGATTCCGTGCCCGCAGGCGACGTGCTGCACGCGCCCAACGCGAGGAGCAGAAGGGCAACCGAGGTAGCCGAAAGTGCCTCCGAAGAACGCGTGCGCATCGTCGCCTCGCCGTTCACATGCCGACGCCTTGCGACTTCTGCAGCGTCATCTCGGGCATCGTCGCCTTGGCCCCTTCGAACTTGATCGCGACGAGGCTGCCGGCGACGTAGTCCTTGTCCTTTTGGGGAATCGTCCCTGCCGTCCCTTTGACGTACACGGCAACGAGGACGAAGTGGTCGCCCGCGGGAATCGAGATATCGGACAAATCGAGCTCGTAGGGCTGTCCCGGCACGAGCTTGGGATTCGCGATTCCCGAAATATTGGGGAGAAACTGATCGGGAACGTTCTTGAGCGCGCCCGTGTCGGTCAGTATTTGCTTATCACCATAGCCAAAGAGAATCTTCACCGGTTCGCCGACGAAGTCTGCCGGGACCATGACCTTCACCGTCAGCGACGTGACCGCACCCGTCGTCGTGCCCGTGCTCGTCGGGACCGGCTCGGTGGTGCCGCCGGTCCCCGTTCCCGTGGTGCTCGTGGCTGTGGGCGCAGGCGTCGCGGGCCCCTGCGTGCCGGTGCTGTCGCTGCTGCACGCGACGAGGGCCATCGAGATGGCGACAATGGAGCCAATGCCGAAGCCTGTGAGCTTTGTCATGACGAAACCTCCTGCAAACGGGCGCTAAACACGCGCTTTCCCCCTGCGGAACGGCGCGCTTGTGCGATAACCGACCGTTTGGTAGCTGTCAAGGCGACGTGTACGAAGGTGAGGCGCGAGCGATGACGACGACGGATGGGACCGAGGTTTCGGCGCCGCGTGGAGCCCTCGACGGCGTTCGCGTTTTGGACCTCTCGCGGATTCTCGCAGGCCCCTACGCGACGCAGGTTTTGGGCGATCTCGGCGCCGACGTGATCAAGGTCGAGCACCCCGAGCGCGGCGACGACACGCGCCAATGGGGGCCGCCTTTTTGGGGCGACAGCGCGGTCTATTATTTAACTGCCAATCGAAATAAGCGCTCGCGCGCCATCGACTTCACCACCGCTGCGGGGCAAGCGACGCTTCATACCCTTTTGGCCGACGCCGACGTTTTCGTAGAGAATTACAAGACCGGCGGATTGGCAAAATACGGTCTCGATTTCGCGACGCTCGCCGCGAAGTATCCAAAGCTCGTCTATTGCAGCATTACCGGCTTCGGGCAGACGGGCCCCTACGCGAGGGACGTGGGGTACGACGCGCTTGTCCAGGCGATGGGCGGGCTGATGAGCATCACGGGGCCCGACGCGTCGGCACCCACCAAGGTCGGCGTGGCGGTGACCGACCTCACGACGGGGCTCTACGCGGTCATCGCGATCCTCGCCGCGCTGCGGGAGCGCGATCGGAGCGGCCTCGGGCAGCACTGCGATCTCTCGCTGTTCGACACGCAGGTGAGCGCCCTCGCGAACGTGGGGATGGCGTTCCTCGCCACGGGTCGCGTCCCCTCGCCCGTCGGCAACGCCCACGCGACGATCGTGCCGTACCAAAGCTTCGCGACGGCGGACAAGCCGCTCATGGTCGCCATCGGCAACGACGCGCAGTTCACCCTTTTTGCCAATCGAATCGGCAGCGGCGCCGACGCTTGGCCGAGCGATCCGCGCTTTTCGACCAACCGCGCGCGTGTCGAAAACCGCAATGTGCTCGTCGCCGAAATCGCGGCGCGCTTTGCCGTCGCGACACGCGAGGAGTGGCTCACGCGGTTCGCGGGGGCGGGCTTCCCCTTCGGGCCCATTAACGATCTCGGCGACCTCGCGCGCGATCCGCAGGTCGCCGCCCGCGGGCTCTTCACGACGATGAGCGACGGAACGACCCCGTGCATCCGCAGCCCTCTGCGGTTCTCGCGCACGCCCATCGAGACCTACCGCGCGCCCCCCAGCCTCGACGCCGATGGGGACGCCCGCTTCGAGCCGACGTCCGACTGAATCGTGCGTCTCCGACCCTGTTTCACCTTGTCAACCTATCGGTTGGACATTAGTAATCCGGAACGTTACAACGTTTTCCGATTCACCCGCGCCCATGCTCGAACGCAGCTCCCCCATCCCGCTTTACCACCAGCTGAAACAGCTGCTCGCCGCGAAAATTCAGGCGGGCGACTGGAAGGCGGGCGACCTCATCCCGGCCGAAGCGGAGCTTCAGGCGACCTACGCCTTGAGCCGCACGACGGTGCGTCTCGCGCTGCGCGAGCTCGAGGTCGACGGGACGCTTTCGCGATACCGCGGTCGAGGGACGTTCGTCTCCAAACCGAAGCTCACGCACTCGAGCGATCCTGCCCGCGGCCTCGCGAGCGCCCTCGAAGCGCAGGGGATCGCCGCGAGCTGGCGCGTGCTCGCGGCCGATTGGGTCGACCCGCCCGAGGACGTTCGCGTACAGCTGCAGATATCAAACGACGCGCGGGCGTATTGCCTTAAGCGATTACGCCTCGCAGGCGAAGAGCCTATTGGGCTTCACATCGCCCACGTCGCTGCACCCTTCGCCGATACGCTCAATTCAACCGCCCTCGGTGAGGGCTCTTCGCTCAGCTACCTCGATCATCACGTTGCCGTTATGGGGGGGTCCGCCGAGCGCCTCATCGACGCGACGGTGGCGTCGCCGGAGGACGCGGCGCTCCTTGAAATCGAGGCGGGAACGCCGATGCTTCGGATTCGAAGGCTCATCGTCTCGAGGGGCGGCGCGCCCATCGAGCACTGCCAAAGCATCTACCGCGGCGACCGCTTTCAATACCATGTACGAAGCCCCGCCGCCGCCTCGGACCGTAATCGTGATTAGATCGCCGCGTATCGCGCATCGCGCGGTTCGTCGCGGCTCGCACGGAGTTTGAAATGGCAAGTTTGCGCGAACGACTCTCGACGAAGAAGATCCTCGTCGCACCCGGCGCCTACGACGCGCTCACCGCACGCCTCGTCGAAGCCGCGGGCTTCGAGGCCGTGTACATGAGCGGCGCCGGCGTGTCGTTCTCGCTTTTGGCGCAGCCCGACGTTGGGCTCGTCACCCAGACCGAGATGGCCGACCGCGTCGGCCAAATGGCGCGGGCGATTTCGGTACCGCTGATTTGCGACGGCGATAACGGTCACGGAAATGCGCTCAATTTGATGCGCACGGTGCGCCTCTTCGAAGAGCGCGGCGCCTCGGCGATTCAGCTCGAAGATCAAAGCTTTCCTAAACGGTGCGGTCACCTCGCGGGGAAGAAGCTCGTCTCGGAAGTCGAGATGGTCGGGAAGATTCGCGCGGCCTGCGCGGCCCGCCGCTCGCGCGACTTTTTGATCATCGGGCGAACCGATTCACGAAGCGTTCTCGGTCTCGACGAAGCCCTGAAGCGCGCGCGCGCATATCGCGAGGCAGGCGCCGACGTTCTGTTCGTCGAGGCGCCGGAGACCCGCGAAGAAATGCGCGAAATCGCCAAGGCGCTCCCCGGTATTCCGCTTATGGCCAATATGGTCGAGGGGGGAAAAACGCCTCTGGTGTCGCGCCCCGAGCTGGAGGAGCTCGGCTTCGCCCTCGTAATTTATCCAAACTCGCTCACACGCCGCTTCGTGCGGGTCGCCGAAGAGCTTCTCGGCGAGCTGAAGGAACGGGGCACGACGGCGCACCTCGTGCCCGAAATGACGTCGTTCACGGCGCTGAACGAGCTTCTCGGCATTGCGAGCTTGGGCGAGCTCGAGAAGCGCTTTCTCCCGAACGAGTAACCCCCGTGGGCCGACCCGAGGTACTTCGATGACCGCCACGACTCCCAAGTACGACACGCTCTTCAAGAACGTTCGCGTCGTCCGGCCCCACCACGACGACGCGGCCCCTCTCGATATCGCCGTCACGAATGGCAAATTCGCCGCCGTCGCGCCGAACATCGAACCGCCGCTTGCGACCCACGTCGTCGACGGCGGCGGTCTCCTCGCCTTCCCCGGCCTGGTCGACGCGCACATGCACGTGGGAATCTACAACCCCCTCGACCAAGACGCGGGGCCCGAGTCGCGGGCCGCGGCGATGGGCGGCGTCACGGCGAGCCTGAATTACATGCGCACGGGGCGCTATTACCTGAACGAGGGCGGCCCCTACGCCACGTTCTTCCCCAAGGTGCTCAAGGCGTCCGAGGGGCGCTTTCACGTCGACTACGGGTACCACTTGGCGCCCATTTCGCGCGGCCACATTGGTGAGATGGAAATGCTCGTTCGCGAGCTCGGCGTCGCGTCGTTCAAGATTTTCATGTTTTACGGAAGCCACGGCCTTCACGGCCGTTCGGCGTCGCAAAACGACTTCTTGATGATTGGCGAGGACGAGCGGTACGACATTGCCCACTTCGAGTTCATCATGCGCGAAATCGCGCGCATCGGAGAGAGCGATCCGCGCCTTCGCGACGCCGTGAGCCTCAGTCTTCATTGTGAGCTCGGCGAAATTCTCACGGCCTACACGAAGCTCGTGGAGAACGAAGGGAAGCTCACGGGCCTCGCCGCCTACAGCGCCTCGCGACCGCCACACTCCGAAGGGCTCGCCATCTTTCTCGCGTCGTATCTCGCGGACGAGACGCGCTGCATGAACATCAACTTGCTGCATCTCTCGTCGAAAAAGGCGATCGAGGCCGCCCTCACGATGCAGCGTGTTTTTCCGCACGTGAGCTTCAAGCGCGAGGTGACCGTCGGGCATCTCCTGCTCGACACCGAGTCGCCAGCCGGCTGCCTCGCCAAGGTGAATCCGCCCATCCGCCCGCGAGCCGACGTCGAGCGGCTGTGGGAAGCGGTGCTGGCGCGCGACGTCGATTGGATCGTGAGCGACCACGCGTGCTGCGCCCACGAGCACAAGGTCGACAGCAAAAAGCCCGACAACGTGTTTCTCGCGAAGTCGGGATTCGGCGGGACGGAATACCTGCTTTCGGGCGTCTACTCCGAAGGCCGCAAACGCGGAATGGGGCTCGGCCACATCGCGGAGCTCTTGTGTTTGAATCCCGCGCGCCGCTACGGCGTTGCGACGAAGGGTGAAATCAAAGTGGGGCTCGACGCCGATCTCGTGCTCTTCGACCCTGAGAAATCGTTCGTCGTTCGCGCGGCGGAGTCGGCCTCCGAGCAGGGGTACACGCCCTTCGAAGGGGTCCCGCTCACCGGGCAGGTCGTTTCGACCTATCTTCGCGGCGAGCGCGTTTACCACCGTGGCGCTCTCGAAGGCGCGCCCCGCGGCCGCTATCTCCGGCGGGTCTGATGGCGCGACGTTCACCGCGTGACACCGAGCCGCAGCCGCGGTTGAAGCCGATGACGCTCACCGAGAAGGTCATCGCACGCGCGAGCGGCGTCGCCGTGGTCTGCCCCGGCGACGAGGTCTGGGCCACCGCCGATCGCATGATCATGAACGACTCGTCGGGGCCGCGGCGCATCGGCCCGCTCGTCGCCGAGCTTGGCGGCGTTCGCGATCGCGACAAGGTCGTCATCGTCTCCGATCACTTCATTCCAGCGGCGAATCTACGCCACGCGGAGATCTTGAAGACCACGCGCACGTGGGCGAAGAGCAACGGGATCGCGTCGTTCTTCGAATACGAGGGGGTGCTCCACAACCTCGTGCTCGAAGGGTTCCTCGTGAAGCCGGGGATGCTCCTCGTCGGTGCCGACTCCCACACGGTGACGGCAGGCGCGGTGGGGGCCGTGGCGGTTGCGGTGGGCTCGACGGAGCTCGCGACGGTCGTGGCATCGGGGCAGGTTTGGCTCCGCGTGCCGGAGACGATTCGAATCGATCTCGTGGGCAAGCTCCCCGCCCTCGTCGACATGCGCGACGTGACGATGCAGCTCTTGGGCGACCTCGGGCTTCAACACGCGACGTACCGCGCCATCGAATACGGCGGACCGTTCACCGAGAAGCTCACCATCGAAGAGCGCCTCGTCTTGAGCAACCAGGGGATCGAGATGGGGGCGAAGAACGCCGTCGTCGTCCCGTCGCAAACGGTGCGCGAAGCGATGCGCGCGGTGAAAATTGACGCGCGCGAGGCGTTCCTTTTGCCCGATGCGGACGCGCGCTACCTCGCTCGGCACACGGTGCAGGTCGACAAGCTCGGCCCCCTCGTCGCGGCGCATCCGTCGCCCGACAACGTGACCGCGGCGTCGGCCGTGAGCGGCATCGCCATCGACATGGCGTGGCTCGGGAGCTGCGTTGGCGGACGGCTCGCCGACCTTCGCGCGGCGGCGTCGATGCTTCGCGGTCGCAAAGTGCGTGTGCCGACGCTGGTCACGCCCAACACGGCCGACGTCTACCGCGCGTGCCTCGCCGACGGGACCCTTCAAACGCTCGCGAACGCGGGCGCGATCGTGAACGCGCCCGGCTGCGGCGCGTGCGCAGGGGTGCATATGGGCGTGGCGGGCCCGTCGGACGTCGTTATGGCAACCGCGACGCGGAACTTCCGCGGTCGCATGGGGAGCGCCGACGCCCAGGTATTTCTCGGCTCGGCGTACACCGTCGCCGCGTCGGCCATTGCGGGTCGCATCATCGATCCGCGCGACATCGGAATCGGAGGTTCGGCATGACACCCACCATCCGTGGAGCTGCGTGGACGTTTGGCGCGAATGTCACGACCGACGACATTTTGCCCGGGAAATACCTCGAACGGTGCAACGACGAGGTCGGCCAGTTCGCGATGGCGGGGATCGACCCGACGTTCGCGGCGCGCGTGCGTCCCGGCGACATCGTCGTTGCAGGCGCGAACTTCGGAATGGGGTCGGGGCGCGAGTCTGCGCCTCTCGCGCTGAAGCTCGCGGGTGTCGCCGCGATCGTTGCGCCGAGCTACAGCCGCATTTTCTACCGCAATGCGATCAACCTCGGGCTCCCCGCGGTGATGGTCGATCGCATCGACGGCGTCCTCGAGCGGGACGAAATCGTCATCTCCCTCGACGAACGCGCGGTCATCAACGTGCGAACGGGGGCTCGCTTCGCCTTGCAGAACCTAACCGGGATCGCGCGCGAGATCCTCGACGCCGGGGGTATTGTCGCCTTCACGCGTGCGCGCCTCGGCCAGGTTGCCGTCGTGCCGGAAACGTCGCCGTGATCACGCGCGTGACGTCGGACACGCCGACGTGGGACCTCGAGACCGACGTCGTCGTCGTCGGTGCGGGCGGTTGTGGCCTCACGGCGGCTTTCGCCGCGGCGCAGGGCGACGTCGACGTCATCGTTCTCGAGAAGGCGGCGAAGCCGCTCTCCAACACCGCGCGATCGGGCGGGATGATCCCGGCGGCGGCAACGCGGTTTCAGCGCGAGGCAGGCGTCGACGAGACAGCGGACGACTTCGCGCGCGACATCTTCGCGAAGAACCACGGCGCGTCCGAATGGGAGCGAACGCTTCACCTCGCGCGCACCGCGACGACGCTAGTCGAGTGGCTCGTCGACGAGGTCGGCGTCGCGCTCACGTTCGTGGGCGACTTCACGTATCCGGGGCATACGCAGCTTCGGATGCACGCGCCGAAGTCCCGCACGGGCGCCGAGCTCGTCGTCGATCTGCGCCGCGCCGTGACCTCGCACCCGCGCGCGAGCATCGTCACGGGCGCGCCTTCGATTGGGCTCGTCGCCGATGCCCACGGCGCCGTCCTCGGCGTCGTCGCGCGCCAAGGTGACGGGCGCGACGGGCGCGGCGAGACGAGGCGCATCGGCGCGAAGAAAGTGATTCTCGCTTGCAACGGCTACGCGGGAAGCCCCGCGATGCTCGCCGAGCACTGCCCCGAAATCGCCTCGGCGATGTACTTCGGCGGCGAAGGGAGCACGGGCGAAGGGCTCGCGTGGGGGCGCGCCCTCGGCGGGCGACTCGCGTTCATGGACGCGTACCAGGCCCACGCATCGGTCGCCGACCCGCTCGGCGTCCTCATCACGTACGCCGTCGTCATGGAGGGTGGTGTACATGTCAACCTCCGCGGCGAACGCTTCGCCGACGAGACGCGCGGCTACTCCGAGCACGCGCTCGACGTGCT
>JANXMC010000173.1 GCA_025354825.1 Myxococcales bacterium
GCTACTCGATCTCTTTCACGCGCACTTCGACGGCGCTCGCGCAAAGCGAAAAGCCCTCGAAGCGGATCCGGGATATGTCGATCAGGTGCTGAAAGAGGGGGCCGAGCGCGCACGCGCTTACGCGGCACCCATTATGGACAAAGCGCGTCGCGCCGTCGGTACTCGGTAATCGCGCGCAGCCGTCGCCGATGTCGCCGCTCGTTCACGGGCGGGCGCGGCGGCGGCACGATTGAGCGCTATTCGTAGCTTTTTCTGCGTGGCACGCGCCCTGCTGTAGAGCCCTGGGAGGAACGAACGGTTCCCCTTCCTTCTTACCCAGGAGCTCTTTCGATATGGATCTCACTTCGCGCACTGCGCTTTCGTTCGCCTCTTCGCTTGCTATCGTTCTCGCCTCCCTCGGCGCTTCTTCGGCTGCGCACGCCCAGTCGAATCCCGAGGCCGAAGCCCCCACCGCCGCCTCGGCATCCGGTGGCGTGACGAACACGCCGCACCACGAGGGCTTCACGATGGAGCTGGGTCTCGGCGCGTCGCTCATGAACGTCGCGCCTGAGGGGAATATCCCTTCGGAAACGAAGTTCGGCCTCGCGCCGCTCTCGGTGAGCCTCGGCGCGTTCGTCTCGCCGAAAGTTGCCATTCTCGCACGCGCGGCGGGCACATCCTTCTTTGCAAAGAACGGCTACGGCGAGTCAACTCAGTTCGCCAGCAGCTTTTACGGCGCCCATATCCAGTATTGGATTAACGACGACCTGATGATAAGCGGCGGCCCCGGCGTCATGGTCTACGGCGAAAACCCGTTCTTCGGGCACAACGCAACCGACCCCGTCGTCGGCTACGGACTCTCGGCGCGCGTTGCCTACGCGTTCGTCAGCGCGAAGCACCACTCGGTGCGCCTCGCGCTCGAAGCGTTTCCGGCGAAGTACGATAAGGCCTTCGTCTTCGGCTCGGCGTTGAATCTCGAGTGGCAGTACTTTTGAGAGGGTGCGCTATGCGGGTCACGCCGTGAGCGCCCGCTCCACGAGGACGATTCGGTCCTGACCCCAAAAGAGCTCTTCGCCGTCGACGACCCACACGGGCGCGCCGAATACGCCGTTGTCGATGGCGTGCTTCGTCGCGGCGAAGAGGGCATTCTTGATTTCGGGCGTCGCGCACTTCGCGAAGATCTCTTTCGAGTCGTCCCCAAGAAGCTCGCCGAGCACCCCCTCGTCGGAGATGTCTCGGTCTTCACCCCAATAGGCGCGAAATACCGCGTGCGCGAAGGGGGCGCGGCGCTCTTCCGGTATTGCCAAATAGGCGCGGAGCGCTTTCACGGAATTCATGGGAAACCGAGACGGCCACTTGAAGGGGACGTTCCAGTACGCGGCCCAGCGCGAGATGTCCTCGTAGAAGTAGCGCTGTTTCGATTGGTGCCACTGAAGCAGCGGCACGTCGACCTGCCCAATCGCCTTGAAGACCGCGCCAAGAAGCATGGGACGGTGCACGAGCTTCGCGCCCGTGCGTGCGGCGAGAGCCTCGGCCTGGGTGCTTCCCAGGTAGGCGAACGGCGAGGAGAAGTCCCAATAGAACTCGAGCGTGTGAGGCGTCTGCGTCATGATGCGTCTCGCTTTTCGGTCGCTACGTTAAAGGTCGATACGTTAGAGACTAGCGGTGAGCGCGCGCTCGACGAAGGCGATGCGGTCTTGGCCCCAATAGAGATCTTTGCCATTCACCACGAACGTCGGCGCGCCAAAAATGCCAAGGGCAATCGCCTCGTCGGTGCGCGCGCGGAGGTCGTTTTTCACGGCGTCGTCGTCGAGCTTCGCGAGAACGGCGTCGGCGTCGTGCCCCGCCGCCGTGAGCACCTCGCGCATCACGTCGGGCTCGGACGGGCGCCGCCCCTCCACCCAATAGGCACGATAAAAACCGTGCACGACGTTAGGGTCGACGTTGACGAGGAGCGTCGCGCGGAGCGCTTCGACCGTGCGAAACGGATGGTCCGCCGGCGGCGTGATGAGCGGCACTCCAAAGAGCTTCGCCCATCGGACCATGTCGAGAACGTTGTGCAGCGCCTTTTGCGGCGAGAGCGTCTGACTCAGGTTCTGCGCCGTACCCGCCGCGCGAAAGACGCCGCCGAGCAACATCGGCCGCAACGTGACGGGCACGCCCGTGCGCGCCGCGATGGACTCGACTTGCGTGCTCCCCAAGTAGGCATAGGGGCATGAGTAGTCGAACCAGAAATCGACAGTACGTTCGTGCGGCGGCATGCGCGGGTTATACCGCGCAGCCTCGTGACCGTGTGCGTCAGCGAAACAGGTATTCGGTAATCCCCGTCTCGGCGAGCTTGATGCGTGCGTTCTTGTACTTCGAGCCGGTGTCGAGAAGCGCGCGAAGCTCGTCCTCCGAGCCAGGCACTACAACGCTCACCGTGAGCTGACCCTGGGCGTTGCACGTCCCCTCGTGGACGACTTTGCCGTCGGCCAAGGTTAGCGTGACGAACGCTTCGTCGCAGCCGCCTAGGAGCGACGGGCTGACGGTGAGTGCAATCTGCACGCGTCGCGTTCCGGCCGGGGGCATCGACTCGACGACGACGGCCGACATCCTGGAAATCGAGACGCGCGCGATGGGCGTGCTGGGGCGCTCGTCGTCGTCATTGACCTTCTCGTAGGGGGCGAGGTCGACCGGCGCCACGGGCGCGGGCGTCGGGCGGCGCGGCGATACGGAAGCCGGCATCACGGCGACTGCCTCGACGGGCGCGGAGGCGACATGGATGTCGTGAATCGAGTCGACGCCGAGCTCGGAGCCGAGATCCAACTGCCCATCGTTCAAAACGTCGTCCGCGATTTCGATCTCGACGCTCGCCTCGGGGACGACGTCGACGATGCCCGACGCGGCCTCGCCCCCAGGCATCGAGGCGTAGTCGTCGGCTTCGCCACCGTCGTAGCGCTCGAGCACCGTGAGGCCGTCGAGGGATGCGCGCGAGGCGTTGAGCCCACCCTGCGAATCCGAAATAGCGACGAAGGCGGGACGGATAGGCGACGTGAACGACGGCTCGCTCGGATTGAGGTGGTGCGGCGCGAGATCGAGCGTCGCGGGCGGCTCGGACGCGTGATGCGCTTCGTACGCGAGGGGCACGTCGCTCTGGCGAAGCAGATCCGGCGCGACGACGTCGGCCACGAGAACGATGCCCGACGGAGTCTCGTCGACTGCATCGACGGTGCGTGCGATGCCCGATTCGGGCTCGGCCTCGAACGATGCGGCGTATTCGGGAATCGCTTCGTCGGGCGCGACGCCGGTGAGATCTCCGATATCGCCAAACGACTTACGATCGCCGACGCCTTCAGCCGTTTCGGCCGCCGCGCGCGCAGCTTTCTCCTCGGGGGTCGCGGCACCGTGTGCTTCGCCCATGCGAAGCCCCATTCGGTACGCGCTCACGAGAACGTTGGAATGGAGCCGCATAGTCCTCTTTCACAGGCCCGCAAAACCCCGGGCCAAGGCGTTGCTCGAAGTATGGCCCACTTCTCCGAGGCATGCCCTTGAAACCTATCGAGGTTCGCTGTCAGGTAAGCGCTCACCGAGGTTCGCTCACCTCAATGCGGCCGTAGGCGTACTTGAGCGTACGCGAGCGCCCTAGGCGATCCATGTAGATCATCCGGAGATCGCGCGTGTCGCGCGTCGGCTGGAGAATTCCGCACAAGCCGTGGCCCGTGTCGACGTGGGCGATCTCGAGGGGCGCGCTCTGGCTAAGCTCGGCCGTGCTTGCGTCGGTGCTGTCGGTCGCGGTTGCGGTGGCGCCGCCGTCGAGTGCCGATGGGTCGTCCCCCGCACCTTCGCCGCGCGCGCGCGTCACGCGGCAGACGCAGGCCTGGGCGCCGGTGCCGTCGTCGTGGCACTCGCCGCGAATATGAAATTCCTCGTTGCGCGCCGGCCGCCAAACCCACTCGACCGGCCCCCAATGGGGGTCGGCATGGGCGACGTAAACAGGATCGAGGGGGCCGCCGCCGTGACGGATGGTGATCTCGACACGCGCGTCGTTGCGCGGGCCCGCGCAGCAGCGGAACCCCATGACAGGCCCTTTGAGCGTCGACGAGCGCCCCATCGCGTTCGAGCAGCGGCCGGCGATTTCACCTGCGACGGCGCTGCCGCCTTTGAGCACACCGAGCTTGCTCGGCGCCGTTCGCTCGCCGCGCTCCCACGCGCTGTCGGTCCATTCGAGAGCGCCGCCGTGCATCTCGCGAACGCCAAAGGCGCTTTTGCAGTTCGTCCGTTCACCGCTCGGTCTGCGCGAGGCGACTTCGAGCGCGACGCCGGTGCCGCATATCGAAGACCGATAAGCATCTCCGTATTCGTACATCGTATTGTCGGGCCCTTTGCACGCGCGCTCCCATTCGAGCTCGGTGCAAAGGCGCTTCCCCTTCGTGTCGCACAAATGCGCGGCGTCGTCGCGCGACACGTTGGCCGTGGGGATGGCGCCCGGCTCGTTGGGATACGGCAATTCATCAATATAGAAACCGCCGAGGACCTTTTCGGTACCGGGCAGCTCTTCATCGGCAATTCGCGGATAGCGATCGACGGGCGTCCCCGCATGCAATACCCCCGATGGAATCCACGTCATCCCCGGCTTCGGCGCACCGGGCGCAGTCACGCCGGGCGCCGTCACGAGGGCTCCGCGCGCGTCGGGCGCAGTCGCCGACGATGCAGGCTCTGGCGACGGCGGCTTGTTCTTCGAGCACGCAGGCAGGAGAACGAGCTGCACGGCAACGGCAATAAGAGCCGAGGCGGCGCGCATGGCCCTCGCCTAGTCGCCCTTCTCGCTCGCGCCTTCGCGAAGATTGAGCTCTTTCATCTTCAATTGAAGCCCTTTGCGCGAGATCTTGAGCAGCCGCGCTGCGTGGGTCACGTTGCCATTCGTCTGCGCCAGGGCGCGGCTCACGAGATCGCGCTCGAGGCGGCTCATCGCCACCTTCACGTGCTCTTTGAGTCCGCCTTCGCCGCTGAAGGCTGCGTTGAGATCGACGTCCGTCACGTGGGCCGTGGGCGAGATCGGCGCGCCGCGCACCTCGTGGGGGAGGTCGCCTTCGCGAATCGTCTGCGTGTCGCAGAAGAGCACCGCGCGTTCAATGACGTTCTCGAGCTCGCGAATGTTTCCCGGCCACGGATAGGCCGAAAGAATATCCATCGCCTCGGGCTCGACGCCGGTCACGTGCTTCTTCAGCCGTTCGTTGAACTTGCCTAAGAAGTGCTCGACCAATAACGGAATATCGGCCGCGCGCTCGCGGAGCGCCGGAAGACGAATAGGCACGACGTTGAGCCGGTAAAATAGATCTTCGCGGAACGTACCGGCCGCGATGAGTTTTTTCAAATCGCGATTCGTCGCCGCGACGAGGCGCACATCGACGCGAATCGTCTTGATCCCGCCGACCCGCTCGAACTCGCTCTCTTGTAGCGCGCGCAGGAGCTTTACCTGCATTTCGATGGGAATTTCGCCAATCTCGTCGAGGAACAGCGTGCCTGCGCCGGCGAGCTCGAACCGCCCGGGCTTTGAGCTGACGGCGCCGGTGAAGGCGCCGCGCTCGTATCCGAAAAGCTCACTCTCGATGAGCTCTTTCGGAATCGCCGCGCAGTTCACTTTGATGAACGGCTTGTCGCGGCGGGTCGAATGCTCGTGGAGCGCGCGGGCGACGAGCTCTTTGCCAGTCCCGCTTTCGCCGGTAATCAAAACCGTCGTCGGCGTGTCGGCGACGCGCTCGAGCACGGTATACAAATCGGTAATGTTGCCCGACGTGCCGATGATGCCGAAGCGAGCGCCCGGCGCGGCCTGGGTCGTCGCGTCGGCACCCGCCAATTGGCGCGTTTTCAGCGCTTTGGCGACGATCTGGCGAACTTCGTCTTTGTCGAAAGGCTTCGTCAGGTAATCGAAGGCGCCGAGCTTGAGCGCTTCGACCGCCGTATCGACCGTGCCGTGGGCCGTAATCATCACGATAGGCAGCTCGCGATCTTCGCGGAGCGCCTCCCGAAGCAGCGTCATCCCGTCGACCTTCGGCATGCGAAGGTCGGTGATGACGAGATCGAGATGGTGCTCGCGAAGAAGAGAGAGCCCCTGCTCACCGTCTTCCGCGGTGAGGACGTCGTAGCCGTCCCGAGTGAGCTGAGCGGACAAGATTTTTCGCAGATTCGGCTCGTCGTCGACGATGAGAACCTGCTTTTTCTCGGGGAGCATGGTCGCCGTACGCTAGCAGCCTCCCAGAGAAGGGGAAGGTTCGGCGTGCGCTAAGGAAGAGGCGACGAGGCACGCCGGTCATGAGACGCGCGGCCTGCGCCGGCCACGCGACGAAAGCGACTAAAGCGACGCCCGATAGAGCGCCGCGAGGTCGTCCCGCGTCGTCGGCCGCGGATTGGAGCGGTGGCACGCGTCCTCCATCGCCTTGTTCGCGAGCTTTTCGATGTCGGCCTCGGTCACCCCCTCGTGGCGGAGACCGTCGGGCAGGCCGATTTGTGCACGAAGCGACCGCAGTGCAGAGCCGAGGCTCACCTCGCGCTCGTCGAAGATGCGGCGAATGCGATCGAGCTTTTCGGCAATGACGGTCTCGTTGAAATCAACGACTGCAGGCAGACAAAGCGCGTTCGCGAGGCCGTGGTGCAGGTTCTTCTCGCTCGAGAGCGGGTGTGCGAGCGAGTGGCACGCGCCGAGCCCCTTTTGAAAGGCCACGGCGCCCATCATCGCGGCCTTCATCATCGCGCCGCGTGCAAACAGATTGTTGCCGTCTTCAACCGCCCGCGCGAGGTTGAGCGCGCAGAGCTCGAGCCCGGCGATGGCGATGCCGTCGGCCATCGGATGGTCGCCGAGGGAGCAGTACGCCTCGAGACAGTGGGTGAGCGCGTCGAAGCCCGTCGCCGCGGTGACCCGGGCGGGCATGCTGACGGTGAGATTGGGGTCGAGAATCGCGACCTTCGCGAGGAGGAAAGGGCTGAAAATCACGGTCTTTCGGCCGTTCACAGCGAGCGTGACGACGCCCGAGCGACCGACCTCGCTGCCCGTTCCCGCGGTCGTGGGGATCGCCAGAATTGGAGGCACGTTGGCCGTGATGAACGCGTCGCCGCCGGTTGCATCGTCGTAGTCGACGAGCGGCCGTTCGTGGGTCGTCTTGAGCGCAATGAGCTTCCCCGCGTCGAGGGGCGAGCCGCCACCGACTGCGATCACCATGCACGCGCCCGAGGCCTTGTAGGCGTCGACGCCGTCGAAGATGTTCTTCTCGACGGGGTTGGGATCGACCTTGTCGAACACCGCGACGCCGATGCCTTCGCCCTCCAAGTGCTTCTGCACCTGTTCGATGATTCCCGCTTTGACGACGCCCGCGTCGCAGACGACGAGGGCCGTCACCTTGGCATTTGCAGCACGCCCGGGAATGGCCGCGGCGACGCGCTTGACGTGAGTGGCGAGCGCATCGAGAGCGCCGGCGCCGAAGACGATGGTGGTGGGGAAGCTCCAGCTGACGAGATTCATGGTCTCGTGAAATATCATTTCCACCGGAGCGAGCTAGAGTCCGCCGCCCTAGAGGCTTTTTGGACGATTCTCTTCACGCACACGACACGCCGAGCACGAGGGGAGAGCCGCCGTCCGAGCTCCGTCAGCTCGTGCGCTTGGCCTGGCCCATCGCCGTCGCGCAGCTCGGTCTCGTCGCCATGGGCCTCGTCGATACTGCGATATTGGGCCACGTGTCGGTGACCGAGCTCGCGGGCGCCGCCATCGGGCGCAACATCGCGTTCGCCGTTCTTTCCGTCCCCATGGGCGTCGTCATGTCGCTCGAGCCCCTCGCGGCGCAGGCCATCGGCGCAGGCGAGCCGGCGCGGGCGTGGGAGGCATTCCGCGCAACGCTTCGAACGTGTGCAGCCCTTTGGATTCCGGCGGTCGCGATCACATTTGCCATTACGCTCGTACTTTCACCGCTCGGCATCGAGGCCGACGTGATTGCGCGATGCCGAGCGTTTCTCCTCGGGCAGGCGCCGTCGATGCTCTTCTTTCTCACGTACCTCTCGTCGAAAACATTTCTGCAATCCCACGGCTCGACGGGGCCGGCCCTCGTCGCGTCGATCGTCGCAAACCTCTGGAATGCAGCGGCGTGCGCGCTCCTCGTGCGCGGCGACGCGGCGCTTCACGCCATCGGGCTACCGGGCGTCGGGCTCCCTTCGTTCGGCGCCTTCGGTGCCGGC
>JANXMC010000221.1 GCA_025354825.1 Myxococcales bacterium
CGAAGCTTCCCAAACGCGCAGCTTTTTCCTACCCTGCCGTCCAGCAATCCCGTCCAGTGGGTGGACGCGAGTCGGATCAAGTTTGCTTGTGACGCTCTTTTAGGAGGTTATCGATGGTGAAGAAACTCAGTGGTTCGGTGATCGGACTCGTTTCGCTCGGGCTCATTGCATCCGCGAACTTCGGCTGCGCGGCAAAAGCCTCCATCGGCACCACGGAAGCGAAGGCCCCCGAGCCCCCGCCGCCCGCGCCGCCCCCTGCTCCCCCGCCGGCGCCCCCTCCCGCGCCGCCGCCCGCCGCCGCGCCCGTCGTCGTCGCGCCTGCCAACGTGAAGCTCGAAGGCAACAAGGTGAAGATTCCCGGCGAGCTCGAGTTCGACGTCGACAAGGCGACCATCCGCAACGACGCGGGGTCGACCGAGATCCTCTCGACGCTCACCGACGTTCTGAAGGAGAACGCGAGCGTGAACAAGATCCGCATCGAAGGGCACACGGACAACACGGGCTCGGCGGATCACAACCGCACCCTCTCGAAGGAGCGCGCCGACGCCGTCGCCAAGTACCTGACGGATCACGGCATCGACAAGACGCGCATCGAGACCGTTGGTCACGGTCCGGACAAGTCGCTCGTGCCGAACGACACGCCGGCCAACAAGCAGATCAACCGCCGCACCGAGTTCCACGTCGTCGAAGTCGACGGCAAGCCGTTCGTCGACCCCACCACCGTCGCGACGAGCATGGCAACGTCGCCGACCGCGGCCGCCGTCACGCCGGTCGCGGCTTCCCCCGCGACGCCGCCGGCTTCCGTCACCGCGCCCAAGAAGTAACCCGCGTTCAAACGCTCGCACGAGGCCACGCCGTCTTCCGACGCGCGTGGCCTCGCTGCATTTCGGGCGTCCACGTTGGCCCGAAGCCGGCGGCCACGCGTTGGGGGCAGAGGCGGCGAGCATAAGGACGGGGCCGCGCGCCGCGCGAAGGGGACTTGTGCGACTTCGGCTGTACTTCGTGAACGAGATGCTGAAGAGCGCGGAGAACCTGTCAGCGTTCTTGACGGCCGGGCGCGTGGCGATTACGAGCCTTTTTCCCACGCGAAGGTGGCGGAATTGGCAGACGCGCCGGATTCAGGTTCCGGTGGGGTAACACCTGTAGGGGTTCAAGTCCCCTCCTTCGCACTGTGCACGCGCGGGCGTCCGGCTTCTGCGGACGCCTTGGCGCCGGGCGACCTCGGTTAACCACCAGGAGGTCGCCTCGGTCGGCCTCGCCAAGCCGCCCTCGCGACGCCGACCGAGCGCGCTTTTTAAACCCAGCAAGGGTTTGAAGCGCGGGAGAGAGGGGCGAGATTGGGGTCTGAGATCGAGAGCGCGCTTCGCTGATATGCGTTGGCGCGGCGGCTCGCGTTTGGCGTTTGCGGTTGTGCGGGATTCGCGGAATGGCGCGGGCGGTTTCCGAAGGGCGAAGCCGTTCTTTGTTGAGAATCCTTTAATATCGAGTTCGCGGTAGACTGGCCAATTGGCAAATAGTCCACGTAGTCCACTGTTGGGATTCCCGAACGTGGAATGGCTGCGCGAGCGGAGTGCCAAAGAAATCTGTGCGCAACGATACGTCGTCGTTGGGTATCTTGAAAACGACTGCCTGTGCTGTGTTAAAACAGCTACGTGCTCACTTTTTTGGCATTCTTAAAACCCATCTTATTTACACGACAATGCCCGGCTCGCACCTCTGGAGAGGGAGTCGATATCCGTTGACCGCACGGCTATTGCCTTTGGAGGACCTCCTCGAGTTACCGATATAACGACGCCTTCGTGCGCCGGCTCGCCGACGATCTTGCGTCGCTGATTGGCGGCGATAGCTCCCGACAGCGCACACATCGGGCGCATCACGGACCGCCAAGGTCGGCATCGCAAGCTGCACTCATCGCTTCCGACGTTCGCGACGACCGTCTACGACGAAAATCAAGAAGCCGCGCCGCCGGCGCGACCGCCCTCGCGGTGCTCGGCGCGTCCCTCGTGGCCTCGGCGGTCGTGGCAGCCATGGCGATCGCCCGCCGGGCCGACGTCGCCGCGGCGCCCATCCGGCGGCTCCAAGACGAGCTCCGTGCACGCCTCACGCCCAAGTGAGGAGACTTAGGATACGCTCGGCGAGAGCCCCGTTCTCGAAAGGCACTCCTATGCGGTTGATGCGACCCCTTCTTGCAATGACGTTCGTAGCGGCGATGGTGCCGATTTTTCCGCACGATGCGTGCGCCCAGGCATCCGACGCCGACAAGGCGACAGCGCGCGTGCTCGGCCAAGAGGGGCAAGACGCCCTCGACAAGAAAGACTTCAAGACCGCGGCCGACAGGTTCAAGCGCGCCGACTCGCTCTTCCACGCGCCGACGTTGGCCCTCGGCCTCGCCCGCTCCTATGCCGGCGACGGCAAGCTCGTCGCGTCGCAAGAGACGTACAACCGGATTGTCCGCGAGGGCGTTCCGCCCGGTGCGCCCGAAGCGTTCAAACGCGCCGTGCAAGACGCCACCACCGAGCTTGGGCAGATCTCCCCCAAGGTCGCCGGCGTCACGATAACGGTGACCGGAACCGACGCGCCGAAGGTCACGCTCGACGAAGCCCCCGTGCCCAATGCAGCCCTCGGCGTGAAGCGCGCCGTCGATCCGGGGAGCCACCTCGTTAAAGCTAGCGCCGACGGCTTCAAGCCCGCGGAGCTCAAGTTCTCGGTCGTCGAAGGGGGCGCCGCCACCGCCGCGCTCACGCTCGAAAAAGATTCTTCGGCTGTCGCCGCGGCCCCCATCGGCGTCGCCCCCGTCGTGGGCCCCGGCTCTGCGTCGACCGGCGCGAGCACCGTCACGACCTCGGCCGACGCAGGCACCACCGGCGGCCATTCGTCCGCGAAGACCATCGGCTTCGTCGCGCTCGGCGTTGGCGCAGCAGGGCTCGCAGCGGGCGCCGTCACGGGCCTGATGGCGATGGGCAAGGCGTCCGATCTGAAAGACCACTGTGTGAACGGCGCTTGCCCTGCGGATCAGCAGTCGACGATCGATAGTTACAAGACGCTCGGTCTCGTATCGACGATCGGCTTCGCCGTCGGCATTGTCGGCGCGGGCGCTGGCATCTATTTCCTCGTGACCGCGCCGAAAGAGCCCAAGGCGGTCGCCGCAGGGTCGCGAAACGGGACGGGCGCGTTCGGAGAGGTCCGCGTCTCGCCGTACATCGGCGTGGGCAACGCGGGGCTCGCCGGCTCGTTCTGAGACAGAGCGCCCAGCCCATTCAGACCTCGCTCAAAGGTAGAGAGCGCGCGTCCCGAGCAGCGTCGTCGGCGGTGCGGCCGTGAGGTGCGTCGCCGTCGAAGCGGCATTCTCGCCGGGCCGCAGGCTCCAGTTCGACACATACACCTGCGCGTCGTCGGCGTACCGAAGGCCGAGGACGTTGTACGCCTCGACGCCCACCTCCACGAAGGCGTAGCGCAGCGACGCCGACGCATTGAGCACGTGGTGCGCGGCCCCCCGTACGTCGTCGGCGAGGTGGCGCGGCGCGAGGAACGTGTAGCCGACCCCGACGCGCCCCGAGAGCGGCGTGGCGTCGAGAGTCGCGAGCACGCCTCGAAGGTTCGCGTCGGTGCGAAAAACGACGGGCGGCACGTTGGGCACGTCGTGGGAGACCCCTGCGACGAGCGTGTCGAAGCGCGCGTGGGTGTACGAGAAGGCGCTCGACACGAGGAGGCCGCGCCACGGCTTCGCGACGACCGACACGACGATGCCGCGTCGCGTGCTCGCACCCTCGGTCTCCAGGCCGCCCGCCTCGGCCTCGAACACGAGCTCGTTCTGCACCCACGTCTCGAACGCCGCCACCGTCCCCACGAGGCGCTCGCCGAGGAGCCGAACGCGCGCCCCCGCCTCTGCGCCACGGACTTTCGAATACGCGTGGGTCGCGCCGTCGGCGAGGCTCTCGGCCGGAAGTGATCGGAACCCTTCGCCGTAGGAGACCGCCGGCGTGAGCCACTGCGTAAGTTGGTATTCGACCGTCGCGCGAGGGCTCAACGCGATACCGGTCGCCGAGCGCACGGCCCCCGTGAGCGACGGCGGCTGCGCGGTGGGCGTGGGTGCAGCGCCGAAAAGACGGTCGTTC
>JANXMC010000223.1 GCA_025354825.1 Myxococcales bacterium
GACAACCGACTGGTTGCCGGGAATAATAAGCGCGAGCGCGTCTATAGCGAATACTGGACCCTCGTTCGCGGCAGCGGGCGCAAAGGTCCAACGCGAACGGAAGCCGTTTGCCCCAACTGCGGCGCGCCCCTCGCCGTGACGATGGCGGGCAATTGCCAGTATTGCCAGGCGAAGGTCTCGTCGGGCGAGTTCGATTGGGTGCTCAGTCGCATCGAGCAGGACGAGTCCTATGAACGCTGAGACCGTTTGTTACAGTCTTGTAAGGACTTAACTCAACCGGAACAATGCCGGGCGCGGGAGCGCGCGCCCGGGCTTAGTCTTACGCGCATGCAGGCGCAGGTAACGGCCAAGGCTCCGACGAGGACGCTGCTCACGGCCTTCGTTGTCATCGTCGCGAGCTTCTTCGGCGCCACCGTTTACACGCAGCGCGCGTCGCAGCGCATCGACGCGGCCGTCGAGACAATCGTCGACAACACCTCGCCGAGCATCGAGCACCTCGCGGCGGCGCGCGGCGAGATTCACCACGTGCAGCACCTGGTGGGCGAGTACATCCGCGCGCGCGAGAGTGGCCAGCCGGTCACCCTCGAGGCCTTGAACGCGTCGCGCGAAATACTCGGTACCGAGATTCGCAAGTACCTTGCACTGCCTGTTTCGGATCGCGAACGCGACGGCGCGATTCGCCTCGGCTCGATGTGGGGCCGCTTCGACGCGCTCGTCGACGCGACCGTGAATCAGGCCGACGCGGGCGCGTACGCCGCCGCGCGCGCGATGGAGCGCGCCGACGTGCGACCGACCTCGGGGCAGCTCATTGGCGTTGCGATGGAGCTCGTCGACCTCAACGCGCGCGATGGGCGCGAGCTCGCGTCGCAGGCGCTCACGTGGCGCCACCAGACCGACTCGATCGCCATCCTTCTCGACATCCTCTGCGTGCTCGTGGCCGCAGCTTCGGTGCACGCCGTCTTTCGCGCGCAGCGCCGCCACACCGAGCTGCTCGTGACCCACGCCGACGTCGTTCGTCACCGCGCCGACGAGCTCGAGAGCTTCGCGGGGCGCGTCGCCCACGACATTTTGAGCCCGCTTTCGGCCGTGAAAATGGCCCTCGCGCTCACGGCGCGGAAGGCGCGCGGCAATACGGATATCGAGCCGCAAATCGAACGCGCCGAGCGGAGCCTCACGCGCACGGCGAGCGTTGTCGACGGTCTGCTCGCCTTCGCGCGCGCGGGCGCACCGCCCGATGGGTCCGCGGTCGTAAGCGTCGCGCCGGTGCTTCTCGGCGTGCTCGACGAAGCGCGCGCCGCGGCCGACGCCTCGACCATCGAGCTGTCGATGGAGCCGTTCGTCGACGTCTCGGTTCTATGCGCCGAAGGGGTGCTCGTGAGCCTTTCATCGAACCTCGTTCGCAACGCGATCAAGTACATGGGCGACGGCGCCGAGCGCCGCATCACCGTGCGCGTGATCATGCGCGGCGAGCTCGTTCGCATCGAGGTCGCCGACACGGGGCCGGGCCTCGCGCCGCAGCTCGAAGGTCGTGTTTTCGAGCCCTACGTGCGCGCGCCGGGGTTGAAGCAGGTCGGCATGGGCCTCGGCCTCGCGACGGTGAAGCGCCTCGCCGAAGGGCACGGCGGCGCCGTGGGCGTTCGCTCGGTGCCCGATCGTGGATGCGTCTTCTGGTTCGACCTACCGTCGGCGTCCGAGACGTTGCAGGCCGGGTCGAACCGTCGCGGAGAGATCACCGGCGTGCGCAAGCTCGACGCCGGCTGAAGCCGCGCATCGCGCATCGCGGCCGCTCCGTTCACCTCGGCGGCGGGCCGATGTCGAGGCGTGTCGACTGCTCGCCGGCGAGCGCCGCGCCGTCGCGCAGCTTCTCGAGATACTCGTGGTAGGCGCGGGTGATGTCGGACTCGTCGAGGAGGCCGACGATGGTGCCCAGGGCCGACACGACCGGCAGCTCACGGAGGCCCGACTCGAGGATTCGCTCGAGCGCGGTATGAAGGTCGTCGGCGAGGGTGAGCGTCGTGGGCGGGAGCATGACGTCGTCGGCGACGACCAGGTTCGTGAGCGGGCCGTCGGCGCCGAGGGACCGCACGATGTCGCCTGAAACAAGGCCAATGAGGCAGTTTTTGTCGTCGACCACCGGGAACGTGTCTTGCCAGTCGGGGGCGCCGGTCACGATGGCGACGATGTCCGCCGCCGACGATTTGCGCTTGATGGTCGCGACGAGCCCCGAGCGGCTCCCGATGTCCGTCACGCGAAGGCGCTTCAGAATATCGAGGGTCTCTTCGCCTGCGTGCACCGGCGACTCGAAGCGCGTCGGCGGCTGCTTCGGGTAGAGGCTCACGCGCCGAAGGAGAACGAACGCGAGCCCTTCGCAGAGCATCAGCGGCACGAGGAGATCGTAGGTGCCGGCGAGCTCGCAGACCATAACGAGGGAGCTCACCGGCGCGTGGGCGAGCCCACCGTAAAACGTCCCCATGCCGACGAGGGCGAAGGCGCCCGGGTCGATGCTCGGATCGACCGTGAGCTGCGCTGCTCGCCCGAACGCGCCGCCGACCAACGCGCCGATCGCGAGCGACGGGCCGAAGTCGCCGCCGCTCCCGCCCGAGCCGATGGTGAGCGACGTTGCAAGCACCTTCATCGCCGCGAGGCTCGCGAGAAGCGCGACGGCCCACCACCCGGCGGGGAGCCAGCTGGCGCCGGTGATCGCCGCCTGCGCCGCGCCGTAGCCGTCGCCCAAGATGCCGACGCCGTGGTGCGCGAGGCCGAGGCGCGGGTTGACGACGGTGATCCACGCGAGGGCCAAGATGCCGAGGGCGAAGCCGCCGATGGCCGGGCGCAACCACTTCGGCACGTTGATTTTGGCGAAGAGCTTCTTCGAGGCGTGGAGGCAGCGCACGAACGCACGCGCGACGAGGGAGAGGACGATCGCGAACGGCGCGAAAAGGAGCAGATCCTTCGGCTTGAACGGGTAGTCCGGCGCGTGGGCGAAGAGCGACCCCGTGTGCGGGAAAACGAGGATGAAGATTGAGTACGACGTGACGCTCGCCAAAATCGCGGGGATGAGCGCCTCGGACTCGAAGTCGTCGCGGTACAAAATTTCGGTCGCGAGAAGGGCGGCGCCGAGGGGCGTTCCGAAGATCGCCGAGAGGCCGGCGGCCGTTCCTGCGACGAGCAAGAGGCGCCGCTCGCGCGCCGTGACGTTGAGGACGCCGCCGACGAGCGACGCGAGCGCCGCGCCGATTTGCATCGTCGGCCCTTCGCGCCCGGCCGAACCGCCCGAGCCGAGGGTGAGCGCCGTCGCGAGCATTTTGACCCAGGCGACCCGTTTGCGAACCAGGCCGCCGCGGCGGTGGAACGACTCGATGTACGCACTGCCGCCGCCGCCCGCGGTCTCGGGGGCGAGCTTCGCCGACAGCAGCCCTGCGCCGAGGCCGCCCAAGGCGGGCACGAAAAGCAACACCCACGGGCGCATCCCGCCGGGGCCGAAGTGCGTCGCGACCACCGGCTCGCCCGTGGGGCGAAGCGCTTCGTAGCCCGCGAGCCCTTCGAGCAGGAAGCGCTCGGTCGCCTGCAAAAGCACGTAAAACCCGCAGGCGACGAGCCCTACGACGGCGCCCACGAGGAGCGCGTGGAAGACCATCCGCTCGACCAGCCCGCGCTCGAGGAGCGTCATCGCGCGGCTGATTTGCGCACGTGTCCGCGCGAAGGGGAGCCGCACGGAAGCGGGCGGCGGGGACGGAGTGCTCTGACGGGGGGGAGATGGCATGAACGCGTGGGAGATCGAGAGCGCGACGCGATGCGATGCGAGAAAGAAGGGAGGCCGTGACCGCGCGAAGGTTACCGCATGCGACCCCTCAGCGCCTGCTCGCGCGACCGCCTAAGCGCCGAGCGATCTGCTCTCCTACTTTCACGCCGCCGAGCGCCGTCGCGAGGGTGCTCTGCCCTGGAAAAACCGAGTCGCCCACGAGAAAGAGGCCCGGGCGCGGCTCGACCGGTCCGAGGCGCGCATAGGCGTGGAGCCCAACGCGGCGCGGGATACCGCCTACCGCGCCGTGGGGGCGCCCCGTGAAGCGCGCGAAGGTGCGCGGCGACGCCGTCATCTCGAAAGTCTTGCCGTACAGCCAAGGTTCGGCGAACGCTTCGAGGCCGCGGCGCATGGTCGCCTGCACGCCCGCGATGAAGTCCGCGGTCGCGGTGTTCCGCTCGCTCGGGTTGACCGCGTCGCCGGCCGCGAGCGCGCGCAGCTTGGCGAGGCTCACGTGGGTCGACACGGTCATCGTCCGAAGGCCCGGCGGCGCGCGACCAACGTCGTCCTCGCCGCTGATCGAGCAGAAGAGATGGTTCCCTTCGACGAACGGACGCGAAGGGTCCTGTACGATTTCGAGATGGCGCGGCGCGCGCCCTTCGCCGTTGGGCGGCGCCACGACGAGGTACAGCATGCACGCGCCCCAGCCGCGGTCGACATCGCGGGCAATGGGGGCGAGGGCGTCGTGCGCTGCGGCGGCGTCGTGGGGGGCGAGCAGATGCGAGAGCGCCGCCGGGAGAACGTTCGCGACGACGTGGGTTGACGTGACAACTCCACGGCGCGTCTCGACGCGGTAGACGCCGGCCGAGCGCTCGATACGGCGCACGGCGGTGGCGAAGCGCACCTCGCCCCCGAGGTTTCGAATCGCCGTCACAAGCGCGTTCGCGAGAATGCCGATGCCGCCACGAACGTGGCGTGTCCCGCGAAAGTAGTAGTCCATCGTGGCCAATGCGAAGGGCGCCTCGGCTTCGGCGAGTGGGCACTGAATCGTGATTTGCGCGACTGCATCGAGGAGCGTGCGGAGCGGCGGGAAGGAATCGACGCCGTGGGCTTTCAGCACGTCGAGGGCGGGCCTTCCGACGAGACGCGCCAATGGCACGTAGCGATTCGCACGAAGCGCGTGCCGCGCGAGCATGGCGGGGGTGAAGGGCGGCAGCAGCGACGGGTCGTCGAGCACCTCCCAAAGCACATCGGCGACGGTGGCCTGCTCGGCGAAGAAGGCTCGAATCCCGGCTTCGGGGGCGCCGGGAAGCGTTGCGAGCTTGGTGACGAACGCGTCGCGGTCGCTCGGTACGTCGAAGGCCACGCCCGGCGCGCGGAGCTCGACGGTTGGATCGAGCGTCTCGGTGACGACGTCGAGGCGGTGGTCGCGAATCCATCGCGCGAACAGCTGGCCGTCGTCGAAGCCGCTGAAGAGCGTCGCACCCGCTTCGAAGCGGTAGCCACCCCTTCGGAACGTGCTCGCGCAGCCGCCGGCGTAGGTGAGCGTCTCGAGCACGCAGACGCGCGCACCTCGCTCGGCGAGGGTCAGCGCCGCCCCGAGCCCACCGAAGCCCGCGCCTACGACGACGGCGTCGAACGGCTCGCGAGCCTCGTCGCGGTCGCGCTTGTGTTGGAGCTCACGGGGCGCCATCTCCGGTGCGTAGCCTCTCCCCCGCGGGGGCGCACGCGCCGAGAGCCGCGCGCGCGGCGCGCTCGTCGACGGGAGGGGCGACGACCTCGAGCACGGCGCGCGCTCGCTCGCATTGGTGGTCGCGCGCGAGCCCCTTCGCCGCGAGCACGGCGGCATCGTGGGTGTGAATCGACCGCGGAAAGAGCGACGTGAAGACCAGAGCCGCCCGCGCCGCCTCGTCGGTTTCGCCCACGCGGTTCAGCGCCAGCGCCTCGAGGAACAGAGCGTCTTCGGCTTCCGGTCGCGCAGGCTGGGTCAGCGCGAAATGGCGAAATCGAGCCGCCGCGTCGGCGTCGCGATGGGCGCGATAGAGCGCGATCCCCTCGGCGTATTCGTCGGCGACAGGCGCGCCGCTTGTGGGGGGCGCGACGTCGCGCACGGCATGTGGGCCGCGACGGGCCGATGCGTCGGCCCGTGGGCGTGCCCACGTGTCGCCTGCACGAAGCACCTGCTCGGGCGCACCCACGGGGCGAAACGCAATGACCCCTTCGGTCACCCGGACGCGCTCGGTGGCGCCGCCTTCGACGGTCACCTCGAAACGCGTCCCTCGCACTTCGATTTCCCCGTCGGGCAGGTCCACGAAGAAGCGTTCCTCCTGCGTGAGGTGGCGCACGTGGAGTGCCACGACCCCCGCGTCGATGCGCACGCGTTCGAGGGTCCCCTCGGTGTGCCGCGCCCAACGCGCGTCGTCGGATGCGACGACATCGGACGCCATCGTGAGGAGCGCGACCGCGCTCGAAGGCGCCGGCGTGACGGCCACCGGCGCTGGCGCAGTTGGAGAGCGCCGAAGAGCGGTCGCCGCCACCCACGCGAGCGCGAGGCACACTGCGAGGGCCACGATCGCAGCCGTTCGACGGCGCATTGCCGACGGCGCCGGTGCGGCGGCCGCGCCGAGAATGCGACCACGAAGGCGTCGGGCGGCGAGATCGTCGACCGCCGATTCGCCCGTCGGAAGCGCCTGCGCAAGGCGCCCGCCGCGTTCATCGGCGGCGAAGCGTTCAGTGCACAGTGCACATGCTTTGCGGTGCCTCGCGAAAGCGTCGACGTCGGCCGGGGAGAGGCGGCCGTCGCGAAGCGCGTCGACCTCCCACAGGCGATCACAGGTTGGCTTCATCGGCCTCGCCCCTTCGCGTTCGCGTCGCTCGCGTCCCAGCTTGCCATCGCGTCGCGCAGGGAGGCGCGCGCCTGAAAGAGGCGCGTTCGCATCGTCGCCGCGGGCACGCCGAGGGCTAGGCCGCCCTCTTCCGCGCTCAGCCCTTCGAGCTCGAGGAGCACGAAGGCCTCACGCTTTTTGGCGGTGAGTGCTTGAAACGCCGCTTCGAATGCGCGCATCTCCTCGCGGCTCCCGACGGTTAGCTCGGGCGTCTCGTCGTCGCGCTCGCGCTGCTGCGACCCCATCGAGAACAGCGCGCGGAGGTACCGAAGCGCGCTGCGTCGATGGCGCGACGCGAGCCGCACGGCGATGCCGCATACCCACCCTCGGCAAAGCTCGCGCTGCGGCTCGTAGCCGAGCGACGCCTTCGGCAGCTCCAAGAACGTTGCCTGCACGAGGTCGTCGCTGTCGGATTTCGAAAAGCCGAGGCGCATCAGCACGCGGCGCACGTCGCGGTGGTAGCGGTCGTACAGCTCACCGAGGGCGGACAAGTCTCCACGCGCGACCGCCGCGACGAGCGCGTGATCGTTCGGAGGAAACGGGTCGTGGGGCCGTCGGAGCGCGCTCACATCACGTCTCCAACGAGGGCGACGCGGGCGCCCACCGTCAAGCTCGGAAGGGGGTCGATTCTGTCGTCGATGTAGTGTGCCGATGCCAGAGCGAAGGGCGTTATTTCGGTATCGAGCGTGAATGCGGGGTGAAGACGCGCCGTCGGAAAAAAGAGCACTCGGAGCGCCGGCGACACGCGCAGCTGCGGCGCGACGCCCGAGACGGCGTCGTTAGGCGGATTCCCCTCTTGCGCGACGACGGTCACCGACGCCATCAGCGAAAAATCGAGCACGACGTTGGTGAACGCGACGCGCCGCCCGCCGCCGAGCGCGATCCCGAGCTCGACGTAATCGAAACGCTCGTGGGGCGACCGAAGGCCCGCCGCCATCGGGGCCAGACGCATCGCCACGCTGCCGAACCATTGGGCGAACGGGAGATCGAGCCGCCCGACGAAGTCGGGCATCGCGATGCGCGTGGGCCACGCAACGCGTACACCGGCGCCGGCCTCCGCGGCGATCCGATAGACCCGCGAGGCGAGCGCGCGCTCACGCTTCGGAGGTGCCGGCGGATCTTTCGGCGGAAGGTCTTCGGGGACGATGGCCTTTGGCGACTCGGCGGATGCGGCGGCCGCGTCGCCCGCGCCGTTCGCGTTCGCCGAGCTCGTCTGGCTCTCTTCGGCCGTGCTTTCGTCGGCCGGCAGCTCCGCGATGAGGCCCAACGCAACCGCCCCCAGGCTCTCGGGGCGCTCGATGTGGCGCCCTCCGGAGCGTCCATCCCGGGCGCGCGCCGTGAGCGACAGACCGCGGCCTACCCCCGTCGAGGACGGCGGACCGTCGCTCACGGCGATGAGGTCGAAGTGCTTGCACTCGTCGGGCGGGAGGGCGCGCATCGCCGCATCGAGCTGATTGATGGCCCGCTGCCACGCGGCGCTCACGCGTCCGCGCACCGTGACGCGAACCGCGCGGCATTCAGCCGTATCGCCCCGCCCGTCGGCGAGGGCGGAGGCCGACCAAAGGAACGCCAACGTCGCCGTTGTCGCGCCGAGTGTCGTAAAGCGTGCCCGCCGCATCGTCGAACCTCTCGTCCGCAGCTTCTCCGCTCGCGGCCGATTCGTTCAGGAAATACGCCCGGGCGCCGCCGTTAGTTCACTCTACGAACCAAGCAGGCGTTGGAGCACGCATCGCCGTTGATGGTGTTGCCGTCGTCGCACTCTTCTTTCGGCGCGTCGACGTGCCCGTCGCCGCAGTGCGGCCCGCGCGCGAGGCACTTGGGCATGCAGTGGCCGTACGAGCCGTCGTTCACGCCGTCGTCACACGCCTCGTCGCTCGCGACGACGCCGTCGCCGCAGGTGGAGACGCAGGCCGACTTCGGGCGGTTGAAGTCTTTGAGCGTGACCTTGAAGTTGGAGCCGCACTGGTTTCGCTCGGCCTGGAACATCACGACGTCGTAAATGCCGCCCTTGGTGAGCCCGAAGTCGATGCTGTGGGCCGTGGGCTCGAGATCGCTCGTGACCACAGCTTTGCCGTCCGCCGTGTCGGGGCCCGTGCCGTCGGTGTCGGTGTCGAGGGTAAAGGTCCCCTTGAGAGGCGTGTGGAGGCCGCCGAGATCGATGGCGAGCTTACCGTTGATGAAGACCCACGTGTCGTCGTCGCCGGCGAAATCGAACTTTTCGCCGCCGGCGTATTCGAACCAGAAGTGCGTCTCAGAGGTGAACGACACGTTGCGATCCGGTGAGCAGACGCGCCGCTCTTTGCCCGCGGCGACCCACCCCGCATCGTGGGCGGGGTCGAAAAACTGCTCGGGATCGGACGCGCTCGGCGCGCCGCCGTCGGCCAAATTGCCGCTGTCCCAGAGGTACGTGCCGTTGGTCTGACGTCGGAGCGGCACGACGGTGACCGCCGCGATGTTGTAGGCCGGCGTGGCCGTGTACCACTGCGCGAAGTTCTCTTTCGTCGACATGTTCGGCCGCTGGCCCGGGCTGCCGATGTACAGGTGCCCCGGGTTCTTCGCGCAGTCGGCGCCGCCATCCGCCCCCGCCGGGCAGGCGAAGACCGGCCGGCCGTTGGGGCCGAGCTGCTTCTCGGTAATCCCGAGAACGCCGGTGCCGCCGAGCAGATTGAAGTCGATATGCGCAACCCCGCTATCGAGGGCATTTCCTTGGCCGATGAAGTCGCGAATCAGAATCGGCTGATTGATGACGAGGGGCGGCTGGCCGGCGACGTCCGTACAGCTGTAGCCCGTCTCCTTCGTGCAGGTCGACGAGCAGCCGTCACCGCTGCGCGTGTTGCCGTCGTCGCACTCTTCGGAGGCGAAGCGCTGGCCGTCGCCGCAGCTCGCCAAGCAGACGCCGTTGGTACACGAGGGCTCTTTTTGGCAGTTGTAACAGCCGTCGAACGGAATCGCATTTCCGTCTTCACAGGTCTCGCCGCGCTCGACCTTCCCGTTGCCGCACGCTGTCTGCACGCACGCGAACGTCGTCGCGTTGCAGTCGTAGCCTGTCTCGATGCGGCATGTCGCCGAGCACCCCACGGCCGTCGCGCCGGGCGCGTGCTCGCACTCTTCGGACCCGACCAAGAGACCGTCGCCGCACATCGCGGCTTCGCACCGAAGGCCGGGCGAGGGGCACGCCCACCCCGATTCGACGGCGCACGCGGCGGTGCATCCGTCGCCGTCCCGCGTGTTCCCGTCGTCGCAGGCCTCGCCGGACGTGAGCGTGCCGTCGCCGCAGGTTCCGGTCTCGCCGGGCTGCTGCACGTCGGGGCAGGGGCTGCCGTCGCAGGTCGTGTCGAAGCCGGGCTGCCCGCCTGTCGTAGAGCCGCCCGTCGTCGCGCCGGCCTCCGCTTGGCCGTTGGGGAAGGCGCTCACGGGCTCGTCCGAGCTGCCGCACTGTACGAACGCCATCGGCGAGGCGAGCGCGAGGAATCCACCCCAGTAGAGAACAAGCTTCCGGTTCATCGACGTCACCTTTTCCGATATCGAAGTTTCGCGCGCGATACCTGCGCAAGCGGCCCCCTCAGCATCGCACGAAGAGCCGTAAAAGAAAGCGTGCGCGGCGCTCGTTACGCCGAATACCGAATATGGCCGAATGCCGAGAACGGTGCGCATCGACCTACGCGAGGGGCGAATTCCTTACAGCCGCGGGCAGGTCCCATCCGCGGGCTAGGGTTGTGATAAACGGGAGAGATGCTCGACCACGTAAGCGTTCCGGTTCGCGATCTCGTCCGCAGCAAAGCCTTCTACGCGGCGGCGCTGGCCCCGCTCGGCTACGCGGTGCTGATGGACTTTCCAGGCCATGCGACGGGCTTCGGCATCGCGCCCCATCCCGACTTCTGGCTCGGCCTCGGGGACGCGACCGCCACCTTTCAAGGGAGCCACATCGCGTTCCGCGCCGGGAGCCGGGCCGCGGTCGACGCGTTCTACGCCGCCGCCATCGCCGCAGGGGGAACGGACAACGGACCGCCTGGTGTGCGCGCGCAGTACCACCCTCGCTACTACGGCGCGTTCGTGCGCGACCCCGACGGCCACAACGTCGAAGCGGTCATTCACGGCGGCGAATAGCCAATCAAAAAAAGAGCCAGGCGACGAGCCGGTAGCGGCCGGGCCCAGGCCCGAAGACAGCTCACCGCCTCTCCTCGGGTGTGCTGTCGATCTGGTCGAGGCTCCGCGCGACGCCGCCGTGGGCCTTCGCCATGACTTTGGTGAGGGCGCTCGTGAGCGTGGTTTTGCCGTGATCGACGTGGCCAATGGTTCCGACGTTGAGATGCACCTTGCCCATGACAGTCTCGATTCTTGTCTTTGGTTCGAACGTGGATGTGACGTAAACGCGCTACGCGCGGGGCAGCGCAGAAGTGCGTGCCTTGCGCGCCGTCAGGGGGCGGAAGCGCCGACCCCCCGAAACGCGAGAACCCCCTCGGGCGGTCGCCGGAGGGGGTTTTCATTCGGGAGGGGAGCTTCGCGATTTCTCGCGATTTACTCGGACGTTTCGTCCACCTTATCACGTCAAGGGCACTCTCGATCGCGCGCGCGGACGCGTGGTACCTCTTCGAGGACCATGGCACTCATCACCACGCGTTCGCGCGCTCTCGCAGCTCTCTTCTCCTTCTCGATCGCCACGGGCGGTCTCGTCTGCCTCGTTGGGTGCGGCGGCGCTGCCCCTCCCCCGGCTACGGCGACGACGCCCGCGCCTACGACGACGACGAGCACGGCCGCGCCCGAGCCCACGGCACCCGCGGCGTTGCCCGAGCAGGCGGCGTCGGTCGTTCGTTTCGACGACCTCGGGATCAGCATGACGATTCCGCCCGGCCTTCGCGCCGTCGGCGACGACGAAATCGCCGCCCGCGTCCGCGCTTCGGCGAGCCCCAAGGTGCGCGACCTCATTCGCGCTCGCGTCGCTCAGAAGCACGCGCTGCCGCTCCTAACGCTCGCGAAGGACGCCGACGCGTCCCACGTCGACACGTGGCTCACGGTCACGCTCTCGGTCGTTGGCGTCCCCGCCGACACGACGGCGGACGAGATGATGGACCAGCAACGAACCGTCATGGCGAAGCACCTCGACGGCTTCGACATCACCTCGCCCGCGGCGCCCGTCGCCCTCGACGGCGTGACGGGCTCGGCCATGGCTGGGCATTACAAAGTTCGTCGTGGCGGCGACCTCCGCCCCGTCGCTTCCGAGAACCGCGCCTTCGTGCGCGACGGCCTCGCGTACCTTCTCGTGGCCGTCTGGTCCGAAGGCGAGACGGAGAGCGCGGCCCAGGCGAAGGCCGTATTTGGCGGTCTGCACTTTTACGCCCCGCAACCGTAGAACAGGAGCTCGCTACCGCCGCAAGTTGCCAAACCCCGAGGTGTTCCTCGCGAGTTAAAAATACGACGCTCGACCCTTCGCCTATTTTGGAGACCTCTCACTACTTAGTCGGCAGTCCAAATTTCGGTACCGACAGGGACGGCGTCGACCGTCGTCGCTTGCAGCCGCACCATCGCATACGGCGGGAGCGGCCCTTGGATGTGGGCGATCTCGAAGACGGCCGTGGCCGTTCGCTCTTCGCCGGTAGGTAGGCGAAGGCGAACCGGGAACGGCGCGCGCGTCGGGTTCTCTACGGTGATGCGCGGCGAGACGGTCACGTCGCGGCCGCGGGCGGCAAAGGCGTCGTCGACGACGAGCAGGAGGCGTGTTTCGGCCATGGGGCCCTCCAGCTTAGCGCCCCCTCGCAAAGCGCGCGGAGAGGCATTACAGATTGCCCCATGACGACGAGGAAGGTCGAAAAATCCGAGGCCGACTGGCAAGCAACGCTTACCCCCGAGCAGTTCGCCGTGACCCGGCACAAGGGGACGGAGCGCGCCTTCACCGGCGAGTACTGGAACACCAAAGACGCGGGCACCTATACGTGCATCTGCTGCGGCGAAAAGCTCTTCGCCTCCGACTCGAAGTTCGATTCGGGCTGCGGCTGGCCGAGCTTCACCGCTCCTCTCGAGACGGGGACGATCGAAGAGCACACCGACCGCACCCACGGCATGACGCGAACCGAGGTGGTGTGCACATCGTGCGGCGCGCACCTCGGTCACGTTTTCCCCGACGGTCCGCCGCCCACGGGCGCGCGCTACTGCATCAATTCGGCGTCGTTGAAGCTCGAAAAGAAGTAGCGCCTTCGACTCCCGCCCGAGAAACAATCGACGAGCCGTGGGGGAACCTTCATGCCCATGGCTGTGTCTCTCCCCCGCCGGCTCGCGTCAGGGCTCGGCAAAGGAGCATCTCATGTCGACGATCTCGGAAGCCTTTATGATGGGTGGATATGGAATGTGGCCGACGTTGGCGTTCGGCGTCGCGGCACTGGGGCTCTCGGCGCGGCACGCCGTGAAGCCAAAAGCGGAGCTCTTACCGCTCATCGTCGGCGTCGGAACGGCCACGCTGCTGGCGGGCGCCCTCGGCTTCGTCTCGGGCCTCATGGCTTCGGCGCGTTGCATCTCGGAGCTCCCCATCGCCGAGCGCGGCCCCATCTTTCTCGAGGGGCTCGGTGAGTCGCTCACGAACATGGCCCTCGCGCTGATGATCCTCGTCCTCGTCGCGCTCGCGACGGGGGTGGGGAGCTACCGAATCGCGCAGCGTCTCACCCTCACGGGCGGGTCACCGCGCGCCCTCGCGCTGTAAACGATGACCCCTGCGGTTTGGGCGCTCGAGGGCGCAGCTCTTCTCGCCGCAGGGCTTCTTTTGAGGCTCCGCGCGCGCGTCGCCGCGCCCAACGTCGTCGCCGAAGCACGCGGCGTCGCGGGGCTCGTTCGCGTGCGCGACGTGGGCGCGTACCGCGAGCTCGTATTCGTGACAGACGACGACGCGCGCGAAATGGTCCAAGCGCGCGTTTTACGGCGTGAGCCGCGAGTCTCCGATCTTGCCTATACCGACGGCCTGCATCTCGCGGTCCTCGGGTGCGCGCCCGCGGTCAAAAATGCCGCGCCACGCCGAGCCCTCGCCCTCGGCGGCGGGCCCCTCACGGTTCCGCGCCAGATCGTCGCCCTTCATGCCGATATCGAAATAGCGGTCGTGGAAATCGACGCCGAGGTGATCGCCCTCGCCCGTGAGCACTTCGGGCTTCGCGACGAGCCGCGTCTCGACGTGCAGATTGCCGACGGGCGGGAGGCGCTCGACAACACGCCGCTCGCGTCCCTCGATGCGCTGGTCGTCGACGCTTTCGGTCTCGGCACCGTTCCGCGTGCGCTCGCGTCGGAGGCGTTCTTCCGCGCCTGCCACGCGCGCCTTCGCGACGGTGGCTGCTTGGTCGTCAACCTCGCAGGAACGCCCGACGGCGCGCGGGGGGTGGGCCTGCGGCGCATCCACCGCGGCATCGTCGCCGCGTTCGGCGCGCCGGCCGTTGCCGCTTTCGGAGTGCCCCTTCCCGGCGAGCTCCAACGGCCGTCTGCCCCCCTCGTAGGGGCGCGCAATACGATCGCTCTCGCGCGCAAGAACGGCGCGGCACCCACGCCCGCCGAGCTCGCGTCGTCCTTCGGCGCCCTCGACCCCTCTCTCGCGCCTCGCATGCTTCCCCATCTCCGCGCGATCCTCGCGCGCCCCACGGCGGTCGACTCGTCAGGGGTAGACCCGTGGGCCGAGGGCGAATCGACGAGCTTGCCTATCCGTTAGTAGCTCTCGCGAACCTGCCGCAAGGTGCGGACGACGAAAGTCCGATTCCGCATTCACTTCTTCAATGCACTTTTCTTCATGCCCACCGTCGTTCGCGCCATCATGCCGATGGATGCGCGCTTCTCGCGTTTGATGGGGGAGAAGAGCCCGCGGTGGCGCAACCAGCTTCGCCTCGAATGGGCCGTCTATATCGTATTCTGCGCGGTGCTCCTCCTCATCAACTGGAAGCACTTTCTGCTCTACGTGGTGATTCCGCATCAGTACGCGGCGTGGGGCATCATCACGATGAACCTCCTCCAGCACGACGGCTGCGACGAGCAGAGCACGTTCAACCACTCGCGGAATTTCATTGGTAAGGCCATCAACTGGTTTGCCTTCAACAATGGGTTTCACACGATTCATCACATGGAGCCCGGCCTCCACTGGAGCCTCCTCCCCGCGGCCCACGCCGAGCGCGTGGCGCCGTTCATCCACCCGAACCTCAATCGCACGTCGCTCCCCGGCTACCTGTGGTCGACCTTCTTCATGCCGCACGGGCGCAAGCGCTACGACGGCACGCCGCTGGTGCTGCCGCCCGAAGGGCCGGACGAGGACTGGATCTCCCCCACGCTCGCCCAAGGTGTTCCGCGGGAGGCCTTCGCCGAAACCTGAGTCGCCCGCGATTCCGTAGTAGCCCACGAGCCCACTGCGGGGTCGTGGGCTATCTTGTTTTGTTACGCATGAAATTGGCTTCTTCCGTCGTGGGCAGTCTCCTCGCCGTGGTGACGTGTGCATTCGTGGTGGCCGGGGCTGCGTGCAGCAGCGGCGGCGCCAGCGATGCTTCGGGAGACGGTGGCGCGGCGACGGCGCGCGACGGCAGCGGGGGGACGTACGTCCCCAGCGCCGATGGCGGCACCGCGTTTCATTTGGATGTGAAACGCGCGCGCACGGCGTCGGGGGCCGACTTCAGCTGCGCGCTTTTGACGAGCGGCGACGTGAAGTGCTGGGGCCGCAACGACAAGGGGCAATTGGGCATAGGCGACAAGAACAACCGCGCCGACAACGCAGGCGAGATGGGCGACAAGCTCCCCGCGGTTTCGCTGGGCGAAAAGGCCGTATCGATCGCGGTCGGCTGGTACCACGCGTGCGCGCTCCTCGAGAGCGGCAGAATAAAGTGTTGGGGGCAGAACGACTCGGGGCAGCTCGGGCAGGGCGATACGAAGAACCGCGCCGACGACAAGGACGAAATGGGTGACGCCCTCCCCGCCATCCCCCTCGGCGGCGGCACGGGCACTGCCAAAAAGGCCGTCGCGATTGCCGCGGGCGGATACCACAATTGCGCCGTCTTCGAAGATGGCTCTCTCAAGTGCTGGGGGGCCAATCTCTATGGCCAATTGGGCCTCGGCGACGCCGAGCCGCGAGGCGATCAGGCCGGTGAGCTCGGCGACAGCCTCCCGTTCGTCGACCTTGGCGCGGGGCGCAAAGTCGTCGCCATCGCAGCCGGGAACTTTCACACCTGTGCCGTCTTGGAGAACGGCGCGCTGAAGTGCTGGGGCGACGGCGCCGACGGCCAAACGGGGCTCGGGGCCGCGGCCCTTCGTGGGAAGAACCCTGGCGACATGGGCGACAATCTCGAGGCCGTGAACCTCGGCGGAGGCGCCGTCGTGCAGGTCGCGTGCGGCGGGTTTCACACCTGTGCGATCCTCGGCGGGGGCGCGCTCAAATGCTGGGGGCACAACGACACGGGCCAACAGGGGCAGGGCGATACGACGAAGCGCGGCGCGAACCCAGGCGATATGGGCGCGGCGCTCAAAGCGGTCGACTTCGGCAACGGGCGAAAGGCGACGTACGTCTCCACGCTGTACGACCATAGCTGCGCAGTCCTCGACGACGGGAGCGTGCGCTGCTGGGGGTGGAACAACGCGGGGCAGCTCGGTCTCGGCGACAAGGAAACGCGCGGCGATGCACCCGGCGAAATGGGGACCGCCCTTCCAAAGGTCGATCTCGGCCTCGGCGTAAAGGCGACGCAGCTTGGCGTGGGGTGGGACCATTCGTGCGCGCTGCTCGAGGGCGACGCGTTCAAGTGCTGGGGGCTCAACTGGGCCGGGCACCTCGGCCAGGGCGACACCGCGACCCGCGGCGACGGGCCCAACGAGATGGGCGACGCCCTGAAAACGGTGAAGCTCACCGGGCCGTAATCGCGGGGCGCGAACGGGGCAAAGGCGCGGGAAAGGCGCTGGGAGGACAGCCCGCCGAACATCTGGTACGAGCATCCCGCCGTGCCGAAGGCCCGAAGCTTTTCAGTCTCACCCTCGTGCTCTCTGTCGCTCGCGTCCGCCGTGATCATCGCGGCGGCCATCGCGATGCCTGCGTGCAAGCGCGGCGACGCCGCTACGCGCCCCGACGACGCCGGCGCTGCGGTCGCGACGATCACGCCGACCGATGCGGGCGATGCGGTCGACGACGAAGCGCTCGCAGCCGAGAGCGACGGCGGCGCGGGGCTGGTCCCGAAAGGGGCCCGCGAGGTCGAGCTCGTCGGGGCGATGAATTTCCAAACCAGCATTTTGAGCGAAACCGATTGGCCGCCGGATATCGAAGATCCGAAAGTTGCCAAACGGAACAAGCGCGCTCGTCGCAAAGGGCAAATCGTCGACGCGGGGCACGTGTCGACCTCGCGGCGTATTGGCTATTTGCGCCACGGCGCGACCGCCGAAGCGATCACGATTCCGATCCCCAACGAGGCGTGCCCCGAAGGGTGGTTCGAGCTGGTCGTCGGCGGCTTCGTCTGCGGAAAATCGATTACGTTCGATCTCAAGAACCCCCGCGTGACGCGCGCGCCCCACGCGCCCGACATGAAGGCGCCGCTCCCGTACGTTTACGGCGCCGTCGTGTCCAACGGCACTCCGGTCTACCGCCGCGTTCTCTCGAAAGCGGATCGAGCTACGTACGAAGCGCCGCCCGCGGCTGCGCGCGACGCGGGCGATGGCGAAGGCGAGACCAAGAGCGACGACAATCCGTACAAAGAGGTCACGCGCGAGCGGCTCTCTCTCGAAGACCTGCGCGGGCGTGGTGTTCTCGTCCGGAAGCTCGCGCGCGGCTTCATCCTCGCGCTCGATCGCGACTTCAAGGCGGCCGACGCGCAGTGGTGGCGAACGACGGGAGGCTTCGCCGTCCCTCGCGAGCGAATCTTCCCGATGGCGTCGGTGGCCGAGTCCCACGGCGGATGGCTCGCCGGCCACAGCGTCTTCCCGCCCTTCGCAGGCGCAACGGCGAGCGACGCCGGAGCGGCCGCGAGCGCGAACGACCCCGACGGCGCTGCGCCCGCCGTGACCGCGCCGCCTCCGCCCGCGCTCGCTCCCGCGCAAGGGAACGGCACCGTCGTCTTCGTGAAATCGAAGGTCGCCCACAGCTACACGATCGTTCCCGACGAGAACCGCGTGACGTGGGGCCCCGCGCTCCTGCCCACGGCCGTCGTCGAGCTCACCGGGCCTCGCTTTTTGCAGGGCGGCGTGACCTTTCGCGAGACGACGGCGGGCTACTGGGTCCGCCCCACCGACGGCCTCGTGCTCACCCCGGTGCCGCCGGAAGATCTCGGCCCCGGCGAGAAGTGGGTCGACGTCGACATGACGCTTCAAACGCTGGTCGCGTTCGAAGGAATGAAACCGGTCTTCGCCGCGCGCATCTCGACGGGCAAGCGGAACGCCGTCGATCACGAAAAAGACCATCCGACTCCAGCGGGGACATTTCGTATTCGCGAAAAGCACATCACGGCGACGATGGATGCCGACACGGCCTCCGACGGGCCGTACTCGATCGAAGACGTTCCGTGGGTCATGTACTTCGAAGGGAGCTACGCCCTCCACGGCGCGTTTTGGCATAACGCATTTGGCAATCCACGAAGTCACGGCTGCGTGAACATGGCGCCGCCCGATGCGAAGGAGCTCTTTGGGTGGGTGGAGCCGCGCCTCCCCGACGGGTGGCACGGCGTCTACGCGACCGAGTCCGTCCCCGGGACGCGCGTCGTGATTCACGGCGAAGCGAAGTAGAAAACCGCCGGCTGAGGCGCGCCCGCTCCGTGGGGCAAAATGGCGCGAGGTTCCGCGCATACCTGGGGCCCGAAATTCGCTGTGAACGCCGCTCTGTTCCGAGGGCGCGCGCTTTGCAGCCGCTCGCCCGATCGTGACCCCTCCCGATCGTAGCCCGCCCTCCTTCGACCCCCAGGCAAAACGCCCCGAACGCGGCTACCTCCCCATCGAGGACCACGGCGTCATCGGCAATATGCGCACGTGCGCGCTCATCGGCGTCGACGGAACCGTCGATTGGTTGTGCCTCCCCAATGTCGATTCGCCGAGCGTCTTCGGGGCGCTTCTCGATACCAACAAAGGGGGCTATTTCCAAATCGCGCCGCGCGACGAGGGCTTTTCGACGAAACAGATGTATTTTCCCGATACCAATATTCTGATTACCCGTTTCCTTTCGGCCAATGGCGTGGGCGAGGTCGAAGACCTCATGCCCGCGGGCGGCACGACCAAGGCAACGGCGCGCGATCAGCTCGTGCGCCGCATTCGCGTGATGCGCGGAGAGGTCACATTCCGGATTCAGTGCCACCCGGCCTTCGACTACGCCCGCGTCGATCACGAAACGACCCTTTGCCAAGACGGCCGCGTCGCCATTTTTACGACACCGAGCCTCACGCTGGGCTTCGCGAGCCCCATCCCTCTCACGAGCACCAAGCGCGGTGTCGAGGCCGAAATCACGCTCGGAGAAGGGGAGACCGCCGTGTTCGTGCTGCGCCCGCTCGACGACGGCGAGCACTGCCTGCCGGCGCCGACGGCGGGCGAGGCCCAGGAGCTCTTCGAGATGACGGCGACCTTCTGGCGCCGCTGGCTCTCGGCCTGCTCGTACAAGGGGCGTTGGCGAGAGATGGTCCATAGGTCGGCCCTGGCCCTCAAGCTCCTCACGTTCGAGCCGACGGGGGCTATCGTCGCGGCGCCCACGACGAGCCTCCCCGAAGCGCTCGGCGGTGCGCGCAATTGGGATTACCGCTATTCGTGGTTACGGGACGCGGCGTTTACCGTGTACGGATTTCTGCGCGTCGGGTTTCCCGAAGAGGCCGCGCGTTTCATGGATTGGATCGAGGCGCGCTGCCGCGACGCCGACAAGGAGAAGCTTCAGCTCCAAATCATGTATGCCGTCGACGGCCGTAGGAATCTCAAAGAAGAGACGCTCGAGCATCTCGAAGGGTACAAGGGCTCGCGCCCCGTGCGCATCGGCAACGGCGCCCACGACCAGCTCCAGCTCGACGTGTACGGCGAGCTGCTCGACTCGGTCTATTTGTACAACAAACACGTGACGCCGATCTCGTACGATCTCTGGCAGCACCTCCGGCGCATCGTCGACTGGGTCGACCAGAACTGGCAGCTCGACGACGACGGCATTTGGGAGGTCCGCGGCTCGCGCCAGCCCTTCGTTTACTCGAAGCTTATGTGCTGGGTCGCCCTCGATCGCGGTCTTCGCCTCGCCGACAAGCGGTCGTTTCCCGCGGATCGCGCAAAGTGGCTCGCCACGCGCGACGCGATTTACGAGACGATCATGACCCGCGGCTATTCCGAAAAGCGGCAGGCGTACGTGCAGACGCTCGACGGCGACCAGCTCGATGCGTCCAATCTTCTCATGCCGCTGGTGTTCTTCTCGTCGCCGACCGATCCGCGCATGATCAAGACGATCGACGCCATCAAGAAGCTTCCTCGCGACGGCGGCCTCACCTCCGATGGCCTCGTGTATCGGTATCGCCACGAGGGGCTCGACGGCCTTCAAGGGGACGAGGGGTCGTTCAACATGTGCTCGTTCTGGCTCGTCGAGGCCCTCACGCGCGCGGCGGGGACCGACCGCGCGAAGCTCGATGAAGCACGACTTTTGTTCGAGCGGATGCTCGGCTACGCGAATCACGTCGGCCTCTACGCCGAAGAGACCGGCGCCGGTGGCGAGGCGCTCGGCAACTTTCCGCAAGCGTTCACGCACCTCGCGCTCATCAGCGCCGCGTACAACCTCGACAAGGCGCTTAGCAACGCGCGTTGAGCACAACGCGTGGAGGCGGCCCGCATCGTATGCTGACCCCCATGAGCGACGACGAGAGCACGCGCAGGCAGCCCGGACAGATGACCGTCGCCATCGGGCGCCACGAAGGGCCCGCCAGCACGTCGCCCTATCCCGTGAGCCGCCTCTCTGCGGCCCACGATCTCATCGACATGGCCGCCGAGATTCAGAAGGCCGACAGGCTTCTCGGCACCGTGACGGGGACGAAGCTCAAGGTCATCGCCGACCAGATTCGCGCGCTCCAAGAGCAGGCGCGCGTCGTGCTCAAACGCGCACAACGCGACGGCGATTTGCACCGCGCGAAGTGCAACTTCGAGAAGGCCGCCGGGAAGACGTACCATCTGTATCGTCGCGATTCGGGCGACACGTACTTTTCAATGTTGGCGCCCAACGAGTGGACGCTGAAACAGCCGCAGACGTTCTTGGGTTCGTACAGGCTCGAGGTCGACATGTCGTGGACGCCCTTGGACGAGGTCGACCACCGCGACGCCGACGACGCGGCGGTCACGCGGCTATTGGAGGCTTCGAAGGGGGAGACGGAGGTGAACAGGTAAACGCTCGTGTCGCCCGCTCATAGGTCGAGGGGCCGACCAAAGAAGTAGCGCTGGCCGCGGGCGAAGGCGCTTGCGGCGGTGGACTGTAAGAAGTCCTCGAGCGTAGCCTGGATGACGAGCCGCTGCGGCGCGCCGGCGTGAAAGAACGCGCGACAATCGACGCCGGTCGATGCTTCGAAACGGTGTCGCATGTCGATGAAGCCGAAAGCGTCCGGCCTCTGCACCGCGCGCAGGAATTTTTCGGCGAAGTCGCGAACGCACCATTCGGCGCCGCCTAGCACCACCGCATCCGGTGAGAGCAGCGCTGAAAGCTCGTGATAAGCCCGCGATACGAGATGGTTGAAGTCGGGCTCGTCCTCCTCATCGTCGCCTTCACCACTGGGGTAGTTCGCTTCGGCTTCGGCCGCGTGGCGTTGCGCTTCGATGAACGCTGCCATTCGCGGCGAGACGTTCGCGGAGGCGGGGATGGGCGCTCTCCATACGTTTGCTTGGGAAGCGATGGGACCCGGCTCGGGCTCCAACATATCGGAAATGGCGAATCCGATCGTCTCCCTGTCGCCGATATGCGTCGCGCGATTCCACGCCTTCAGCATCGAGGGAACGAGCCGAAGCGCGCCCGAAAGCGCAGCACCATCCGCGGCGTACTTTCGCGCTTCCGCGTCGTCGCCTAGTAGCACGGTCTCGAGCGCGTCGAGGCGACTCTTAGGTGCAACGTCGCCGTAGACGAGGAGCGCAACGCGCATGAGCGCAAACGGCTCTTTCGCACCAAAAAAATCGATGAGGGGTACCTCGGCAGCGGCGATGCCGCGCTTCGCGCGCTCGACGGCGGCCGCGAGGGTTATCCACGGATTGGCATTCGATCGATTG
>JANXMC010000225.1 GCA_025354825.1 Myxococcales bacterium
CGTTACGCGGTCGATGGTAATCAAGTCGGCATGGAGTCGCCGAATGACGTCGCGCGAAGGGGTGGAGCTCGAGCTGTCGACGTGGCTGGGCGAGGGCGAAGGGCTTGCCGCTTCTGCCGTGACACCTCGCACGCTGCGCGCGCTCATCATCGTCGTCGATGACGTGAAGGCGCTCGATGCCGACGCGCGTCTCGTGCTTCGGCGCGCGAGCGAAGCCGGCGCGTCGCTCGTAGGGGTTGGCACGCTCGACGAGGTGAACGCGCTCGTGCACGGTGGCGGCGCCGGCGGTGCAAGCGTCTTCGAGATTCCCATGATCGACGGCGTCGCGGCCGACGACCTGGTTCGCCGCGCGATGCCGTCGCTGCCCGACGCGCTCCGTGCGCATTTGGTCACGCGTGGAGACGGGCGGCCGGGCAAGCTCCGTGCGCTCGTGAAGCGTCTCGCCGGCCGCGTCGTCGTCTCCATCGAAGACGTCGATCAGATCCTTTCGGAAGACTCGCGGCCGTCGACGCCGCCCGCGCGCAGCTTCGAAGACGCGCTCACCGCCATCGAGCGTCTGCTCGACATCGGCCGCTACGACGAAGCGGCGCAGAAGGTCCTCGCGCTCCATCCGGTGGCCGAGCTCGAGAGCCGCGGGAACGCGGCCCGCATCGCCATCGCCCGCGCACGCATGGCTCTCGCTCGCGGCGACGCGCCGGCCGCGGCGACGCTCCTCGACGCCGTCGAGGCGAGCGCGAAAGCGTCGCCGAGCGCGCGGGCGTGGTCGGCGTCGCGCGCACGCGTCGCGCTTCGCATGGGCGCCTACGCCGACGCCACGCGCCTCGCCGACGACGCGGTGGCCGACACGGACGACGGCGTCGCCGCCGATGCCCTCGCGGCAAAAGGCGTCGCCCTCGCGTACATGGGGGACGACGTCGCGGCCCTCGCCTGCCTCGAGCAAGCCGTCGACGTCGCGCGCCGCGCCAGCGACCGACGTGCCGAAGGCGTGGCCCTCGGGTCGCTCGCGATCGCGCACCAGCGGGCGGGTCGCGCGGCCAAGGCGCGCGCGGTCTACGAAGAGGCGCTCACCGTCGCCGAAGAGGCGCGCGACGCGAACACCGTCGCCGCCACGCGGTTGAACCTCGCGATCCTCGCGCAGACCGACGGTGACCTCGCCGTGGCGCTTCAACACTTGGAGGCGACGGTCGACATGGGGCAGCGCGCCGGCGGCCTGGTGGCCGTGCAACAGGCGCTGCTCAACCTCGCGAATCTCGACTTGTACTTGGGGCGCTACGCCCGCGCGAGCGGCTCTCTCGAGTCCCTCGCCCGCGAGCGCGAACGGCTCGCGCCCCACGCCGTCGCGCAGCTCCTCGGCCTTCAAGCCGAGCTCACCACGCGCTCGGGCGATGCGGCGCGCGCCTCGGTTTTGTATCTCCAGTGCGCCGACGCGTGGGACGCCCTCGCGCGCCCCCTCGACGCCGCAGAGGCGCGCCTCGAGTCGATCCTCGCGCGCACGCGACTGTCCCAGCCCGACACGACGGCCCTCGCGATGGAGCTCCGTCAGATTGAGGAGAAGCTCGGGGAAGCGGGCTTCGGCGAGCACGGCGCCCTCGCCGAGATCGTGCGCGGCACCGTCGCGTCGCTCGCGGGCGACGAGGCCATCGCTCGCCGAGCGTTCGACGACGCCCTCGCGCAGGCGCAAAAAGCGGGTCGCCGCGAGTGGGCGTGGCGCGCCCTCGACGGCCGTGCGCGCCTCGCGACGGCGCAGGGTTCGGTGTTGGGAGCGCGGCGCGATACCGAAGCCGCCCTCGCGCTGCTCGAAGAGACCGCCGCGAAGCTCCCGCGTGATCTGCGTGAGGTCTTCTGGGACGACCCGCGTCGCCGCGCGCTTCGGCAGGCTCACTCGATCACGATTCCGGTCACGACCTACGGCGGCGGCCTCGGCGGCTCGAGCGCGCCCCTTCGCGCCGCGAGCGGCATCACCGGCTTCACCGGCCCGCGCCTCGCCGAGGACCGCCTCGCGCGCATCCTCGAGCTCACGCGCGAGCTCGCCCGCGAGCACGATCTGCCGCGCCTTCTGATGCTCGTGACCGACCACGCCGTGGCGCTCCTCGGCGCCGAGCGCGGTTTCGTCGTTCTCACGGGCGACGACGGCCGGCTCGAAGCGCACGTCGCGCGTGACCGATCCGGCGACGAGAGCCACGCCAAGTTCTCCCGTTCCGTCGCCGAAAAGGTCGTCGAGACGGGCGAGCCGGTCATCGCCACGAGCGCCCGCGACGACGCCCGCCTCGCGCAGGCCGTTAGCGTTCACGCGCTGATGATTCAGTCGATCGCGTGCGTGCCCATTCACGGCGCGGCCCCGGCGGGTCGCACGATTGGCGCGCTGTATGTGGAGACGCGCCTCCGCCCCGGCTCGCGCTTCAGCGACGAGATGCCGACGCTTTGCGCCTTTGCGGATCAGGCCGCCATCGCCATCGAGAGCGCACGCCTCATTCAGGAGAACCGCGCCCGCGCCGACGAGCTCGCCATCGCGAACGCCGAGCTCGAAGCCGCTCGCGACAAGCTCGAAGAGGCCTTGGGGCGCCGCACCGAGCAGCTCTCCGTCGCGCGCCGCGATCTCCGTCAGGCCCGCGCCGAGCTGCGCGGACACTTTGGCTACGGCGGCCTCGTCGGCACCAGCGGCGAGATGCGAAAGCTCTATTCGCTCATCGACCGCGTGAAGAACGCCGACGTGCCGGTGCTCATCACGGGCGAGAGCGGGACGGGGAAAGAGGTCGTCGCCAAGGCCGTCCACGCGAGCGGCCTCCGCGCGAAGGCGCCGTTCCTCGGCGTCAACTGCGGCGCCATTCCCGAGAACCTCCTCGAGAGCGAGCTGTTCGGCCACGTGCGCGGCGCGTTCACGGGCGCCGAGAAAGATCGCAAAGGACTCTTCCGCGAGGCCGAGGGCGGAACCATCCTCCTCGACGAGATCGGCGAGATGCCGCTCAAGATGCAGGCGGGTCTCCTCCGCGTGCTGCAGGAAAGATCGGTTCGCGCCGTGGGCGGCACGCGCGAGGAGAGCGTCGACGTTCGCGTCGTCGCCGCGACCAACCGCGATCTGTCGCGCATGGTCGAAGAGGGGACGTTCCGCGAAGACCTCTACTACCGCCTTCACGTCATCGAGCTACGGATCCCCTCGCTCCGTGAGCGCATCGAAGACATCCCTCCGCTCATCGATCACTTTCTCACGCTCTTCTCGGCCCGCTACCGGCGCGATCGAAAGAGCATCGGGCGCGACGCGCTTCGCAGGCTCTCGGCCTACGGCTGGCCGGGGAACGTGCGGCAACTAGAACACGTTCTACTCAACGCCTGGCTGATGACCGACGACGACGAAATCGGCGCGGACGATCTCGAGCTGCCCGATGCCCACCGTCACGCGCGGCCGCTCCTGGCCGTCGTGCCGTCGCCCGCCGCGATGCCCACGCACGGCCACGGTACGGGCTCCACGCCGCCGCCGCCCGTCGATACGTCGGTGCGTGCGTCGTCGCAGAGCGCGGTGCGCGCGACGACCCAGGCCGAGTTCAAAGCGTCGGAGCGCGATCGAATCTTGAGCGCGCTCTCCGCGTGCAACTGGAACCGCGTGCAAGCCGCGAAGATGATCGGCGTGCCGCGGCGCACGTTCTACCG
>JANXMC010000268.1 GCA_025354825.1 Myxococcales bacterium
CGACCGGATCGCAGCCGGTGGGATGGCAACGGTCCATCTTGGGCGTCTCGTTGGCGCGGGCGGCTTCGGCCGCACTGTCGCCATCAAACGCCTCCATCCGCACCTCGCGACGGACCGCGACTTCGCCGCGATGCTCCTCGACGAAGCACGCATCGCCGCGCGCCTTCGCCACCCCAACGTCGTCCACACCATCGACGTCGTCGACACCGACGGCGAAGTGCTCCTCGTCATGGAGTACGTGCACGGCGTCTCGCTCTCGGCGCTCCTCCGCAAGGCCGCGCAGAACGGCGTTCGCATCCCATCGGACATCGCCGCGACGATCGTCTGCGACCTGCTTCGTGGTCTCCACGCGGCGCACGAAGCGGTCGACGAGAGGTCGGTACCGCTTGGCATCGTCCACCGCGACGTCTCGCCGCAGAACGTTCTCGTGGGGGCCGACGGCGTCTCGCGCGTCGTCGACTTCGGCATCGCGAAGGCCGCGGGGCGGCTTCAGCACACCGACGACGGAAAGGTGAAGGGGAAGCTTTCGTACATGTCCCCCGAGCAGCTCGGTGGCGGCGCGCTCGATCGCCGGTCGGACATCTACGCGGCGGCGATCGTTCTTTGGGAAACGCTCACGGGCAAATCGCTTTTCGGCAATCCCGGCGGCGATGTGAACGTCCAGAAAGTGATGCAGCACGTCGCCGAGCCGCCTAGCGCGATTACCCCCGGGCTCACGGCGTCGTTCGACGCGGTCGTCCTTCGCGGGCTTCGTCGTGAAGCGCGTCAGCGCTTCGGATCGGCGCGCGAGATGGCGCTGGCCCTCGAGCAGTGCGGCAGGCTCGCGACGCCGTCCGAAGTGGCCGGCTGGATCGAAGAAAACGCCGAAGACACGCTGAAAGAGCTGGGCGCGCAGGTCGCCAAGGTCGAGCGCGCCGACGCCGATTCGTCGGGAGGCCCCATCGTTCCGGCGACCCACCCCGAGCTCGCGACCGAGACGGTCTCGGCGATGGACACGGGCGCAACGTCGGTTCGTACGCAGCTGCCCGCGAGGCGGTCGCGCGCGTCGATCTTCGTCGCGTCCGCGGCGCTCTTCGCCGCCGTTGCAATCGCCGCGGTCGTCGTGCGCTCGAGCGGCGACCCCGCCCCCGCATCGGCCGCCGCCGCCCCGTCGGTGCTCACGCCGGTCACGCCCACGATCACGCCGCACGCCGACGGCCTCGTCGTCGAGCCGGCGATGGGCGCGCGCGACATGACCTCGGGCGACATCATCATCGCGCCGGCAGGCTCTGCGGGCGCGTCGGACGACGCCCCCACGCCGTCGAGCGCATCGCCTGCGACCACGCGCACGCCCGGCCGGACGCGCGGGACAACTCCGCGTCGTGGGGCGAAGAAGCAGTGCGCGCAGCCCTACGTGCTCGATGCCGACGGCGTGAAGCACTACAAACTCGATTGTCTCTGAGGCGCGACACCGCGAAGATGCGCGACATGCGGCGCGACACGCCCTCTCTCCCGTCGTTCACGGCGTGCGCTCTCGCCGTGTTCGTCGCGATGGCGTTCCCGTCGCGCGCGCGCGCCGACGACGCCGCCGAGAAGCTCGGCTGCGTGCGCGCCGCCGAAGCCGGCCAGAAGCTCCGCGTCCAGGGGAAGCTCGTCGAGGCCCGCGGCGAGCTCGCCGTTTGCGCGCGCGACGCATGCCCCGCGGTCGTGCGCGAAGACTGCCGCCACTGGCTCGTCGACATCGACGGCACCGTGCCGTCCGTCGTGGTGTTCGCGAAGGACGGGCGCGGGCGCGATCTCGAGGGGGTGCGTGTTCGCATCGACGGCGCGGTCGTCGCCGAGCGCGCCGACGGGCGACCGCTCCTCGTGAACCCCGGCGAGCACACGTTCGAGTACGAAGCGCCCGACGGCGAAAAGAGCCGCGAGAAAATCATCGTCCGCGCGGGGGATCGCAATCGGCCGCTCACGGTCACGTTCGGCCCGCCCGACGCGAGGCCCGTGCCCACGCCACTCGAGAAGCCCGCGACGCCGCTCGCGGTGATCCCCGTCGAGCCCGAGCAGCGGCAGATCAACCCCCTCGCATGGGTGCTCTACGGCGTGAGCGGCTTGGCTGTCGGCGGCTTCGTCTACCTCGCGGCGACGGGCTCGAGCGACGCGAGCGATTTGCGTGCACGATGCAACAATCGCTGCTCGCCCGACGAAGTGAACGACGTTCGCACGCGCCTGCGCATCGGCGACGCGTCGCTGGGCGTGGGGATCATCGCCGCCGGTTTCGCGACGTGGCTTGTGCTCACGCCGGCGCGCGTGGGCGGCGGCGTGGTGAGCATCGGCGCGCTCCCCGGCGGCGGCAACGTGGGCTGGGGTCGAACCTTTTAGCGACCGAGACGCGTTCGCAGCAGTTGGAAGTAGCGGCGCGCGATCCCCGAGGCCTGCGCGGCGCGCGTGGCGTCGCCGCCGTGAACCGACAGCATTCGGTCGATGAACCGTTTTTCGAAGTCTTCGACGACGAGGTCGCGCGACTGCGACAGCGGCAGTCCCAGCTCCAACACCTGATCGACCACGTCGCCCACGCCTTCGCTGCCGGTGGTGATGCTCGCCGCACCGCCCGCGCTGCTGAGCGGCGGCGCCTGGCTCGCGCGGTTGCCGTCGGGGCCGACAGTGCGCTGGCCGCCGGCGCGCTGGAACGGCTCGATGGCCAAGTCGCCGAGCGCGAGCCTGCGCGCAATCGCATTACGCAATTCGCGAACGTTGCCCGGCCACGCGTAATCTTCGAATCGCAAAAGGAGATCGTGGGGTATCGGCGTTTCGCCGCCTCCCAGCCGCTTCCAGAAGTACTGGGCGAGGACGGCCACGTCGCCACGTCGCTCGCGCAGCGGCGGGAGCTCGATACGCGCGACCGCGAGCCTGTAGAAAAGGTCGTCGCGGAAGCGTCCCGCTTGAATCTCTTTGTCGAGATCGCGGCGCGTGGCGGCCATCACGCGAACATCGACTTTGATCCAACGATCGCCGCCGACGCGACGCACCTCGTAGCGCTCTATCGCACGAAGGAGCTTCGATTGAAGCATGATGTCGAGATCGCCAATTTCGTCGATGAGAAGCGTGCCGCCGTGGGCCTGCTCGAAGACGCCCTTCATCGTCGCGGTTGCCCCGGTGAAGGCGCCGCGCTCGTGGCCGAAGAGGGCCGACTCGAGCAGACTCGGCGGCACTGCGGTGCAGTCGAAGACGACGAACGGGCCCTGGGCGCGCCCGCTCATCTGGTGAAGCGATTCGGCGAGGGCCTCTTTGCCCGTGCCGGTCTCGCCCTCGATGACGAGCGGCACGTCGGCCCCGGCGAGGCGCATGCACAGCGGATAGATGCGGCGCATCTCGGCGCTCGCACCGACGACCATTCCGAACGCCGTCTCGGTCGATACGGGCGCCGTCGTCGGCATCATGTGGTCGACGCGAATTTGGGTATCGCCCACCTGCACCACTTCGCCACCGCGCACGAAGGCGTCGACGATGGAGAGGCCGTTGACCCACGAGCCGTTGGTGGAGCCGAGGTCGTTGATGCGAACGGCCTGGTCGATGACGTCGAGCGCCAAATGGCGGCGCGAAACCTTCGAGTCGGTGAGACGAAGCTGGCAGACGGGGCTCTTGCCGACGTAGACGCGCGAGGGCGCGGTGCCGTCGAGAATAAGCTGCGCGCCGCGATCGGGCCCGTCGACCACCGTGAACGCGAACACGGGCACCGTCATGGGCGGCAAATCCCGTGTGTTCAGGATCGTCGAGACGTCGTCGGAGAACCCACTCCTGTTCCTGCTCACCCATGATCATGTAGCACGGCAACGCCCCTGCGTGCCGTCGCGACGCGCCGTCTCCTCGGTGGGTTACGCGATGCGCCGAAGCGAGCTCAGGGGGACAAAGCGATAGTCAGTTCGGCGGATAGTGTTCTCAGACCTCGAGCGGCCGGTCGGGGTCGTTGCCCCACTCGTTCCACGAGCCGTCGTAGAGCGCGACGTTGGCGACGCCAAGGAGGGCCAGCGCCGTCATGGGCACGGTGGCCGAGATGCCGCCGTTGCAATAGACGATGATCTCGCGCTCCGGCGTGAGCGCGGCCGTCTCGATCCCCGCCTGGGCGAAGACCTTACGAAGCTCGTCGAGCGGTAGAAAAGCCCCTTCCGCGCCGTGGAGGAGCGTCGGGTAGGGGACGTTCCGTGCGGTCGGAATGTGACCGGCGCGCGACGCGGCGCTCGCCTTCCCCTCGAACTGAGGAACGCCCCGGGCATCGATGAGGAGCGCGCCGCGGGCGATCGCCTCGGCGACCTGGGGTGCAGTGCGGCGGAGCTCGCGGCGCGGGCGCGGCGTGAAGGTCGCTTGTCGCGGAGCGGACTCGACGTCGCTCGAAAGCGGCAATCCCGCGTCGAGCCAGGCGCGAATACCCCCTTCGAGAATACGCACCGCGTCGTGGCCATAATACCGAAGTGCCCAATGGAACCGCCCGGCGAACATATGGCTGTAGTCGTCGTAAACGACAACGGCGGTATCGTCGCCAATGCCGAGGCGCGCCATGAGCGCGGCTAATGCATCGGGTTTCGCGATTTGCACGGGGACGGCGTCGTCGAGATCGACGATGTCGCGCGTCCAGTCGACGAAGACGGCGCCGGGGATATGCCCACGAGCGTAGTCGTCGGGCTTTGGCAAATAGCGCGGCGCGGGGGCGCTCGCGGGGAGTACTTGGCCGCGGATGTCGACGATTCGAAGCGCGCTCTTTCCGCGGCTGGCGATCGCCCCGGCGAGGAAGCTCGCCGAGACGAGGGGACCTTCAGGCAACGTCAGCGTGGTGCTCGCCGTCATGTTCGTCCCCCGTCCATGGAGTGGGAATCGTGAAAAGCCTCAGCCCGCGTGCTTTTCGACCATCTTGCCGAGGCGCGGAATGGCGGCTTCCACGTTCTTCTTCGCGCTGCTTCGGAGCTTGTCGTACGTCCCCTTGACGACGGCGCTCTTCGAACGCTGCGCCTTTGCGTCGGTGATCGACAGGAGGGCGTCGGCGGTGCGGGCCGCGTTGGCGGAGAAGTGTTCGGCCACGGCCTTTCCTGCGGTCTTCGCCTCTTGGTACATCGGCTCGAGGGCAGCGGCGAACTCCGGAAGGAGATCCTGCACGACGTGCTTCACGAACCCGGGCTTCACGCCCTTGACCGTCGCGTAGCCCGCCTTGATAGCCAGTCCCGAGATGCCGCCCTTGTCGCCAACCTCGGCGTCGATGAGAGCGCAGCAGTCGTCGACCACGGACGCCTTCTTCGCGTCGCCGGTGAGTGCCTCGGTGAGAGTCGCCATCGAGTGTTCTACCTTTCGTTTCCCGGTCGATACGACCGATCACCTCCGCGCATACCACAGGACGGGCCCGGATGCCCCGCCCAGCACGCGCGACGGCGCCGCCTCTAAAGTCGTCCGCGCGCGGTAATTTCCCGTATGTTGACACGTCGCGTTAGGTGATCCACAGCACTCCAGCGCGACGCAATTCGACTGAATTTAGATTCAGTTTCGAGGGAGACGGCTCATGGCGAAGAGGCGAGAGACCAACGGAAACGCGAGCGCAACCGCGCCTTCCCCCGCTTCGCAGGCCGCCGCGAGCGCGCTTTCCCCCGCGGTGCTTGCAGGCCGCCGCGAGCGCATCGCCATCGTCGCGGGGCTTCGCACACCGTTTATGAAACAGTCGACGGCCTACAAACGCGAGAGCGCTCAAGACCTAGGCAAGCTCGTGGTCGCAGAGCTCATTGCGAGGGCCGAGCTCGACCCCAAGCTTATCGACTTGTGCGTGTACGGGCAGGTGGTTCCGTCGCTCTCGGCGCCCAACATCGCGCGCGAGATCGTCCTCGGCGCGGGGCTTCCGAAGACGATCGAAGCGTTCAGCGTGAGCCGCGCCTGTGCGACGTCGTTTCAGTCGATGACGAGCGCCGCCGAGGCGATGCTCGCGGGGCAATCGCAAATAGCCATTACGGGCGGCGCGGACAGCTCGACGGACGTACCTATTGCGGTATCTCGAAAGCTCGCGGGGGCGCTGGTCGACGCGTCGAAAGCGAAAACATTGGGCGATAAATTGAAGATATTCGCCAAGCTTTCGCCGAAGGATCTCATCCCCGTGCCCCCCGCGCTGAAGGAGCCTACGACGGGGCTCACGATGGGCGAGAGCGCCGAGAAAATGGCGAAAGAGGGGGGGATCACGCGGGAAGAGCAAGACGCGTTCGCCCATCGAAGCCATACGCGTGCGGCCAAGGCGTGGGAGTCGGGAATCTTTGCGAACGAGGTGATGCACGTGTTGCCGGCACCCGGATTCGAGAAGGCGATTGCCGAAGACAACGTTTTTCGCAAAGACTCGAAGATCGAAGGGTACGGGGCGCTCAGGCCGGCGTTCGATCGCCGCTATGGAACGGTGACGGCGGGGAACTCGTCGCCCCTCACCGACGGCGCGAGCGCGCTTCTCTTGATGACGGAGTCACGCGCAAAAGAGCTCGGATATACGCCTCTTGGGTATTTGAAGTCGTGGGCCTATGCCGCGCTCGATCCGAACGGGTGGATGCTCATGGGGCCGAGCTACGCGACGCCCAAGGCGCTCGACCGCGCAGGGCTCAGGCTGAAGGACATGGCCGTCGTCGACATGCACGAAGCGTTTGCCGCGCAGGTTCTCTGCAACGTGAAAGCGTTCGGCTCGAAGAAGTTCGCCGAAGAGAGGCTCGGTCGCAGCGAGGCGATTGGCGAGATCGACGACGCGACGTTCAACGTCCACGGCGGGTCGATTTCCCTCGGCCATCCGTTCGCGGCGACGGGTGCGCGCATGGTGACGACGCTTCTTCACGAGCTGAAACGGCGAGGCGGCGGCTTCGGGCTCGCGACGGCGTGCGCGGCCGGCGGCCTCGGCGCGGCGGTGGTTCTCGAGGTGGACGCATGAGCGCGGCGCCGTCTGTCTCTGCGGCCAGCGCGAGCGCGCCCACGATCGTGAGCGTCTCCCTCGCGACCCAAGGCGTCGCCGTGATTACCCTCGACGACCCGTCGTCCCCGGTGAATACGATTACCGAAGAGTTCGGCTTTCAGCTCGGCGCCGCGCTCGACCGCGTCGAGTCCGACCCGGCTATCGTCGCGGCGGTCATGGTGAGTGGCAAATCGGACTTCGTCGTTGGGGCGAATATCGAAATGCTCAAAGCGATTAAGTTTTCGTCCGACGCCGAGCGGATGGCACGCGAGCTTTCGGTGCGCCTCGGGCGCATTCGGCGAAGCGGCAAGCCGGTGGTCGCGGCCGTGCACGGGCAAGCGCTCGGCGGCGGCTTCGAGCTCGCCCTCGCGTGCCACGCCATCGTTCTGTCGAACGACAAGAAGACGCAGGTCGCCCTCCCCGAAGTGAAGCTCGGGCTCATTCCCGGCGCGAACGGCCTTCTGCGAGTGGCCGAGCGGGCCGGGCTTCAGGTGGCGATCGACCTCGGGCTCACGGGCCGCAACGTTCGCGCGGCGAAGGCGAAAGCGCTCGGTCTCGCCGAAGAGGTCTGCCCGCTTCCGCTGCTGCGCGCCGTTGCGATTCAGCGCGCCCTCGCGCTTGCGTCGTCGACGGGCAACAGCGATGCGGCGCGCGCGAACCGCGCAAAGGCGAAGAAGGCCGAGCACCCTTTTCATCTGTCCCTCGATGCCAAAACGATTGCCCATATCGCCCTCGAGGACAACCCGCTGGGGCGGCGGCTTCTTTTCAAAAAAGCGCGCGAAGCGGCTCGAAAGAAGAGCCACGGGCACTACCCGGCGACCACGCGGGTGCTGGACGTCCTCGAGATGTTCGGCCGCAAAGGGTTCACGGCGGCTGCGGAGCTCGAGGCGAAGTGCTTCGGCGAGCTCGTGGTCAGCGAGACGTCGCACCGCCTCATCGAGATGTTCTTCGCGACGACCGGCCTGAAGAAAGACTCGGGTGTCGACGACCCGAACGTCGCGCCGCGCACGGTCGATCGCGTCGGCGTCCTCGGCGGCGGCCTCATGGGCGCCGGGGTCGCGTACGTGACGATCAACGCGGGAATCCCCGTGCGGTTGAAGGACAAGGACGACGTCGGCATTGGCCGCGGGCTGAAGTACGTGCGCGGGATCCTCGACGAGCGCGTGAAGAAGAAGCAGCTCACGGGCGTGGAGCGCGATCAGCTCTTCGCGCGCCTCACGGGCGCGACGGACTTCAGCGGCCTCAGGAATGCGGAGCTCGTCGTCGAAGCGGTTTTCGAAGATCTCGCGCTGAAGCAGGCGGTGTTGCGCGAGGTCGAGGCGGTGACGCGCCCCGACTGCATCTTCGCGTCGAATACGTCGTCGATCCCCATTGGCAAAATCGCCGCGGCGTCGGCGCACCCCGAGACCGTCCTCGGGATGCACTACTTCAGCCCCGTTCACAAAATGCCGCTCCTCGAGGTGGTACGCACCGAGAAGACGGCGCCGTGGGCCCTGGCAACGGCCGTCGCGCTGGGCAAAAAGCAGGGGAAAACCGTCATCGTGGTGAACGACGGCGTGGGCTTTTACACCAGCCGCATCCTTGCGCCGTACCTCAACGAAGCGTCGCACATGCTTGCCGAAGGCGTGCCCGTCGAGGCGATCGATCATGCGATGATCGATTGGGGATTTCCCGTGGGCCCCCTGAAGCTTCTCGACGAAGTGGGGATCGACGTCGGAGCCCACGTGGGGGAGATTGTCCACGCGGCCTTTGGCGACCGGCTCACGCCGCCGTCGGCGACGTCGCGCCTTCTCGCCGACAACCGAAAAGGGCGGAAGAACGGGCGCGGGTTTTACGTTTACGGAGCGGCCGCGGGCGGGCGAAGCGGCAAAGAGGTCGATTCTTCGATTTACAAGGCGCTCGGCATCGAGCCGCGCGGCAAGCTGCCCATCGAAGAGATTCAGATGCGGTGCGCGCTGCAGCTCGTGAACGAAGCTCTCTTGTGCTTCGGCGAAGGCGTCTTGCGAAGCGCGCGCGACGGTGACGTTGGCGCGGTGCTCGGCCTCGGTTTCCCCCCGTTTCGGGGAGGTCCGTTCCGTTATGTCGATACGATCGGCGCCGCGGAGATTCTCCGGCGAACGCAAAGCTACGCGGACCGGTTCGGCAGGCGGTTCACGCCGGCTCCGGTCCTCGTCGATATGGCGAAAAAAGGCGAACGATTCTATCCGCGATAAACCAAGCGATTGGCAAGTAAGACAAGTGATTCGTAAGTAAGATAGGAAGAAAAGGTAAGCGAATTAGGTTTATTACCCACGAACGAAGCGAAGCGAAGTTACGGGTGAAGTAAGTCGAAGCTAAGGAAGGAAGACCCGAGTTGCTCCTTCCCTGGCTCATTGCACGGGGCGAGCCACCCGCGCCCTTCGAGCTGTTCCGTCGCTGTATCGAGCTCTCGTCGGCGCGCGATGGCGCGTCGACCGCGACGCACCGGGCGCGTTTGGTCGTTCGCCTATGACATCCTCGACATGGGGGGCGTAATCGCCCGTTCGAAACGGCGCAGGGGGCGCGCGCTAGGCCCATGACGACAGCAGCCGTAAGGGAGCACGGCGGCGCCTGCGGCACGGGTGCGACGCCTCTTAAGCTGTGCTACGCGGCGTCCCATGATCCCGCGCTACACGCCCGCCGAGTTTGCCAATCTTTGGTCCCCCGAGCGGCGTTTTGCCGTGTGGCTCGAGGTCGAGCTCGCGGCGTGCGACGCGATGGAAGATGCGGGGCTCGTGCCCGTGGGGACGGCCGCCGGCATCCGCGCGAAGAACATCGCCCTCGTCACGTCGCGCATCGACGAGATCGAGCGCACGGTGAAGCACGACGTCATTGCGTTTCTCACGCACGTCGAAGAGCTCGCCGGGCTCGACGCGCGCTGGCTTCATCGCGGGATGACGTCGAGCGACGTGCTCGATTCGGCCCTCGCGATTCTGCTTCGCGATGCCGCCGACCTCCTGCTCACGCGCGTCGACAAGGTGCTCGCGGCCCTCGCCAAGCGCGCCCGCGAGCACGCGAAGACGCCGCTCATCGGTCGCAGCCACGGCATTTATGCTGAGCCCATTACCTTCGGCCTCGCCCTCGCCGGCCACCACGCCGAGATTGCACGCGGCCGCGCGCGCCTCGTTGCGGCTCGCGCCGAGATCGCCGTCGGCAAGGTTGCCGGCGCGGTCGGCACGTATGCTCACGTTTCCCCCGAGATCGAGGCCAAGGCGCTCGCCACCCTCGGCCTCTTGCCCGAAACCGTGAGCACGCAGGTCGTCGCGCGCGACCGCCACGCCGCCTTCTTCTCGGCGCTCGCGCTCCTCGCGGCGGGCGTCGAGCGGTTTGCGACGAACGTGCGCCACTGGCAACGATCCGAAGTCGGCGAAGCCGAAGAGGCGTTCACCGTGGGCCAAAAGGGGTCGTCGGCCATGCCCCACAAGCGCAATCCGATTCTCAGCGAGAATCTCTGCGGCCTCGCCCGCGTGGTGCGCGCCGCCGTGGTTCCCGCCCTTGAAAACGTGTCGCTCTGGCACGAGCGCGATATTTCCCATTCGTCCGTCGAGCGGATGATGGCGCCCGACGCGACCGCGACGCTGGGCTTCATGCTCGATCGGACGGCGGGGCTCGTCGAAGGGCTCGTCGTGTACCCCGAGAACATGAAGCGGAACCTCGATCGGGCGGGGGAGCTCTACTTCTCGGAAGCGGTTCTCTTGGCCCTCGTCGAGAGCGGGATGCCGCGCCAAGAGGCGTACGTCTATGTGCAGCGCAACGCCATGCGCGCCTGGAAGGGCGAAGGGCGCTTCCGCGACAACCTCGAAGCCGATACCGAGCTGACGGCGAAGATCTCGAAAGAGGTTATCGCGAAGTGCTTCGATCTCGACCACGCGCTTTCGCACGTGCCGGCGATCCTCGAGAGGGCACTCTCGAACTGAGACACGACGTCACCGCCGCGCGTCACTCCTAGTGGGAATACGCGCGGTCGGTGATGCTCGTGAATCTGCGAATCTGCGAATCAGGCGGTGGGGGCGGCGAGCTCACGCTCGATGGCGTCGACGACCATCTCGGCGTTCGGCGGAACGTCGGGGGCGAAGCGCTCGACGATTTGGCCATTGCGGCCAATGAGGAACTTTTCAAAGTTCCAAAGAATCTCGGAAGGTGCGCCGAGCTTGATGCCGTAGCCCACGAGCTTTGCTTTGAACCCGCTTCCAGGCAGCCCCTTCGCTTCGGGCTTGTCGTGGGTGAGGGCGGCGTAGAGCGGGTGCTGCCCCTCGCCCTTCACGACGATCTTCGCGAACATTGGGAAGGTGACATCGTACTTCGTCGAGCAGAAGTCTTTAATCTCGGCTTCGGTGCCAGGCTCTTGCGCGCCGAATTCGTTGGCGGGGAAGCCGAGAATCTCGAGGCCCTGCGCGCTGTACTTTTGGTAGAGCGCCTCGAGCCCTTCGTACTGCGGCGTGAGGCCGCACTTCGACGCGACGTTGACGACGAGGCGCACCTTGCCGGCGTAACCGCCGAGAGTTGCGGGGGCGCCGTCGATGGTCTTGACCGGGATCTGCTCGATGGGGGTAGTCATGGTCCCCGTTCGATGCCCGCCGCGCGCTAGCTGTTGCCTCGGCGCGCGCAGGAGACCGTTTGGCGATTACGCCGATCTGCGCCGGTAGGCGGCGCGCGCGATGAGAAACGCGATGCGCGGAAGGTGCTTCACGCGCAGTCCGCTCGCCTCGCCGGCGTATACGGCGCGGACGGGCGCTTCGGCGATTCGAAGGCCGCGCGCGCCGAGCTGGCCCAAGAGATCGTTCGGATATCCATAACGCGAATAGAGGTCGCCCAAATCGAGCTTCGCGCAGGCAGCGCGTGCGAGGGCCGTATACCCGCACTGGCTATCGCCGAGCTTCGTGCCGACGGCGAGGGACGTGAGCTTGCCGAAGACGGCGCCGCCGATGCGACGGCCGAGGGGCATGGCGACGTCGACCGTCGGCTCCAAAAAACGGTTCCCTTTTACGTAGTCCGCCGAGCCGTCGGCGATAGGCGCGACCAGCCGCGGCAGATCGCGCGGATCCATCTGCCCGTCGCCCGCCATCACGACGAACGCATCGGTGGGCGCGCCACCACGTTCGAGCGCGAGGCGGTAGCCCGTCACGATCGCGGCGCCGACACCGCGGTTGGCCGCATGCTCGAGCACCGTGACGCGCGGGTCGCCGAGGCGCGCGGCCTCTGCGCGGGCGATCTCGGCGGTGCCGTCGTCGCTCGCGTCGTCGACGACGATGACTGCGGAGACCCAAGGCGGCACCGTGCGCACGACGCGCGCGATGCGTGCGTGCTCGCGGAAGGCGGGGACGACGACCGTGACGTGGGAGGCTTGCATCACCGCCGCGGCCGTACCATGCGCCGACCCTTCGCGGAACGCGGCGGCTGCGGTATGGGAGGGGTGTGACGTCGAAACGCCCCCCTCGAATCGCGGCTGCAGTGCTCGGCGTGGTCGCGCTCGCCGTGATTTCGCTGGCGTGGGTGCGCGCCTTTGCGCGCCCGTTTCCCCCCGATACGACGCCGGACGGCGCGTACCTACGTATTGCCAAGAACATCAGCGAAGGGCGCACCCGGGACGTATTTGCCTATCTGGAGCAGGACGCGCAGTGGGCCGCGTATACCATTCACGATATGCGTGCCAAGGCGAGCGCACGCGTGAAGGCGAGCTACCCCGAAGGCGATCGGCAGATGCTCCTCGAGGTGTACAAGCCCGAGGCGGAGGCGCCGGATGGGGCCGACGTATTCGTCGTACAGGCCGCGCGAAGGCAGTGGGTCGCGCGGCTTAGGAAGGATCTCTCCGGCGTCGCGAGCGTCGAAATCGAGGGCGAACGAGCCACGGTCGTGACCACGCGGGGGACGCGGTACCCCTTTCGAAAGCGCGACAACGGCATCTGGGGGCTCACGATTTTCACGGGCGATCTCCTCGCCGAAGCCGAACGCGCCACGCGCGACCTCACCGTCGTGAACGCGGCCGCCGACGACTACGACCGCACCAAGACGCCGTAAGCGACTGCCAACTAGGGGCGGGCTTGCCCAACGACGGTGAGGTGCACTCGGCTCCGTTCGTCCCGAACCGCGACGGCGAGCTCGCGCCGACGCAGGGCAACGGGGTCGATTTCGAGGGGATTGCCCGAGTGGAGCTCGGCGGCGCCCGGGCAGAAGTTCATCAAATTGGCAGAGGGGCCTGCGCCTTCGACGAGCGTCTTCGCTGCCCGCGTGATGTCGCGCACCTCTGCGAGACGCGCCGACTTCCCCCAGATGTCGGGCATCGCCTGCTCGTGGAGATTGCCCACGGACCGCCGCCACTGCACGCACGGGTAGACGTTGCCGTAGGGGTCGATGGCGACGCCGGACGAGCCTGCGCCACAGTACTTTTCGACGGGCTCGGCGGTGCCGTTCGTACGCACAGTCACCGCGCCACGGTCGGTCGCGTCGACCGCAGACGACGGTGCGACGACGCGCCCCTTCGCGCGTGCCGCCTGCAGATGGAGCAGCCGCCGTACGCCTGCGTCGCTCGCGGCGATTCCGAGCGGCTCACGATCGCCGTTGTCGCGCGGGGTGACGGCCGGGTCGATGACGAGCGGGATTTCGAGCGAGTCCGCGAGATCGAGCATCGCCTCGACCTCGTTTTCGTTCCACGCCGTGAGAGCGCCGTTCAACTTGAGGCGCAGCCCAGCGCTCTTCGCATCGCGCAGGTTCTTCATCAAACGATCGAAGCTCCCCCGGACGCGCGTCTGCTTGTCGTGCGCTTCTGCTGTGGCGCCGTGAAGGCTCGACTCGATCACGAACGGATCGATCTCATCGCGAATGCGTCGCGACGTCGCGGCGGTCAGCGCGTGGCCATTCGATTTAATCCGAACGACGAAGCCGAGCTCTCGCGCGTAGGCACCGATGGCGAAAAAATCGGGGTGCGAGAGTGGCTCGCCTCCGGAGAGCGTGAGGTGCAGCACCTGCATCGCTGCGAGATCGTCGAAGAACTTTTTGTAGTCTCGAAGGGCCATCGAGCGCCCCTTCAAGCCGAGATCGTTGAAACAAAAAAAGCAGTCCAGATTGCAGCGGTAGGTGAGCTCGACGAGGACGGAGAAAAGAACGTTGTCGCGCCACGTCTTTTCTGCGACGCGACGGAAGCTCATGATGCCATCTCGACGCGGCGGAGAACGCC
>JANXMC010000305.1 GCA_025354825.1 Myxococcales bacterium
CGGCGACCGTCACCACGGTCACGAAGACCGTGAAGACGGTGACCGTGGTGACCACCGGCGCCGCGTTGATGGGTGCGGGAGCGGCGAAGATCGTTTCCACGCAAAAAGAAGCGGAGGCGGACGATAGGAGTGCAGACGCAATGGCGGCGCATCAGAAGGTTTCCCAGCTCCAACGCGCGCTTAGCATGATGCTCGACGATCTGCGGGCGGCGGACGACGGCGACGGACGGATGCTCGATCACGTGAAGGGCGCAATCGAAGCGCGTGGCGCGGCCCTCTCGGCCGCAGCGATGAGGGTGTGATGAAGATGATTGGCAATGAAGTGAATGCGGGTCGTGTTGCTCCCGGTATTGAGGATATCGACGATACGCAAGTACGTGGTCACGCGCATTCGACTGGCCACGATTCGACCCTGATGCCCGAACCGGCATCGTCGTTCGTGGTGTCGGGCGATGCGATTGGCGATCTCGCGAAGCTCCTCGCCGAAGCAAGCATTACGGACCGGCGGAGTGCGCGAAACGCAGAGCGCGCCGCGGACGCGGCTCAAACCGCTGTCGACAGCGCGAAGGTCGCGGAGATGCACCTGAAGGCCGACGAGACCCGTGCGGGCGGATGGGCATCCGGACTAGCCACGGTCGCCGAAGGTGCGTTTCAGATTGCCGGAGGCGCGTCGACCACGGAGCTCGCGAAAGCAGCGTGGGGAGGGGCTGGGAAAGGAGCGTCGGCGTCGGGCACGATCGTCGGCAAAGCCTACGACGGCGCAAAGGCGGATTCCGAAGCGCGCACCGCGGACTACTCAGGGCGGGCCGACGCGTTCGCGCGCACGTCGAAGGCCGCCCACGATGACGGGGCGGACGCAAGCGCGCTCTTTCGAAAGGTCGCCGATTTTCTCAAAGAAATGCGGCAGGCGAAGGAAAGCGCGATGAGCGCCGCCTCTCACTGGGCCTGAGTCACGCGCTAAACAGCGCCATCACTTCCGCTTCCATCGCGGCTTCGGTCACGTTCTTCGCGAGGGCGAGCTCCTTCATCAAAAGGCTCTTCGCCTGATCCAGCAGCCGGCGCTCGCCGAAGCTCAAGTCCTTGTCGAACTTGAGCCGGTGCATGTCCCTTAAGACCTTGGCGATCTCGTGGGGCGACTTGCTCTTGATCATCTCGGTGTAGATGCGAAAGCGGCGGCTCCACGGCTGCACGTCGACCGCGACCTCGCGAGCGCGCATGGTCTCGAGGATCGACTCGGCTTCGACGGCGCTCATGATGACGCGAAGTCCGACCTGGTTGGTCGCGCTGGTCGGGACCATGACCTTCATGCCGTTGTCGAGGATCTTCAGGAAGTAGAACGTCCCCACGCTGCCGCCGATGTCGCGCTGCTCGATGGCCGTAACCTCGCCCACGCCGTGGGCGGGGTGGACCGCCTTGTCGCCAACGTTGAACACGGCGGCGGGCGGCGGCGGAACGGGAGGGAGGCCCGAGTCGTCCTCTGCGTTGAACGAGTCGATGCGCATCGACGGCGGGCGCGCCGAATACGGCGGGCGAATGCCGGGCGGACGCGAGAGCGGACGTTCGGGCGCGGGAGGCATCGTCGACGGCTTTTCGACCGGCTTCTCGGCGACCGGCGCGGCCGCTGCCACGGGCTTTTCGGCGACGGGCGCGGGCGCCGACGCCACCGGCTTCTCGGCAGGCGGCTTCACGCTCGCGGTTTTCGGCTTCGTCGACGCGGGAGGACGCTCGCTGGCGCGGCCGGGCGCCTTCGACGCCGAGGCCTTCGCCGGCGGCTTCTCACTCTGTTTGGCGGCCGGGCGTTCGCTCCCTTTCGCGGGCGGCTTCTCGGACTTCTCGCCCTGGCTCGCCTTCGCGGGGCGCTTCGACGGAGTCTTCGAGGCGGCCTTTGCGGGGGCGGCGGGGACGTTGCGAAGCGGGCGCTGCATGAGGGCGGGGGACGGCTACCACCTTAAAGGGACGGGCGTCAACGCGCGGGGGGCCCAGAAAGGCCGCTACCGCCCTCAGTATGACATGAATTCTTCTGCGCGGGCACCGGTCGCGGCGTGGACACCGCGCGCGAGGGCCAGGGCGTCGAGCTCGGTGACGAGCGTGAGCGCCCCGCTCGCATCGTAGGTCACGGCCGGTTTCGCGAGGGGGCGGTCGAGGCCGCAGAGGCGCCCGAGGTCGCTTTGGGCCAAAAGATCGTAGGCCGCGACCATGCGCTCGCTGGCTTCGTCTTGGCGGTCGTTCTTCGGGTCGAGCAGCACGAGCTTCAGCCGTAGGCGCGCGCTCCCCGCGGGCGCGGCGCCCGGGACGACGTCGAGCGAGGCGGCGGCGCCCGTCGACGACGCCAGGAGACCCCCAAACCCTTTTGCCCACGCGCCCGTGAACGGGCCCGGCGCGAAGGCGCGGAGCGGCGCCTCGGCCGACTCGGAGCCCAACGCCGCAACGGCGCGCGCGAGGCCGGCACCGCGAAGGGCGGGCGCGGCCCGTTTGAGGCGCTCTTGGGCAAACGCTTCGACCGCGCGGAGAACGCCGAATCGGCCCATTTCAAGGGCGATTCCGTCGCGACCGAAGATCGCGAGCTGTTCGCGCTCCGGCGCCGAGCCTCCCCACATGCGCGTGATGGGCTCGCGATCGTGGCCGTCGTCGGTTTTCGCGCGATCGAGGCCCCGGCCGTCGACGTTGACGACGCGCGCCTTGAACGCCCGTTCGACCGCGTCGGGCACGACCGGTCCGGCGCCGACGAAGAGCTGCGAATCGCCGTATCCGGCGATCACCGCTTCGTCGAGGCGCCGCATGTCAACTCCACCGTGACGCGCCGCGAACGTGTCGAGCCGCTCTTGCGGAAGCACCACTTGAAGCGCTGGCATCAGCTCGGCGCGCAGCGCGATCGCCTTTGGACGAACGGCGACGAGCCAGACGAGACCGGCGGCGGGCAGGAGATCGACCGCCGGGCGGACATGCAGAGGCACGCCCGGTGACGGCGCGGACGCAACCGGCGGCGTAGTACGCGCGCACGCCGCGAGCGTGGCCAAGGCGACGGCCGCGAGCGCGGCGGACGGCGCCCGCGCGCGTCTCACGGCGCGACGGTGACGTAGGCGAATCGGCGGTTCTTCGAGCCCACACGAAGCAGGTACCGCTCGCCACGCGCGAGCTGGAAATTCCCGTCCGTCACGCGCTCGCGATTCACTTCGACCCCGCCCTGCTCGACGAGGCGCTTGCCCTCGCCGGACGACTTGACGAGACCGATGCTCGAGAGCGCCTTTGCGATCCAAAGTGTCGGCCCGTCTGTCGTGAGCGTGTGCTCCTTCACGTCGTCCGGGACCGCGTCTCCGCCATACACGTTTGCGAACGACGCCGCGGCGTCGCGCGCGGCGCCTTCGCCGTGGAAGCGCTCGATGATCTCGTGTGCGAAGAGCGCTTTGATCTCCATCGGATTGCGGCCGTTCTTGCGGTCGTCGCGAAGCTTCGCGATCTCCTCGTTGGAGCGCGCCGACAGCAAATCGAAGTAGCGGAAGATGACGTCGTCATCGACCTGCATCACCTTGCGATGAACGCTCTTCGGGTCTTCCTTCACGCCGATGTAGTTGTCGGCGCTCTTCGACATCTTCTTGCCGACGATCTTGCCCCCCTCCATCTTCGCGTCGGTCCCCTCCAGGATGGGCGTGGTCATGACCATCTGCCCGCGGAGGCCGTACTTCTCCATGAGGTCGCGCCCCATCAGAAGGTTGAAGA
>JANXMC010000306.1 GCA_025354825.1 Myxococcales bacterium
AGGCCTTGATGGTCCGTTGGCGCGCGCGGTCGTTGAGCGGTCCGGTGGTGAGCTCGGGAATGCCCATGAAGACGTAGTTCATCCCGAGGGAGACTTTGTCCGGGCCGATGAAGCGGGAGATCACCGGCTTCAGCTCGACGAGATCGATGAGCTCTTTCTGATCAGGGAGCCACTCGACGATGCCGACGCGCGTGACGCGGCGGTAGCTCGCTTCGACCATGAGATCGAACACGGGATAGAGGTCGATGGGGCGCCTGTAGGTGATGCCGTACTCTTCGACGCGCGCGTCGCCGAAGTTGTTCGGCTCGATGAATCGAACGATCTGCGCATTGCGCAGAAAGAGCGAGCGGTACGAAAAGTCCAAGGAGCCGAGGAGGTGCTGGCGAATGCGGGCCCGCGCGAACAGCTCGTAGCGCAGCGGCGCGCGAATGATGCCCCGGCGCTCGTCGTAGGTGAGGGGGCGCGCGAGGCGGCTGTCCGACGCGGCGTAGAGCGCTTCGGAGGTGAACTTACGAACGTCGCTGATGTCGACGAAGTCGTTCGTGTCCGACGAGACTTTCCCCTGGGCCGTCGCGAAGAGGCCCGGCGTGTGGCCGCCGTCGAGGCTGTAGGGATAGCCTTTCCATGGCGACAGCGGCAAGCCGTCTTCTTGGTAAAGCTCGATCAGCTTTCGCTGCGTCCACTCTTCGGTGCTTGCGTCGAACTCCGAGATTTGCCCCGCCGCCTTACGCTTCTTCAGCTTGTCGAGGGCGCGGTAGTAGTGAAGCTCCGCGCTCTCCAAGAGCGGATACCGCGGGCCGCGTACGCTCCCGAGATAGTGGCCATACCAGAGCTCATAGCCGGGCTCTTCAGGATTCGTTGCAATGGCCTTTTCGAAAAAAGAACCGGCGCGCGTGTCGCCAATTCGGCTCATCAAAAAACCGACGACGCAGTAGCGGTGCGCCGTGACTTTCGACGATTCGCCGGGCGCCGCGGGCTCGTCGACGCGCTTGTCGAGCTCGGCTTGAATCCCCGACGTGCCGAGGCCCGTCATGAGCGCGAGCGCTTCGCCGCGGCAGGCGAAGGGGTTTACGACTTCGGCGCTGGGCTCTTCGGCGTGCGCGTCGCGGGAGGTGAGCGTGGTGGCAGCGAAGGCAGGGGCGACCGCCGCGAGCGCAAGAGCCGCGGCGGCGAGCCTATTTCGTACGGACACGTTGGCTATTCGCCCCAGGTGAGGCCGTCGAGATAGAACACCGTCGGCGGGCCCGAGGCGTCGGCTCCGGTCACGGACATCGACCAGCTGAAGCCGCCGATGACGTCGCCGTACCCCTTCGGGCCGAAGTTGACTTCGTACTTCACCCACGCGCTGGTGAGCTTTTCGGAAGTCTCGGCTTTGAAGGTGTCGTGGAAGGGGAGCGTCTCGTCTTCAATGCCACCGACTTTGAAGTCGATCTTCTCGCCGCCCTTCGAGCCCGCGGCCCAAAAGGTGAGCTTCGTGGCGCCGGGCGTGATCTTTTTGCCCGCTTTCGCGCCCCAGTTGTCGGCGGGGTATTGCCAATAGACACCGGCCCACGCGCCAATGGGGGCATAGGTCACCTTGTAGCAATCCCCTCGCGCACCGGGGGGGCGCGGCGTCATGCACTCCGTCGTCTTCACGTCGACAGCGCCCACGGTCGTGCCGTCGCCCATGAAGCCGCTCGGCGCGAAGTAGTCCGACACCGCGAACGGCGTGTCGACGGCGGCGTTCTCGTCGACGGTGGGCGAGCTGCTGCACGCAACGCCCGCCACCGTGAGGAGCACGCCCGCGACCGCGGCGCGCGACGCGTACGTTCGCGAGGTTCCACTGGCCACCCGAATCGCTTGGTTTGCTGACGTCGGCATCACTCCCACTGTGTCCACACGGAGTCGTCTTGATCACGGATTCGCGACGCCGTCCCGAAACCGACGCGCCATCGCGTGGCAGCGCAGGTGCCAGAGGTGTCGAATTGGTGATCGCGCAGAAACGGCGCGGACATCTTCCCGACAAATGAGCAACAACCGAACGAAGAACGGAATCGCCCTCGCAGTTGTCTCTGCCTCCGTGGCCCTCTTCGGGTACGGCTGCTCGCAGACTGCGGACCCGCCCGGCTTTAGCGCGCCGACGAACACTGCGGGAGCAGATTCGGGCACGACGGCGCCGCCCGATACCGGGACCGCGGCGACGCCCGATGCGGGCGCTGTGGCGACCCCCGACACGGGGACGGTCACGCCCCTGGAAGGGGCGAGCCTGCCGTTCCTGATTAGCGACCAGTTCATCGGCAGCGGGTTCATGGGCGACTCGGCGTCGACGCGCGACGCCATCAAGATGACCAACACTCCGGCGGACTGCAAATCGCCGCGCACCACGGGCGCCGAAGGTCTCTGCTACAGCGTGAGCTGGGCGCCCTCGGCTTCGGGCGCCGCCGACTCCGGCAACTACTGGGGAGGCGTCTATTGGCAGTCCCCCTCGGACAACTGGGGCGGCAAGCCTGGCAAAAAAGTCGCCCAGGGCGCGAACCGCGTGACGTTCTACGCCGCGGGCGCCGTGGGCGGCGAGAAGCTCCAGATTAAAATTGGCGGGATCAACGTCTCCGGCAACGACCCAACGCTGACCCACCGCGACACGTTCGCCATTGGCCAAGAGATCACCCTCACCACGACGTGGACGAAGTACGAAGTCGCCCTCTCCGGCGCGAGCTACGACGAAGTGCTCGGCGGGTTCTCGTGGGTTGCCACGTCAACCGGTGCGCCCGTGGCGTTCTACCTCGACAACCTCCGTTGGGAGTGACGCGGCCAGGTTGTCAGTCGGCGCGCGCCTGGCGCCGCGCAGCCGCGAGTGAAGCTCGTGACGCGACGCACAGCCGGGTGCGCACATATTGAAGACGGGCCCCGCCGATCTGGTGATCGCGCGCGGCGCGTACGGACATCAGGAGCCTGCATGCCGTACGTCCATCCCGCAAAGTCGTTCGTTACCTCACGCCACGTCACCGTTCGCGTCGCGGCGCTCGTCGCGCTCTCGGCGCCCTTCGCCGTCGCGTGCGGCGACTCGAAATCGACGTCGAGTGGCACGACGACGTCGCCCGACGGAGGGGTCACCACCCAGCCGACGGGAACGCCGGCGGCGGGCCCCGTCGACGTCCCGTTCCTCGTCAGCGAAGAGTTCTCCGCGAGCGGGTACATGGGCGACTCGGAGGCAGCGCGCAACAGTATTGCGATGTCGACGACCGGGAGCGATTGCCTATTACCGCGCGCCTCCGGCGCGGCAGGCACCTGCTACACCGTCGGGTGGACTCCTGTTTTGAGTGGTGACCCGGGCATTTCGTGGGCGGGCGTTTACTGGCAGGGTCCAACGGACAACTGGGGCGGCAAGCCCGGCAAAGACGTCGTCGCGGGCGCGACGAAGGTCTCGTTCTATGCGGCAGGCCGCACGGGCGGCGAAGAGATTCAATTCAAGGTCGGCGACGTGAATACGAAAATGGACGACCCGACGCTGACCTACAAGGACAGCTTCGGAGTCTCCAAGACGTTCACGCTCACGACGACCTGGACGCGTTACGAAATCCCCCTCGAAGGGGCCCAATACACGCAAGTGATTGGCGCTTTCGCGTGGATTGCGACGACGACGAGCCGCGCCGGTATCTCGTTTTACCTCGACGATATTCGCTGGGAGAAGTGACCCTCATGACGGCTCTGCTTGCGGCCCTTACGCCCGCCGCCCTCGCGCTCGCCACGCTCGTTTCTCTGGGCATGGTGGCAGAAGGGTGCAGCACCCAGCAGAGCACGTCGACGAAGCCCGCCCCGTCGAGCGCGACGGCTACGACGGCGGCGAGCCATCGGATCGACCTTGCCGGCAAATGGAAATACCTCCCGTACAACGGCGAGGGGAACATGGCCGCCGAGGCGCTCGACGACGCGACCTGGCCAACCATGCATCTCCCGTCGAATTGGTATTTGCTTGGCCGCAAAGAGTACCCGGCGAAGGCGACGGCCCATCAGCCGTCGTTTGGAAACAGCGCTCCCGGCGAGCTGTGGCCCATCGACCCCGAGCTCGGCCTCGATCACTCGGGCACGGTCTGGTTCCGTCGTGTCGTCGAGTGGGATGGGGAGGGGAAGCTGCCGGCGATTCTCGACCTCGATATGGTCGACTACTACGCCGAGATCTTCGTCAACGGCGTCTCCGTCGGAAAGCACGAAGGGTACTTTCAGCGCTTCACCGTCGATGCGTCGAAGGCGCTTCGCAAAGGGAAGAACGTCGTCTCGATCAAGGTGTCGGCTCCGGCCCTCGTCTTCGATATGGCGCAGCAATACCCCGTCAGCTTTCCGAAAATGCAAAACCAGATTAAGGGCATTTTCGGATATCACGATACGCGCCCCGGTGCGACGAGCTGGCGCGGCCAAGAGCGGTCGACGGGCGGCGTGTTGTCCGGTGTCGCTCTGCGCGAATCGTCGGGTGTCGATCTCAAAGAGCTGACGGTGATGCCGCTCGACGTGAGCGACGCCTCGGCCCGCCTCGTGGTGGAAGCGACCGTGCAAAACTGGACGGGCCACGACGTCACGACGACGGTCCGCGGCGAGATCGCGCCAAAGAGCTTCAGCGGCGACACCAAAATTCCCGTGAGCTTCGAAGTCGTCGCAAAGCCGGGGCTCACGACAGCGCACACCGACGTGAAAATCGACCGCCCGACGCTGTGGTGGTCGTGGGATTACGGCACGCCTAACCTCTACAGCCTCAAGGCCGATCTGACCGGCGACGCAAACGCCGTCCTCGACACGCGCGCCGCGACCTTCGGCGTGCGCTCGATTACCCACGATGAAAACTGGGTATTCCGCCTGAACGGCAAGCGCATTTACCCGCGAGGCTCGAACTACATCGCGACGCAGTGGCTCTCCCAGGCCGATCGCGCGTTCTACCAACGCGATGCAAAGCTCATGATCGGAGCGAATCTCAACTCGATTCGCGTTCACGCCCATCTCGAACGGCAAGAGATGTACGACGTGGCCGACGAGCTGGGGCTCATGGTGTGGCAGGATTTCCCGCTTCAGTGGGGATACACCGATCTGCCCGAGTTCCACGCGGAGGCGCTTCGCCAGGCGGAGGACATGGTTCGTCAGTACAAGAACCATCCGTCGATCATCCTCTGGTCGATGCACAACGAGTCGCCCCACGCGATGACGTGGATGAAGCGGAAGGACAAGGATCAGAACCTCGCCCTCGACAAAGCGCTCGTCGAGCTCGCGGCGCGCCTCGACCCGTCGCGTATCGCACATCGCGATTCGGGAACGGGCGACGGTCATTATTACTACGGTTGGTACGACGGCAAAGCGGGCGATCTTGCGACCCTCTCGCCCGTGCAGCCGCTGGTGACGGAGTACGGCGCCGCCGCGCTCCCCAACGTCGAAACATTGAAGACGATGTTCGACGCGAAAACCTTGTGGCCGACCACCCCGCAAGACTGGGAAGCTTGGCAGTTCGCCGATTTCCAGCCGTCGAACACCTTCAAGATGGCCCAGGTTAAACAGGGAAAAGACATTCAAGAGTTCGTCGACAACTCGCAGCGGTACCAGGCCGCCCTCGTGCGCTACCAAACGGAGGTGTTCCGCCGGAAGAAGTGGAACGGCAACACCGGTATCTACCAGTTCATGTTCGTCGAGGACTGGCCGTCGATCACGTGGGCCGTCGTCGACTACTACCGCCGTCCGAAGTTCGGATACGCGTCGCTCCGCGATTCGATGCAGCGCCTTCTGCCCAGCATCGAATACGACGTTCACGACGCCACGAAGCCCATCACGCTTCACATCGTCAACGATTACGAGCAAGCGTTCGACAAGGCGCGCATCTCTTGGAAGATCGTCGACGCGAAAGGGGCGCACGCGGAGGAGTCGCGCGTCGTCGATATCGCGCCGGATAGCGCGGCGAAGGTCGTCGAGCTCGGGGTGATCCCTGCACTGGCGTCAGGCGCGCATCTCGTCGTCACCGTCGAAGACGCGACGTCGAAGGTGCTGGGGACGAGCGAAATCGGCCCGGACGCGTTCCTCGTGCCGCCGCCGCCGCCGCCCCCGCCGCCGCCGCCGGCAAAGGCAAATTGATGCGCGACGGGCGCCTCGCGTTCGTGCTCGCCGCTGCCGCTGCCGCTGCCGCTGCCGCTGCCGCTGCCGCTGCCGCGTCGGCGGTCGTCGGCTGCTCGGCGAGCGGCGCGTCCGACGCGCGGTCGCCCGATGGCGGCGCCCTCATCGGCGCGCCTCCCACGCCCGACGGCGCGAGTGCCCACGACGCCGGCGCGATCACCGTCGACGCGGGGGCGCCGAGCGCGCCCGATGCCGCGACGACGACGCTGCCGAGTAGGCCCGGCTGGACCCTCGAGTGGCACGACGAGTTCGACGGGACGGCCATCGATCTCACCCGCTGGTCCTTCGATATCGGAGGCACCGGCTGGGGGAACGACGAGCAGCAGTACTACAGCGACCGCCCACAAAACGCCCACGTCGACGGCGCCGGCACGCTCATTCTAAAGGCCTTCGAAGAGGCGTACAAAGGCAAGGGCTACAGCTCGGCCCGCCTCACGAGCAAAGGGAAGTTTTCTCAGCTGTACGGCCGCTTCGAAGCGCGAATCAAGCTCCCCGTAGGGCAGGGGATTTGGCCTTCGTTTTGGCTCGTCGGCGCCAACGTGGATGCGACCCCGTGGCCCGCCTGCGGCGAGGTCGACATCATGGAAAACCGAGGAAGCGAGCCG
>JANXMC010000367.1 GCA_025354825.1 Myxococcales bacterium
CGCGCGCGGCCGTGCGCGCCAACGAGAAGAACCCGTATATCGCGTGATCGCGTGGCCTATGGGTCACGCGACGACGCGACCCCATGACTACGTCGCCTGACGCGACCGCCCGCTCGGCGCGGGTGCCGGCTTCGCGGTTCCGGCGACGACCCAGTTGCGCTCCACGCCACGCGCGAGCCACGTGAGCGGCAGCTTGGCGCCGCCGACGGTGATCTGCGTCGCGGCCGACTCGGCCCACTGCGCGGCGGGCGGGAATGCGACCCCCTTTTGCCCTTTGAGCGCCTTGGCCGTCGCCGCATCGACGAGCACCGCCGCGATGCCGGCGCCACTGAGCAGCGCGGCGAGCCCGGTGGGGAAGAACTGCGCGAGGACGACGCGCACCGACGGCGCGAGTGTTTCGGCCGAACCCGCGATGCGACGAACCTCGTCGAGCGTCGCGCACAACACCGCGACCTCGGTCGCGGGCGATGCGTGCGCTTTCGACGCGCCTTCGAACAGCTTCGGTGCGTCGACGACGTCGAGCGATGCGAACCCCTTCCACGGCGCAGCCGCGAAGACGATCGGTGCGGCGGCGGACTTCTCTTTGTCCTTGTCCTTGTCTTTGTCCTGCCCGCGGCGGGGCGCGGCACCGTCGGCGCTCGCACGCGGCTTCGCCTCGCCGCCGCCACGGCGCTCGCGCAAAATGAGCACGTCGTCGGTGGGGAGCGCGCGCGGGACGGTTACGCGGACGGGCCGTTTGAACGATCGCGGGTCGCCGATTTCGCCCGTGGCGACCGTGTACGCGAGGGTCTCGGCCGAGGCGACTGCGAACGACGCGACGCCGTCGACGCGCGGCTCGGCGTCGCTCGTACGAAGACTGAGCTGACCTGCCGGCGGCGGATAGAGCTCGCCGCGCATCACGCGCATGTCGGGCTCGAGGATGCGTGCGCCCGTGGCGACGAGGTCGGTAAGCACGCCGGTCGACGCGAGAACTTCGAGAGCCTGGCGCGACGGCGGCGCCACGAGGAAGTCGAGCCGCGCGGGGACGCGCTTCGATTTGAGCAGCGTGGCAGCCGCGAGGAGGTCACGTAGCGTGGTGCCGCTGTCGCCACCGAGGACGACCTGCGCGACGGGCTTGCCGGCCCAATCGCGAACGGCGCGCACTTGCCCCATGTCGTCGAGGAGCAGCGGATCGACCGCGCCGAGATCGACGTTGAGCACCTCGTCGCACGGCGCGCCGGCGTCGGGTATGAGCGCGCGGTGGGCCTTCGAGCGGCGCTGATCGCGGAGGAACACTTCGGTCCGTTCGTCGCTCACGAAGAGCGCGCCGGCGGCGCCGAGATGCGGCGCGAGCGACGCCATGACCGCGCGCTCGCCGACCGAAAGCAGCCGAACGCTGGGGCCCGCGAACTCGACGACGACGGGCGCTTGGTACTTCTCTTCGACGCGGCGAATGGCTTCGCCCAAGCCACGACGAACGAGCTCCAACGCGATGTCGCGGGCGCAGACGAACGGGCGCACGCGGCCGCTCACCAGAACCTGAATGCTGCGCGGCGGACGGAGCCACACGCTCCCTTGCGCGAGGGCCTGACCGAGCTGGCCGGGCGGTAACACGAGCGCCAACATGCCCGCGCCACCGACGCCGGCGAGGCGCGGCTCGTCCGTCACGCAGAGGCGCGCCGGGCTCGCGAACCGTTCGAGATGCACCGCCGTGGGGAACCCGACGCCCGCCCGCGCGACGAGGATGCCGTGGGCGAGCATGTCGGACGGCACCGCCGTGGGGTCGTCGTTGCCGCGTGCGACGCTCGCAAGATCAGTGACGCATCGGCCGTCGTAGGCGATGGCGACTTCGACAGTCGTTTTCTTGAGGCCCGCCGAAAGTGCGTCGGCAAACGCTCGGTGGGGAGCCTTCGCGAGGACCACTTGGTCGACCTTGACCTCGACGAGATCGCCGGACAAGGTCGGGTCGCTTGCACGCCCCGCGAGGATTTTCTGGGCCATCGTGCGGGGGGGATCCCCTGCTCGTGCTCGCATGATGGGAAGTCTTCTCCGTTGTTCGCTCGGCCGACCCCGTCGTGTCGCAGGTCACGTCGCGAGTGCGGCGAAGCTAATCCGGCGGATAGAACGGGGTCAACCCCACACTTTCTCCGGCGACCCTAGAAATGCGCGGGAAGCACACGTTGCCTCCCCCCTTCGCCGCCGCTTCGCGCGGCTTCCCCGGCTTCACGCGAGAAAGCGTGGCCCGCCCGCGTTTCGCGTTTACGAGTCACGATCGACCCTTTACCGTGAATGCATGTTCAAGGAGACGCTTCGCGAGATCGTGGAGAACACCGAGGGCAGCCTCGCCGGGGTTGTGATGGACTCCGCGGGGGTCGCGATCGACACTTACGCGCGGGAAAACGCCGGTTTCGATATCGACGCGATCGGTATCGAGTACGGCGTTCTCCTCGGCTCGATCCGCCGCGCGACCGAGTCGCTCGAAGCCGGGACGACGCAAGAAGTCTCCATCGGCACGGACAAGATGGTCACCATCATCCGTCTGCTGGGGGAGTCGTACTACCTCGCCCTCGCTCTTCGGCCCGACGGCAATTTTGGCAAGGGGCGCTTCATGATGCGCTGTGCGATCCCCAAGCTGATGGTCGAGCTTTCCTGACCTCTCCGAGCTGACTGTGTCTCGGCGACCAGGCAACGTTTCGCCCCTGCGAACGCTGCGGATTCTCTGCCTGTCGGGGCCCAATCTCCAGCTCCTCGGCACGCGCGAGCCTGCCGTGTACGGGCGCGAGACGCTCGCCGACATCCACGAGCGACTGCACGGTCGCGCGGAGGAGCTGCGCGTCACGATCGAGGCGCGGCAGACGAACCACGAGGGGATGCTCCTCGATTGGATCGGCGAGAGCATCTCCGTGGGCCGCTTCGACGGGCTGCTGATCAACCCCGGCGCCTACACGCACACGTCGGTCGCGATCTACGACGCGATCAAAGCCGTGGGCCTTCCGTGCGTGGAGGTTCACCTGTCCAACCCCGACGCGCGCGAAGCGTTCCGACGTCACTCCTACGTCGCGCCCGCGTGCGTGGGCCGCATCGCAGGGTTCGGCGGCACGAGCTACTTGTTGGCGCTCGAGGGGATCGTCGCCCACGTCCGCAACGCGCCTCGCAGCGGCTAGCGCGCGGGCGGCGTCAACTTCACGCGAACGGCGTCGAGCGCCATCGCGAGCTCGCGGCACGACGGGTAGCGGCGCGCCGGGTCCTTCTCGATGCAGCGCTGCACGATCGCGTCGAGCTCCTTCGGGAGCGCCGGGTTCTTGCTGCTCGGAGGAGGCGCGACGTCCTTCACCTGCATCATGAGAATCGGCACCATCTCGTCGCCCGTGAACGGCACCGAGCCCGTGAAGCATTCGTAAGCGACCATGCCAAGGGCGTAGATGTCCGTGAGGTGCGTGACCGCGCCGAACTGCTGAATTTGCTCCGGCGACATGTACTCGGGAGTGCCCGCGAAGAATCCCGCTTTGGTGAGCCCAGGCGCGCTCATCTGTTTGGCAATTCCGAAGTCCATCACCTTGAGCGGCCCCTGCTTCGTAATGAAGAAATTGCTCGGTTTGATGTCGCGATGAACGACGCCCGCGTCGTGCGCGCACGCGAGGCCTGCGCAGGCCTGCATTAGGTAAATCACCGCGCGCGGAAGGCCTAGCCCCATGCGAATCACGCCGTGGAGATCGGCGCCTTCCATGAGCTCCATGCTGATGAACTTCGCCCCCTGATGCGTCCCGATGTCGTAGGTCTGCACGATGTTCGGATGCACGAGCCTTCGCGCGAGCGACAGCTCCTGCTTGAAGCGCTTCAAAAGCTCCGGCGACTCGGCGCCGCCGAAAAAGAACTTCAGCGCCACACGCTCGTCGATCTCTTGATCGAGCGCTTCGTAGACGGCCGCCATTCCTCCGCGCCCGACCTCGCGCTGAATGACATACCGCCCCGCGACGAGGGCCCCCGGCGGAAGCGCGCTGAGCGGCGCCTCGAACACGTTGATGGTCGGAGGCGGCGCTGCGGGCTGGGGCGGCGTATGCGTGGGCGCGAACGCCGGCGCGAGCTGCGGCTGCGGCTGCACGTCATGATGCGACCGCGGGTCCGTCCTCGGGCGATCGCGCGCCCCCGTGTCCGGTTCGCCGCGGAAGGCCACGTCGTCACGGACGATCTTCGCGTACGCCATCGCCGAGCCGCGCGCGTCGCGCGAGAGGCGCGCGAGCCTGTCGCGCGCATCGCGGTAGCTCGGGTCGAACGCGAGGAGCGCAGTGAAGGTCTCTTGCGCGCTCTCGGCGAAGTCGTGGGTTTCGTAGAGCTGCGCCAAATCGTAAAACGCCGAAGCCTCGCCCGCGTTCTGCGGAATCCCTGCGACGAAACGCGCGAGGAAGTTGTCGAGCGCGAACTCGAGAACGTTGAGCTGCTTTGCGATCGCAATCGCATGTACGCACGCGGTTCGGTATTTGGGATCATCGCGCGACACGCGCACGAAGCTCTCGAGGGCGAGCCCCGTCTCCCCTGCCCGCGCGAAGCAGGCGCCCGCTTCGAACGGCATCCCGCCATCGCGCAGGTACCGCGCGGCCTCGCCGGGGCGCCCCAACGCGAGGGCGACGCGCCCCGCGCTTCGTAGATCTTTCAGCTGCAAATACGCACGGAGAGCCCCTTCGAGATCGCCGTCCCCTTCGAGCTTTCGCACCTTCGACGAATCCGTCGACGGCGCCGCGTTCGGCGTGCCGCCAAAGGCGTTCACATCAAGGCCGTACTTCACGCGAAGGCGTGATGCCGCCGCGACGTCGCCGCCTTTCTCGAGCGCCGATGCGGCCTGCGCGGGGTCGCCCAAGGCGAGAAAGATCTCGCTGCTGTTCTGGGCTTCGCCCGCCTGCGAAAACAGGATCGCTGCGTTCTTCGCCGCGCGACGGCGCTTGTCGTCGAGGGCGCTCATCTTCTCGATGGGGACGTTGAGCACGCGAAGGAGCAGGCGAGCGGCATCGCCTGGACGGCGCGCGGTCATGAGCGCCGCGACGGCCAGGTCTACCGACCCCACGCGCACATAGCCCGCGACCGCGCCGTCGATGTCGCCACGCGCTTCGAGCCCCTTTGCCGCGGCAATCGCGTCGTCGTTCGGGCCGGCGCTCACGGCGTGCTCGCCTTTAGCGACGCCGTCTCACCACGCTCAGCGAGGAGACCATCGACGAGCACACGGAGCATCTCGGGCTCGTTCGCAACCGACAGCCCTTCCTCGGCGGTGACGACGCCTTCTTTGATGTACTCGAAAATCGCATAATCGAGATGCTGCATGCCGGTGCTCACGTCGGCCGCGCGAAGGTACGTATCGATTTGGAAGAACTTCCCCTCGCGAATGAGATTCGACACGGCATGCGAGTGAAGCAGCGTCTCGACCACCGCAACGCGCCCGTCGCCCGTCGCATTCTTGCAAAGGTGTTGGGCGATAACCCCTTTCAAAACGAACGACAGCACGCTCACGACTTGCGACTGCGCATCTTCGGGGCAGGCGCTAATGAGCCGATCGAGGGCCTTCGCGGCCGAGTTCGTGTGAAGCGTCCCCAACACCAACACCCCGGTTTCTGCGGCCGAGAGCGCGAGGCTTATCATTTCGTAATCGCGCAGCTCGCCCACCACGAGCACATCGGGCGATTCACGCAGCGCCGCGCGCAGAGCGCCTGCGGCCGATTCGGTGTGCGTGCCGAGCTCGCGCTGCGTGATCGCGCATTTGACCGGCACGTGCACGTACTCGATCGGATCCTCGATCGTAATGATGTGCCGCGCCGACGTTCGATTGATCTCGTCGATCATCGCAGCGAGCGTCGTCGTCTTCCCCGAGCCCGTTGGCCCCGTGACCAGAACGAGCCCGTTGGTAAGCTCGGTAAGCTTCCAAAGCGCTTTGGGAAGCCGCAGCTCGCCCATGGTGGCGAGCCTCGCGGGAATCACCCGAAAGACGGCGCCTAGCCCGCGCGCCTGCGTGAAAATGTTCACCCGAAAACGGCCGACGCCGGCAATCAGGTACGCGAAGTCGATCTCCTGTGTTTCGTCGAAAAGAAGCCGCTGTTCGGTCGTCATGATCTCGGTCAAAAACCGCGTCGTCTCCTCCTCGCCAAGAACACGGTACGGAAGCGGAACGAGATCGCCGAGATACCGAATGATGGGGACGCTGCCGGCGTGAAAATGGAGATCGCTCGCGTTCTGATCGACCACGACACGGAGGAACGAGTCGATTCGTGCCATCAGCCCAACCTGGCGCTCACGAAAGGCGTCGCCGCGCCTTCGCGCGCCTCGTGCGGCGCTCGTGCTTCGAAGAGCTTCTTGTCGACGGCGCGCGCATAGGCGTCGTACGGCTCGATGAGCCCCTGCTTCACGAGGGCGAGAAGGCTCGCGTCCATGGGCTGCATTCCGGCGTCCTTCGACGTCGCGAGCACTTGCGAGATTTGATACGCCTTGTCTTTGCGAATCAAATTCGCAATCGCATCATTGTTGATCATCACTTCGACCGCCAAAACGCGCTCGGTGGGCGAGTCTTTTCGGCGAAGCAGGTATTGGCAAACGACCGCGCGAAGCGACTCGCTCAGCATCGAGCGCACCTGCGGGCGCTGCGTCGTTGGGAACACGTGGAGAATGCGGTCGATGCTGCTCTCGGCCGAAACCGTGTGCACGGTTCCGAAGACGAGGTGGCCCGTCTCGGCGGCCGTGACCGCAAACGAGATCGTCTCGTGATCGCGCAGCTCCCCCACGAGAATCACGTCCGGATCTTGCCGGAGCGTCGAGCGGAGGGCCTTTCGAAACGAGTGCGTGTGCGTGCCCGATTCACGCTGGTTCACGAGGCACTCTTTGAGCTCGTGGACGACTTCGATGGGGTCTTCGATCGTCACGATATGGCGCGACGACGAGCGGTTGATTGAATCGATGAGCGCGGCGAGAGTCGTCGATTTACCTGCGCCCGTCGGGCCGCCCACGAGCACGAGCCCGTTGCGCAAGTTGCCAAACGTTTTCACCACGCTCGGCAAACCAAGCGTATCGATATTGGGAATGACATTTCGCACGAGGCGGAATACCGCCGAGACGCCGGCGAGCTGCAGAAAGCAGTTCACGCGAAAGCGCAAACCGTGGCTCTTCACCTGGTACGAGAGGTCGACCTCGCGTCGCTCGTCGAGCTCTTTCCGTTGCGCGGGCGAGAGCACGCCCGAAAGCATGCTCACGACGTCGTCGTTGCTCACGGCCTTATCGCCCATGGGTTGAATTTGCCCCATGCGCTTGGCGTAGGGGGTTCGGCCCGCCGCGAGGAGCAGATCGTCTGCGCCGAGCTTGTGAATCGCAATCAGCAGCGTGTCGAGCGCCGAGCGCGCTTCGACGGCCGCTGCCATCGGCATCCCCGCGGGGAGGTTCAACCGCGCGACCACGGTTTCGAGGACCGCGCGAATCTTCGCATCGCCATCGTCGCCCCGCGCGACGAGCCACTCGAGATGGCTCGGCTCGCCGAGCTCGGCGATCATCTCGGCCACGGCCAGGCGCACGGCCGCATCGGGCGTGGTCATGAGCGGCGGCAGGAGATCGCAGGCGTCCCGCGCTCGCAGCTTCTGCAACGCGCGAATCGTGGCTATTTGCAAATCGCGATCACGCTCCAAAAGCTTGACGAGGTAGGGGACCACGCGAGGATCCTGAAGCTCGCCGAGGACGTTCACGGCCTCTTCGCGCACCCACCAGTCGGCATCGCCGAGCGCCACACGCGCGAGGGCGCTGGCCGATCGCGGATCCTTGAGCCGACGGAGCGCACCTACGGCGAAGCGCCGCACGACGTCGGACGGGTCGGTGAGAAACTGAAGAAGATGTGCCGTGAGCTTCGTGCCGGAGATCTCGACGAGGGCGTCCATCACGCGCTCGCGCACCCACCAGTCCTCGTCGCGCAGAAGGCGCAAGAGCTTCGGTACGAGGGCGCCGGAAGGGTCGCCCACTTTACGCGCGAGCTCGACGGCGACGCGGCGCACGTCGACGTCGCGGCTGCGAAGGAGCCAAACCACCGTCCGCGCGAGCTCGACGTTTCCGTTCTTACTTAGGTCGACCAGCGCCTCGAGAACACGCTGCTTGATGGCGACGTTCTTGTCGTGAATCGCTTCCGACAAAAGCGGCAGCACGGCTTCGGTCCCGATGCGTTCAAGCGACTCGATGGCGACCAGACGCAGCGCGAGGGGCGCCGTTCGAAGGATGCGCGCGAGGTAGGCGAGAACGCGCGAGGAGTCGTAGGTGCGAAGCGCCTCGATGAACGCGCGACGAACGGTGACGTTCGACGCATCGGCGAGGGCGCCGGCCGTGGCGAAAAAGTCGTCCTCGCCAAGCAAACTCCCAAGCGCACGCAGCGCTTGCGAGACCACCTGCTCGTGGGGGTCGCGCAGCGCTGAAGCCAAGAGCTGCGTCGCGCCAACGACGTCCTTCGCGACGTTCCGGCGCTCGCCCGCGAGCTTCGACGCGAGGACACGCTCGCGTGCGGTGCCTGCGCGGAGCGTCGCGGCGAGCAGCGGCAACGCGCGGTGTTGGAGCTTCGGGACGAGCGCCTCGAGAAGCTCTACGCGCCCCGCGAAGTCACGACCGTCGGCAAGCTTCACGACGATGTCGAAGGCCCGTGGCCCGGCGAGCTGCGCGAGAACTTTTGCGGCGACCTCGCGAACCTCCGGCTTCTCGTCGCCCACAGCCGCGCAGAGATCGACGTGCGCCTCGACGTTGTTGACCTTGGGCAAGAGCTGCGCGAGGAGCGGCAGCAACACCGGGTCCGCTTCGCAAAGCGCTTTCGCATAGGGGGAGAAGAGCTCCGGCGATAGCGAGAGATCGGCCAGCGCGTGAAACGCCTCGCGGCGGCGCTGATGCTCGAGGGGCCGTTGGATCTGCCGGGTGTCGAGCAGGAACGCGAGAAGCCGCTGCATCTCCTGCGGCGACGCGGGCGCGGCGTCGGCGGCGAAGGCTGCAGCCTCTTCTGCGTTCGCCCACGCTCCCGCCTTGAGCTGCTTCAGAAGATCGCGCGTCGTCATGCGCCCGCATCACCCCCGGAAATCAAAGATACACGGCGGAATCATCTCGACGCCTCGCGTAACCCGAAGAAAAGGCCGCGGCGTAACGGATTTCGCGCCTCATCGCGCTTCCCTCGCGGGTTAGGCCGCGACTAGTGTACGCGCCCCATGACGGTCGACATCGATAAGCTTCGCGCCCTCCTCGACGTGCTCGTCGAACGCGATATTGCGGAGTTCGAGCACGAGGCCGAGGGTGTGCGCGTGAAGGTCGTGCGCGGCGCACGCGCGGCTGCACCCCAAGTCTCCTACGCCCCCTACCCGCCCGCCCAGCAGACGTTCGGCAGCGCGCCCCACACGCCGTCTCCCTCGCTCGCCGCGGCCGCCGAGGCGCACGACGACTCGGTCGACGTGACGAGCCCCTTCGTGGGGACGTTCTACAAGTCGCCGAGCCCCGACGCGCCCTCGTTCGTCGAGGTCGGCTCGGTGGTTCGCCACGGGCAGACGCTCTGCATCATCGAGGCGATGAAGCTGATGAAC
>JANXMC010000147.1 GCA_025354825.1 Myxococcales bacterium
TCGACGATGATCTTGCGGCCCGTGAGGCCGCAGTCGCCCATCGGCCCGCCGACGACGAAGCGCCCGGTCGGGTTGATGTGGAACTTGGTGTTCTTGTCGACGAGCTTCTTCGGGAGCGTCGGCTCGACGACGAGCGTCATGATCGCGTCGCGGAGCTGCTTGTACTTCACCTGCTCGTCGTGCTGCGAGCTGACGACGATGGCGTCGATGCGGACGGGGACGTCGTTCTCGTACTCGAGCGTGACCTGCGTCTTGCCGTCGGGGCGAAGGAAGCTGGCTTTGCCGTTCTTACGAACCTGCGCGAGCTTTCGCGCGAGCTGGTGGGCGTACTGGATCGGCGCCGGCATCAGGTCGGGCGTCTCGTCCGTCGCGTAGCCGAACATGAGGCCCTGATCGCCGGCCCCCTGCTCCTTGTGCATGCCTTCGCCTTCGGTCACGCCTTGGGCGATGTCCGGGCTCTGCTGCTCGATCTGCGTGAGCACCGCGCAGGTGTTCGCGTCGAAGCCCATCTCGGAGTGGACGTAGCCAATTTCACGAATCGTGTTCCGAACGATCGTCGGGATATCGACGTAGGCCGTCGTCGTGATCTCCCCCGCCACCATGACCATGCCCGTCTTTGCGAGCGACTCACAGGCGACGCGCGCCTTCGGATCCTGCGCGAGGATGGCGTCGAGGACGGAGTCGGAAACTGCGTCGCAGATCTTGTCCGGGTGGCCTTCGGTGACGGACTCGGACGTGAAACGGTAGACGGACATTCGTGTCTCCTGATGACTTGCGTGCTCTAGGCACGTTCGCGGACGTCGCCGCTCGAGGCTTTCGCGGATGTGCTTAAAAGGCCGAGACGGGGCGGCGGAGCATAGCGCGCAACCCAACGGGTCAAGGGTGAAATTTCGCGGCGAACGCGCCTTCGCAGCGCGCTCGGCGATGTACCGCAAGACACGTACGACGGGCGCGCGTTACGGCGCGATTACGGCTTGCCGTCGCGTGGGACGGGGAAGCTCGACAAGCTCGGTCGGCTCGTCGGTGCTCCCGGCGGCCTGAGGCTCGGACGCGCCTCCAGCTCGACGTTCGCGCCGGGGTGGCAGGCGATCGCGACGGTCGCCGGCGCGTTGAACGTGAGCGGCGCGTCGGGTCCGCCAAGAGCGGCGTAGAACCGCACCACCACACGCTGGAACTGGTCGTCGGTTAGCTCCCCCGAGACGCGGCGCCACGTACACCCTTCGCGGATCGCTTTGATGAACTCTTCGGTCGTCCGGAACGAGATCGTGTGGTGCACGACCGTGTGGCGAACCATCTCGAGGCCCGCCTCTTCGAACATCTTCGCCATCACGCCACGCTCCGACTGGATGCGCGTGTCGGGCGACGCGATCTCGGGCGCGACCGCGCGGAGCGCGTGGTTCAAGATCTCGTACGGGTCGTCTTCTTCCGGCGGGCCGAAGGTGATGACGCCGATTTTGCCGGTCGGTTCGAGCGCGCCGCGCCATGCGCACAGCACCTTGTCGCGGTCGTCGTACTGCCACAGGCCGAAGGAGCAGAGGATCGCATCCCAAGGTCCCCCCGCGGTGTTGCTCGCGTCGGCCTCTTCGCACGAAATGGCGGTGCCGAAGCCCGCTTTGCGGACCTGCTCGGCGCAGTACCGAACCATCGCCGAGCTCTTGTCGGTGGCGCGAACGGCGCCGCTCTCGCCGACCGCTCGCGCAACGCCGAGGACCTCGGCGCCGGGGCCCGAGCTTGTCACGAGCACGCGATTGCCTTCGCGGAGCGTCAGCTCGCGAATGAGATCGGAGTGGTACGGAATGAACCGCGGCATCCACTGCTCGACGTATCCGGCTGCGGCGCGATCCCAGGGGGTACCCATCGTCTTCGCAGCATACCTCACATTTGTGACGCGTCGCCTCCACGCGTCGCCGCACGCTGACAAAGTACCGCCCTGCGGCTAACCTCGCGCGCGCGCACAATGCAAAGCCCCGAGCCGGTTACCCCCGTTTCGCTCCGCACCACCTCTCTCATCGACGAGCACCGTCGCCTCGGAGCGCGTCTCGTCCCCTACGCAGGCTGGGAGATGCCTGTGCAATATACAGGTATCGTCGACGAGCACGTCGCCGTGCGAACCGCCGTGGGCCTCTTCGACGTCTCCCACATGGGCGAGCTCGAGATGCGCGGCGAGTACGCCGGGCAGGTCGTGAACTACCTCGTCACGAACGACATCTCGAAGCTGTCCGACGGCCAGGCGATGTACACCTGCTGCTGCAACGAGCAGGGGACGATTCTCGACGATCTCATCGTCTACAGAGCCTCGGAAGACCGTTATTTGGTCGTCTGCAACGCGGCCAACCGCGACAAGATCATGGCGGTCTTCAAGAAGGCCGCCGTCGACCACTGCGACTTCGAAGATCGTAGCGACGACACGGCGCTCATCGCGCTTCAAGGCCCCAAAGCGTTCGACGTTCTCGACCGCGCTGGGGGCGACGCCGCGGCCCTTCGGGGGCTCAAGTCGTTCCACTTTCGAGACGCCGTGATTGCCAATGTGCGCTGCACCGCCGCGCGTACTGGCTACACCGGAGAAGACGGCGTCGAGATTTTCTGCGCCTGGAAAGACGCGCCGACGCTCTGGACGCAGCTCATGGAGCTCGGGAAAGATCTCGGCATCAAACCGGCGGGCCTCGGCGCGCGCGACACGCTCCGCTTGGAAGCGCGCCTGTCGCTCTACGGCAACGACATCGACGAGACGACCAATCCGCTCGAAGCCGGCCTCGGTTGGGTCGTGAAGATGGACAAAGACTTCGTGGGCAAAGGCGCCCTCGAAGCCGTCGCGAGCAAGCCTTTCCGCCGCAAGCTCGTGGGGTTCGAGGTCACGGGCCGCGGCATCGCGCGCCACGGCTACCTGCTCCGCGACCTCGACGGAAAAGAGGTGGGCCTCTGCACGAGCGGAAGCCCCGGCCCTACGGTGGGCAAGAACATCGGCCTTGGGTATTTGCCATTGGCCATGACGGAGATCGGCACGAAGTTTTTCGTCGACTGCCGCGGAAAGCACATCGAAGCCGTCGTCGTGAAGACACCGTTTTACAAGAAACCGCGCGTTTAATTACGAGTCTCGAGTCTCGAGTCTCGAGTCACCAGGAGAGTATTCGCCATGGCCGGATCGAACGTGCCCGCGGGCCGCAAGTATACGAAAGACCACGAGTGGGCGAAGTACGCCGGCAAAGAGGTCACCGTCGGAATCACCGAGTTCGCCGTCGAGCAGCTCGGCGACATCACGCTGGTGAGCTTCGACGCGAAGCCCGGCGACACGGTCACCGAGGGGAAAGCGTTCGGGACGATCGAAAGCGTGAAGACGCTGAGCGATCTCTTCGCCCCGGTCAGCGGCAAGCTCGTGAGCGTCAACAAGGCGCTCGAAGCCTCGCCCGAGCTGGTGAACGAAGACTGCTACGAAAAAGGGTGGATGGTCGTCATCGACACGAGCGACAGCGGTGACGCGCTCATGAGCGACGCCGACTACAACGAGTTCTTGAAGACCGCCGCGCACTAGCTTTCAACGCGCTCTCACGTTTCCGAGTCCGAGAAACAACACCATGGGCATCTCTCTCAAGCACCCCGATACGTTCCTCGATCGTCACATCGGCCCGAGCGACGACGACGCCACGACGATGCTCCGCGTGCTCGAAGCGCAGAGCCTCGACGAGCTCATCGATCAAACGGTGCCCGCGTCGATACGGTTGAAAGCACCACTCGACGTTCCGCCCGCAAAGTCGGAGTTCGAGCTCATCGAGGCCTTGGGGGAGATTGCCAAGAAGAACCAGGTCTTCCGCTCGTATCTCGGAATGGGCTATTCCGACTGCATCACGCCCCCCGTGATTCTGCGGAACATCGTGCAGAATCCCGGTTGGTATACGCAGTACACGCCCTACCAAGCCGAGATTGCACAAGGGCGCCTCGAGGCGCTCTTGAACTTCCAGACCATGGTGAGCGACCTCACCGGGATGGAAGTGGCAAACGCGTCGCTCCTCGACGAAGGGACCGCGGCCGCCGAGGCGATGCACCTGATGTACGCGTTCAAGGGGAGCGACACGCAAGGCACGCTCTTCGTCTCGGACACGTGCCACCCGCAGACGATCGATGTCGTGAAGACGCGCGCGGCGGCCATCGGCATCGATGTGGTCGTGGGCGATCACCGCACGTTCGAGGTCTCGGCGAAAGTCTTCGGCGCCGTGCTTCAGTACCCGGCGACCGACGGCGCGATTGTCGATTACCGCGCGTTCATCGCGAAGATTCACGCCGCCGGCGGCCTCGTCACGATGGCAACCGACATCCTCGCCCTCGCTCTTCTCACGCCGCCCGCCGAGCTTGGCGCCGACGTCGCGGTCGGCAGCGCCCAGCGCTTTGGAGTTCCGATGGGCTTTGGCGGGCCCCACGCGGCCTACCTCGCGACCCGCACCGAGTACGTGCGCAACATGCCCGGCCGGCTGATCGGCGTGAGCGAAGACGTCAACGGACGCCCCGCACTCCGCATGGCCCTGGGCACCCGCGAACAACACATCCGCCGCGAGAAGGCGACGAGCAACATCTGCACGGCCCAGGTGCTGCTGGCGGTCATGTCGGGGATGTACGCCGTCTACCATGGGCCCAACGGCCTCAAGGCGATCGCCTCCCGGGTGAACGCGCTGGCCCGGACCTTAGGCGCCGGGCTTCAGAAGCTCGGCTTCAAGCTCGAGCAC
>JANXMC010000414.1 GCA_025354825.1 Myxococcales bacterium
GTCGACGCCGTCACGGCGTGCATGGTCGACGCGTCGAAGGCGCCCCACGTCCACGGCCACTGGCTGTTCTACTTCGACGTCGACGATCTCGACGCCGCGCTCGCCGCCGTGCGCTCCCACGGCGGCATCGTCATCGGCGAGCCGCACACGCTCGAGAACGGCGCACGCTTGTGCCCCTGCGTCGATCCGCAGGGGGCAGCGTTCGGGCTCGTCGAGCGCGGTCGGTAACGCGCGTCACGCCGCGCGGCGACGCCGACGCACGAGCGCGAGGGCTATGCCGGCGAACGCGAACGCGACGCCGGCAGGCGCGCCGTTGCCATGGCTGCGCGCCGGGCTGAAGCTGCACGGGCCGACGCCGTCGACGACCTTCGTGTAGGTGGGATGTCCGGCGTCTTCCACCGGCGGCGGCTGGGACGGATCGACGGGCGTCGTGTCGGGGCCGGCGTCGGCAGGGGCGTGGGGACCTGCATCCGGCCCGGCGGGCGGCCCGGCGTCGATCGGCGGCGCCACGCATGCGCCGTGGATGCATGCCTTACCAGCCACGCACTGCGCGTCGCCGACGCACGAGGTGCCGCACGACGTGCCGTCGCAAACGTACGGCGCGCAGCCCAACGACGACTTCGGGAGGCACTCGCCCGAGAACCCGCTGCACGTCAACGCAGGCGTTCCCGCGCCTCCGGTGCAGGTCGCGGGCGCGCAGACCGTCCCCATCGCCAGCGTCGAGCACGTCCCCGCGCGACCGGGGAGATTGCACGAGTTGCACGCGCCGTTGCACGCCGAGTCGCAGCAAACGCCATCGACGCAGTTGCCCGTCGCGCACTCGTTGACGCCGCCGCACGAGACTCCGGTCGTATGGAGCGGCTTGCAGACGCCGAGGGAGCAGAAGGCGCCCGTCGTGCAGTCGCCGTCGTGGGCGCAGTCGCCCGCGCAGGCCGTGGCGCCGCACGTGAACGGTGCGCACGACTGTGCGACCGCCGCGGGGCACGCGCCGGTCTGGCCGTCGCACACGCCACTCGACGCGGCGACGCCACCGAGGCACGTCGGCGCGCGGCAGACGAAGCCGGACGCGCGGTGCCCATCGACCGGGCAGCTCGAGGTCGTGCCCGTGCAGACCTCGGCGACGTCGCACTCGCCGACGGCGGAGCGACACGTCGCACCCGCATTGCCGGGCGTGTGCGCGCATGCGCCCGCGCCGTCGCACGCGTCGCGCGTGCACAGCTCGCCGTCGTCCGCGCACGCGTGGCCCGCAGCGGCGAAGCCGTCGGCGGGGCATGCCGTGCTCGCGCCGGTGCACGTTTCGGCCGTGTCGCAGTCGCCCGCTGCCGCGCGGCAGACGATGGCGCGGGTGGCGGGCACCGCCGCGCAGGTGCCGACGCTGCCCGGGACGTCGCACGCCATGCAGTCGTCGGCGCGACCGCCACCGCAGGCCGACGAGCAGCAGACGCCGTCGACGCAGCTACCCGAGGCGCAGTCTTCCGCAACGCCGCACGCCACGCCGAGCGCGAGAGCCGCGTCGGTGAGCTCGCGTTTGAAGACACGCTGCGTGATGGTCACGCCGGCCCCCTCGGCGTGTCCGTACGAGACGAAGCACGACGACTCATGGGCGCACGCGACGACGGGGAGCGAGTTGATGCTCGTGTCGCTCGCAACGACGAACCCCGCCGCGTCGAGCGTCGCGCCGTCGCTGAGACGCATGCGGCTCCCGACGATCTGCGGTTTTACAGGCGCAGATCCCGTCGTCTGCCAGACGACATAGGCGGTGCGACCGTCCGTGGCGAAGGACGGGAGCGATGCCGTCAACGACGACGCCGCAGGCGGTGCGGGGAGAGGCGTCGAGCTCGCGCCCAACGGGCCGAGCGTCGCGTCGTCATAGCGGAAGGCGCACACGCCCGCGCCGCACGACCAGCCGACGATGCCGACGGCGCCGTTGCTGGCGGCGCGAAGCGGCCCCATCGTGCCCGACCCGTAGAGAAGGCTTGAGAGGCCCACGGTCCCCGTCGACGAGATGCGGCGTGCGAGATAGGTCGTTCCCGGCGACGAGCCGAGGCTCGTTTCGCCGGTGATAAGGTCGAGGCCAGCGGAGCTTCCCGCGACCGCAAAGCTCGTGCTCCACGTACCGGTGATCTGGGGAACGGACGACGAAGCCGTCACCGTCGCGGCCTGCATGTCGAAGACCGACACGGCGCAGATGCTTGCGGTCGACACGCCGTCGTTCCAGGCGACGACGGCGCTGTTCCCAGAGGCGGCGACATCGAGCCCGTAGCCCTGACCGTGCGCGAGAATCTGCACGCGCGGCGAAAGCGCGCCCGTGGTCGCGTCGACGCTTCGTGCGACGAGACCGCCGCCGTCCTCGGGCCACACCACGGCGAAGCGCGAGGCGCCCCCCGCGACGCGAGCCGCCGTGGAGAGGGCGGCGCTGGGGGCCGCCGACGCCAACACCAACGCCGAGGGGTCGAGCATCGTCCCCGTGGCATCGAGCCGCACGGCGCGAAGCTCACCCGAGTCGCCGCGCGTGTCGGACCACGCGAGCAGGTACTGCGACGGCGACGCCTGGAGCGACGCGAGGGCGACACGCGTCTGCACGCCCGCCTCGTGGGAGAGCACCGTCGGCGTAGCGTCGAGCGGCGCGAGATCGCTCGTGCGAACGCGAGCTCCGCGAAGCGGGTAGGCGTCGGTGCGGCCGAGAAGCGCCGTGTAGAGCGTTCCGTTCGCGAGGGCGACGCCGGTGTCGCGAAACCCGGCATCGTTGAAGAGCGTCGTGACGGCGCTCGACCGCGCGCCGGTCGCCGCGCTGAACGATTGGGCAACGAGCGTCGCGCCCGTCCCCACGGCCGCCGGGCGTGACCAGAGCGCGACGCACGCGTCGCCTTCACACGCGACGGGCGCCGAGCTCGACGACGAGGCCTGGTCGAGAAGAACGGTCGGCGCGGCGGCGCCGGTGGCGTCGTCGAAGGCGCGCAGCGCGACCTCGCGGCCGGTGCCGCCGGTCGTCGAAGGCGAGCTCGTCACGACGACGTGCTTCGAGCCGGAGCTCGTAGCCTCGAGGTACGACAGGCTCGATACGAGATCGATCGGCGCGGCGAGCGGAAAGAGCGCGTCGTCCGAGCGCCGAATGCGGGCCCCCCCCAATTGATACGTGTACGGAGCCGCCGGGCTGACGGCGATCCAGAACACCGCGTCGTACGCGTCGCCCTGCGTGATTCGAAGCGCGCGGCGGTTCACGGTGGTGGCGCCTACGGGCGCGGGGAGCCGCATGAGCGGCGTGAGAATGGGCGTTCCCGTGCCCGCGTCGAGGCGCCGCGCGACCGCGCCCTGCGTGTCGCTCCACGCGATGATGACGCCGCGATCGGAGGCGGCGAGGGCGAGCGAGTTGACCCCCGGAGACGCGACGTTCGCGTTGACGATGCGGCCGCCGGGGTCGAGCACCTGGCCCGTGCCGGGCGCGATGCGCGCAACGCGCGCTTCGTAGGCCGTCCCGGCCGGGGCGGAGGGCGTGTACCTTCGCCAGGCGGCGAAGAACTGCGACTGCGCGAAGCCCACGTCGACGGAGTCTTCGGTCGATTCGGTGACGCCGAGATCGATGCCCGTCGGGTCGAGAAGTACGCCGTCCGCCGCGCGAACGCGGGCGGCGCGAACGTCGAAGCTCGCAGCCCCGTAGGCGCGGAGCTGCCGCCACGCGACGAGAAACACGCCAGCGCCGCTCGCAATGCGCGGACCGTAGATTCGCTGCGTGGCTCCTTGCGCCGCCACATCGACGCCTGTCTCGGGGCCGATGACCGGGTCGAGGACGGCGGGGAATGCGCTCGCGTCGACCGCTGCGGCGGGGACGCGAAGCTCGATGTCGCCATGCGTGTATGTTGCACGCACCGCGACGCGCTCGCCGCGGGCGTCGATCCACGTGGCGTTGCCGTAGCGCACGCCGACGCCGTCGCGCCCCGCGAAGTGCAGCCCGTTCGCCGTCTCGCCGACGAGCGGGAGACCGTCGGGGTGCACGCGCACCACGAGATCGCCACCACCGGTCGGACGCTCGGCGAAGCTCCACGACTGCGCGACGCCGTCGGCCGTGTTGCGCACGTGCTCGTCGACCGCACCGCGATGAATCACAACGCCCACGGGCTCGGCCGTCGCAGCTCCGTTGTCGCTTGTCACGACGGCGGCGGCGGCGGTGCCGAGGCGCGGCGCTGAAACGCGCGCGACGCTGGCCGTTTTCAAGCGGAGCGCCTCGGGCTTTCGCGCGCGGGTGGCGGGGCTCGCCTCAGCGTGCGGCGCGACCGGCTGGACGGAAACCGTGCCGCTCGCATCGACGCGCGAGCCGTAGGTTTCATGGCCGCCGCGGTAACCTGCGCCGTCGGCCTCGAAGGCAAAGTGAACGCGATCGACGATCCGCTCGACGTCGAACCCCATCGCGCCGGCGTTCGTCGCTGTCGCCGACGACGGATTCGCGTCGCGCTGCGCAGGCGAGCCCGCCGTTTCAGGCGCCGACGCCGCAGTTGGAAGAGCGGCCGCCGGGCGGGGCGCGCCGTGCGCCGTCGCGGGGAGAGACCGGGGGAGCGACCGTGAGACGAACAGGGCCGCACACGAGGCGAGAACGACGGAGCCGACCGCAACGCGCGGCGAAAACAGACGATGGGGCATAGACAACTCGAAGGGTAAGGAGCGAAGGGGCGCGTCGTGTAGCGCACGCCGCGTGGAACACAACCCTGCTTAACCAGTCGGTACACTTCCGCCCGATGTTGCGAGCCCCACGTCGATTTCTTCGGCCGCTCCGTCATGACGACCTTGGCGCTCGCCGTCGTCGTCTTCGGCCGAGTGGTCTGCGCGCGATCTCCTGGGTCGCCTGCTCGTATTTGCCAATCGCCTTGGCACCTTCCGGGCGGAAGCGCCGACCGGTGGACGAGGTCGACGACGGCGAGCAGGCGCGCAAACGGCCCCGTCTGTGTTGGAAAACAGCTCGAAAGAAGGGAACGTGCGAAGCTGCGCGTCCGCAACGAATACCCACCACCGCGGTTCTCCTAAAGGACATCCCCCATGCTCAAAGACTCTCCCATGTACGCGTACCTTCCGGCGAAGGACGTGGCGCGCGCGCGTGCCTTCTACGAAACGAAACTCGGGTTCGAGCCCAAGGGCGAGCTCGGCGGCGGCGTCACCTACGAGTTTGCGTCGGGCACGGCGTGCTTTCTCTATCCAACGCCCAACGCCGGGACGAACGCAGCGAGCCAGGCGTTTTGGAAAGTCTCGAACATCGAAGAGACCGTCGCCCAGCTCATCGCGAAAGGCGTCACGTTCG
>JANXMC010000423.1 GCA_025354825.1 Myxococcales bacterium
GACGCTCCCGGTGTGGCCGATGCGCTCGCGAAGGCGTGGACGCTCAAGCCCGACGGCGACCGTTTCAAGGGTTGCACCGAGGAGAGCGCATCCCACGTCTCCATCCGCGCAATCGGTGGATGACGTGAGTGTTTCTACTAACGGCTCGGACAAGCGGCGCGGGAAGCGTCCGCGCGCGGTGGCGCACACCGTTTAGACAGAGTACCGTGCCCCGGTCGTGGGAAGCGTTCTTGACACCACCGAGCTCCGTCGCCCTGCCCCCTCGGCGGGAGGCACGCTCGCGACCAAGCCCATAGCCCATCTCCTCGTCTACGCACTCGAGCGCCGGCTCACGGGCAGCTTCGAGCTGCTCGACGGACCGGGCGACGCCGACGCGGGCGAGCACGACGACGCGAGCGCCAACGAAACCGGCAACGTGAAGAGCACCGAGCCTGTGGCGACGATTTTCGTCCGCGGCGGGATGCCGGCGAAGGTCAAGACGCGCGCCCCCGTCGCGTACCTCGGGCAGGTCCTCTACGAGCACGGCGCCATCGACGAGCGTCAGCTCAACGCGTCGCTTATGGACGTCGCCACGCGAAAGACGCTTCAAGGCCGCGCGCTCATGGAGAGCGGCGCCATCTCCCTCGACGTGCTTCGCGCGGGGCTGGCCGATCAGACGCAGCGCAAGCTCCGCCACCTGTTCACGCTCTCGTCGGACACGCACTTCTCGTTTTTCGGCGAGGTCGATCTCCTTGCCCGTTTCGGCGGCGACGACGTGACCCCCGTCGATCCGATGCCGTCGCTTTGGCGCGGCGTTCGCGACTACCCGTCGTGGACCCACGTGCGCGCGATGCTCGGCCGCGTCGAACGGGTGCAGTGCCTTCTCAACGCGACGGCCAACCTCCAGCGCTTCAAGCTCGACTCCGACGAGCTCGCTCTTGCCGAATGCCTCCGCGCCCGCGCCATGGGCGTCCACGAGTTCGCCGGCCTCGGCGTCCTCGTCCCGAGCACCGCCGAGCTGCTCTATTACTGCCTTCTCATCACGCGGCAGATCGAAGTCGTCCCCGACGTACGCACGTCGATCATCCCGCCCCGGCCCGCGAACCAGGTGGCGATGTCGAGCGCGCCGCCCCCCACGAGCGGGAGCGCGCGCGCGTCGTCGCAGCCTTATCAAAGCGGCAGTTTCGAGCGACCCATCTCGTTCAACGTGAAGGTCGCAGCCCCCGCAGGTTCCATCAGCACGCCGCCGTCGTCGTTCCAAGGGCACGACGGTGCAACGCCGCCGTCGAGCTTTTCGATCCCGCCCGCGAACCTTCCGCACTTCCCGCCGGCGACCATCTCCACCCTACCGCCGCGGGCGCCGTCGATTCAGCCGCCCCTCAGCGCGCCACCGCCGCGCTACACGCCGGGCGGCTCGCTCGAAGTCTCTCCCCAGTTCGCCGCCCGCCGAAAGCAGATTTCGGACAAGGTCGCGACGGTTCAAAAGGAAGACTTCTTCACGATGCTCGGCCTCACGCGCGACGCGACGGTCGAAGAGGCGCAGCGCGCATTCTTCCGCCTCGCCGAGCAGTGGCACCCCGACAAGCTGCCCGCCGTTCTCGACGACATGCGCGACAGCTGCGCGACGGTGTTCTCGCACTTGAGCGAGGCGCACAACGTTCTCAGCGATGAGCGGCGCCGCCAAAAGTACATCGACAGGCTCAACGACGAGCGCGCGCCCACCATCGAGATAGCTTCCGTGCGGCCCGTGCCGGGCACGTCGAATCTGTTCGAAGGGGCCGAAATCTGCGCCTCGCGCAAAGAGTGGGAGCGCGCCGAAGCGCTCTGCGCGCGCTACATCGAAGACCATCCGAACCACGGCGGGTCCATCGCGCTTCTCGCCTGGGCCCAGGCGAATCGAAGCGATCACCAAGGGGTCGAGCACACGAAAGAGCAGATCAAAATGCTCGATCGCGCCCTCACGGTCGATTGGGAATACGAGCGCGGCTACCACTGGCGGGCGCTGCTCTATCGGCGCCTGAAGCAAGAGAGCCTGGCGATTAAGGACTTCCGCGCGGCGGCGTCGCTCAATCCCCACAACATCGAAGCGGCGCGCGAAGTTCGTATTTTCGATATGCGAAAACGGTCAACGCCCGGCTACGGCCAGCAGCCCGATCCGCGCATCGCCACGCCGTCGACCACGCCCCCTCCCGGCCGCACGTCCGGCTTCCCGGTCAACCCGCCGCCCGGCGGGCGCGACGAGCCTGCGGAGCGGAAGAAGACGATAAGCGGCCTGTTCAACAAGATCTTGAAGCGCTGACGTAGCCACATCGCGCGCGCGCGGTATGTTGCGCGCTTGATGAAAAATCGGCTTATCGGCACATCGGTGCCGCGCAAGGAAGCGTTCGACAAGGTCACGGGGCGGGCACGCTACGTCGACGACGTCTCCTTCCCCGGCATGATCTACGGCACCACGGTGCGTTCCAAGGTCGCGCGCGGGCGCCTGCGCGGCATCGCCCTCGGGCCGGGGATCCCGTGGGACGAGTTCGTCGTCGTGACCGCCAAAGACATCCCCGGCATCAACGCGATTCACCTGATCAACGACGATCAACCGTGCCTGGCCGACGGCGTCATCAACCACCCCGAAGAGCCCGTCGTCCTCTTGGCCCACCCGGACAAGCACCTTCTCGAGAAGGCGCGCCAGGCCGTGGTGCTCGACATCGACGAGCTCCCGGCGGTGCACTCCATTGAAGATGCTCTCGCAAAGACAGCTGTCGTCTGGGGCGAGGACAACATCTTCAAGCGCTATACAATCGAGAAAGGCGATATCGCCGAGGCGTTCGCCAACGCCGACGTGATTCTCGAAGGGCACTACGAAACGGGCGCCCAAGAGCAGCTCTACATCGAGAACAACGGCGTCATCGCGAGCTACTCCGAAGAGGCCGGCGTCACGATTTGGGGGTCGCTCCAGTGCCCCTATTACATCCAAAAAGCGCTTATTCCGCTGTTTGGTGTCGGCCCCGAAAGGGCGCGCGTCATTCAGCTCGAAACGGGCGGCGGCTTCGGCGGAAAAGAAGAGTACCCGTCGATGATCGCGTCCCACGCGGCGCTCTTGGCGAAGAAGGCCGGTGTGCCGGTGAAGATCATCTACGACCGCGCCGAAGACATGGCGGCGACGACGAAGCGCCACCCGTCACGCACCGTCGTGCGCGCCGCGGTGATGCGCGACGGCACGGTGGTGGGGCTCGATATCGACTTTGCCATCGACGGAGGCGCCTACTCCACGCTTTCGCAAGTGGTGCTCTCGCGCGGGCTGATTCACGCGGCAGGCCCTTACTCGTGCCCCAACGTGCACATCCTGGGGCGCGCGGTCGCCACCAACTCGCCGCCCCACGGCGCGTTCCGGGGCTTCGGCGCGCCGCAAAGCATCTTCGCCCTCGAGCGGCATTTGGACGAGATTGGCAAATACCTCGGCATCGCGCCGGACGAGATTCGCCGCCGCAACTTCGTAAAGCCGGGCCAGACGCTCGCGACGGGGCAGGTCGTGCGCGACGACGTCGACATGAACGTGCTTCTCGATCGCGCGTTGGAGGCGGCCGGCTGGGGCGATAAGAAGGCGCGCTTCGCCGTCGAGAATCGCGAAGAGGGCTCGGTGAAACGCGGCATCGGCCTCGCGACGTTCCTGCACGGCACCGGCTTCACGGGCTCGGGCGAGAAGTTCTTGGCGTCAATCGTCGGCGTCGAAGCGACGGCCGATGGTCACGTGCGCGTTCTCGCGGCGAGCACGGAAATAGGCCAAGGGACGAATACCATCTTCGCGCAAATCGCCGGCGACGCGCTCGGCGTCGACTACGACGTCATCCAAGTCGGCCAGCCCGATACCGCGTTCGTGCCGAACAGTGGGCCGACCGTCGCGTCGCGCACGTGCACCATCGTCGGCAAGCTGGTCGAGACAGCGGCGCTTGGTCTTCGCCAAACGCTCCTCGGCAGCGGGCTGCTGGAAGAGCCTTATTCGTCGGAGCAGTTCGTGAAGGCCTGCAGCGCCTACGTCGCCCGCTCCGGCGAGCTTCGCGCCTATGCCGAGTACAAGCAGCCGCCGTACATCAAGTGGGACGAGGACACCTTCAAGGGCGACGCGTACGGCGCCTATTCGTGGGCGGTTTACGTGGCGAGCGTGAAGGTCGACACCCTTACGTACGAAGCGACCGTCGAGGATTTCGTCGCCCTTCAAGAGGTCGGCAAAGTCATCCACCCGACGCTGGCAGCCGGGCAGATCGAGGGCGGCGTCGCGCAGGGGATCGGCTGGGCGCTGTACGAGAACGTGGTTTGGAAGAACGGCCGCATGGCGAACGATCGAATGACCGATTACATCATGCCGACGTCCGTCGACCTGCCGCCCATTCGCGCGCTCTTCGCCGAATCGCCCTACAGCTACGGGCCGTCCGGGGCGAAAGGCATTGGCGAATTGCCGATGGACGGACCCGGCCCCGCCATCGTCAATGCCATTCTCGACGCCGTCGGAATCGGTATTCCCAGAATCCCTGCGACACCGGAAGTAGTAATGGAAGCTTATTTGGCAAATACGAGCGTCACTCGCGTCTGCCGCGCGACCGAGGTGGCCCGTGGTTGATGCTTCGTTGAAACGCCCGCTCTCGTTCGACGTGAATGGGAAGACCGTGAACGTCGACGTCGCGCCCATGGCGCGCCTTCTCGATGTCCTTCGCGAAGATCTTCATTTAACTGGCGCCAAAGAGGGGTGCGGCGAAGGCGAGTGCGGCGCGTGCGCGGTCATCGTCGACGACAAGCTCGTCAACAGCTGCCTCATTCCGGCGCTGCAGGCGCGCGGCGCCTCCGTGCGAACGATCGAAGGCGTGGCCAAGGGCGACGTGCTTCACGACGTGCAAAAGGCGTTTCTCACGTGGGGCGGCGCCCAGTGCGGCATTTGCACGCCGGGCATGGTCCTCGCGGCGGTGAGCCTCCTCGAGAAAAACCCCAAGCCCACCGAGCAAGACGTGCGCGTCGCCCTCGCCGGGAATTTGTGCCGCTGCACGGGGTACATGAAGATTTTCGAATCGGTCCTCAAGGCGTGCGAAACCGCGATGGCGCGCGAGAGCGCGAGCGAGGCCGCGCGATGAGGGCACACGTTGCGAGCTACGACCTCGTGCAGCCAGGCTCTCTGCGCGAGGTGCTCACCCTTCTGGCGCGCGAGCCGGGTGTTTATCGGCCCCTCGCGGGCGGCACCGACGTGATGGTCGTGTATGCGGGCGGCAAGCTCGCCCACACCAAGTTCGTCGACGTGCACGGCTTGCGCGAGCTGCGCGGCATCGTGGTGACGGACGACGCCGTGACCCTCGGCGCCCTCACGACGTACACCGACGTGCAGGCGGAGCCGACGCTCGGCCGCGAATTTCCCATGATGGGGCAGGCCGCGAGCGAGACCGGCGGCTGGGCGATCCAGAACCGCGGTACGCTCGGCGGCAACATCGCCAACGCGTCGCCCGCGGCCGATTCGCCGCCGGCGCTCCTCGCCTACGACGCGAGCGTCGAGCTCACGTCGACCCGCGGCGCGCGTTGGGTGTCCTACGCGACGTACCACACGGGGTACAAGACAACGGTTCGCGCCGAGGACGAGCTCGTCACGCGCGTGCGTATTCCGCGCATCGCCCCGGGGGCGCAGGGGTCCCGCGTGCACATGTTCCGCAAGGTCGGCCCGCGAAAGGCGCAGGCGATTTCAAAAGTCTCCTTCGCCGCCTGCGTCGACGTCGACGGCACGCGCATCACGAGCGCACGCGTCGCCCTCGGCGGCGTTGCGCCCGTGGTGCTCCGCGTCGTCGCGACGGAGGGCGCGCTCGTCGGCGCCGATGTGACGACCCTCGACGTCGCCGCGATAGGCGCGACGCTCTCGCGCGAGGTGACGCCCATCGACGACATTCGCTCCACTGCGCGCTACCGCCGCCGCGTCGCCGAGAACCTCTTCGTCGAGCTCACGCGAAAATTGAAAGCACATGTGGGACTGGGTTCGCAGGCTCGATGAGCTCACGCGCAGCGGCGCGCCCGTCGCCGTCGTCACGCTCATCGGCTGCGACGGGTCGACCCCGCGCGAACTCGGCGCGAAAATGCTCGTCACGGCCGATGGCCGCGCCGAAGGGACGATCGGCGGCGGACACCTCGAGCAGCTTTGCATCGCCGACGCGCGCGCATGCCTCGTCGCCGGCGCGCCGCGCACGCTGCACTACCCGCTTGGACCAAAGACGGGCCAGTGCTGCGGCGGCGTGGTGGACGTGATGGTCGAAGTCGTGAACACCGGGCCGGTGCTCTACCTGTTCGGCGCAGGCCACGTGGGCCAGGCGCTGTGCAATGTGCTGGCGGCCACGCCGTTTCGCGTCGAGGTCTTCGACGACCGCGACGAATGGATCGACGCGCCCGAGCTCCACGCCGGCGTTGTCCGCCACCACGGCACGTGGGACCTCTTCGCCGACAAGATCCGGTGGGACTCCGAGCGCGCGTTCGTCGCGATCATGACCCACCGTCACGACACCGATCAGGACATCGTCGAGCACGCCCTCGACAAACCCGCGAAGCACATCGGCCTCATCGGCAGCGCCACCAAGTGGGCGCGCTTTCGCTCGCGCCTGATTGCGAAAGGGCGCACCGAAGCCGAGCTGTCGCGCATCAAGTGCCCCATCGGCATCGACATCGGCGGCAAGGCGCCGGGCGAGGTCGCCATCAGCATCGCCGCGGAGCTTCTCAAAGCGCACCATGGAAAGTGATTCGCCCGGGGCACCGGGCGTGGGCGCCTTCCCGCTGGTGCTGCTCGCGGGGGGGAAATCGTCCCGGCTCGGCAGCCCGAAGGGGCTCGTCGACGTCGCAGGCGCGCCGTGGCTCGAGCGGCAGCTCGCCCGTTTCGCGGCGGCCGGAGGCACGCGCGCCCTCGTCGTCACGGGCTTCGACACGCAGGCCTACGCGGCCGCGCTGCGCTGGTTCACGCGCGCGGCGGCTCCGCTCGCAGCGGTCGACGTCGCGGGCGTGTCGGTGACCGTCGTCGAGAACCCGATGCCCGAGCGCGGCCCCTTCTCGTCGCTCGCGTGCGCCCTCGCGCACGACGCCGCCCGCACCGCACCTGGCGTGTGGGTCTTGCCGATCGACTGCCCCCTCGCTTCGCCCACCACGCTGCGTGCGCTCGCAGAGGCGCTCACCCCGCACGTCGAGGCCGTGATCCCAACGTACGAGAGCGCCGGCGGCCACCCCGTGCTTCTCGCATCGACCTTCGTCGCCCACCTGGTCACCGTCCCTGCGGGCGCCGACGACGCGCGTCTCGATCGTCAGCTCCACGCGCGCCCGGCGAGCGCCATCGCACGCGTCGCCGTCGACGACACGTGCGTGCGTCAAAACTTGAACACGGCGAGCGACTGGGCCACAGCCGCGCTGGAGCGCGTCGCCGCGATCACTCTGGTGGATCGAGCGCGACCCGGAAATCGCCCGGCGTAGCTCGACGTCGCCCTCGCGTCGCTGCGAAAAAACCGCATGGACGCGCGGTCACGACCTGGCGCGGCGGTTGCTTTTATCGCCTACCGGAGAAGGGCGAACGCCCTGCCCCGCGCGCGCCTCGAGGTCTTCGCGAAACGAAGAGCGCTCGAGCGTGCGGAGGCGCCTTCGGGAGACGTCGATGAGCAACGCGGCTTCACACCCCAATTTGGAAAGCGAACGCGAACGCGAACGCGAACGGGATTGGCTCGCCGGCCACTGGGTCTCGTGGAGCGGCACGGCCTACGGCATTCTCGGCACGCTCGCCCGCGGCGGGATGGCCGAAATTTTTCTCGCGTCCCCGCGCAGCGGGCCGCCGTGCGTGATCAAGCGCCTTCGCCGAGGCGGCTCGAGCGACGCGAGCGTCGTCGGCATGTTCGCCCACGAAGCGCAGGTCGCTCTGCGTCTGGACCACCCGAACATCGCGAGCCACTTCGGCGCCGGCGAGAGCGCGGGACGCCCGTTCCTCGTCATGGAATACCTAGAGGGGCAGACGCTGGCCGCGCTCGTTTCGGCCGTGAAGGCGCGCGGCGAGTGCCTTTCGCCGGAGCTCTGCGTCCACATCGTCTCGCGCATTCTTCGCGCCCTCGACTACGTCCACGACGTCGTCGACGAGGTCGGCGAGCCCCTCGAGATCGTCCACCGCGACGTCTGCCCGCGCAACGTCGTCCTCGGCTACGACGGCTTCGTAAAGCTCATCGACTTCGGCATCGCGACGTCGCGCCTCGCACAAGATCGCGTCGATGTCGGCGTCGTCAAAGGCAAACCGAATTACATGTCGCCCGAGCAGGCGACGGGCCGCGCGACCGATCGCCGATCCGACGTTTTCTCCGTGGGTGTGGTTCTGTGGGAGCTGCTCACGCGCGAACGTTTCGCCGGAAGCGCCGCCCCCGCGGAACGCCGCTACCGCCTCCCGTTCGCGCGCGTTCCGCGCATTCGCGAGGTGCGGCGCGAAGTCGACCCGACCCTCGACGCCATCGTCGCCCGGGCGCTGCAGCTCGATCCGAACGCGCGTTACGACACCGCCGGCGAGATGGCGACTGCGCTCAACGACTATCTCGAATCGGTCCCCGACGCCGACGGCCGCCCCGAGCTCTCGTTCCTCATGCAGCAGGCGTTCGCGACGCTTCGCCGCGACAGCCGGCGGCGGATCGCCGAGCTCGTCGCCGCCGCGCCGACGATGTTGGAGCGCTCGGGCGAGCGCCCCGTCCTACGGCAGGCCATAAGCCCGAGCGGGCCTGCGCCAGCGCCGTCGCGACGAGAAGCGATGCCGTCGTCCGTCGATATCGACATCGATTCGTGGGTCGACGCGTAGCCGGCGCTCACGCCTGCCCGCGCCTGCGCGAGGTGAAATCGCCGGCGCGGCGGTGTAAGCGAGACGGATGACGACGGCGACGACGACGCTCGGAAACGGTGCGACGGCTTCGGTGGAGGCTCGCCTCGCGGCGCTCGACACGCGCCTCGCCGCGCGCTTTCCAGGCGACAGCGAGGCGCGGCAGCCGGTGCATACTCTCTACGGCGGCGCCCATCTCTTTCGAGCCGACGGCGCGGCAAAGCTCGCGGGCCTCGCGCGGCGATCGCTCGCCGAGCATGCGCCCGATGCGACGACGTTCGCGCGCGCCCTCGGACTGCCGAGCGGCTCTCCGCACGTCGAGACGCTCTACGCGCGCGTCGTCGCGAAGCTCGCGAGCGAGGCGATCGAGGATCTTCGCGTCGACTTCGAAGACGGCTACGGCGTGCGCGCCGATGCCGAGGAGGACGCCGCGGCCGTTGCCGCGGGAGAAGCGCTCGCGCGCGGCTTAACCGCGAAGTCGCTGCCGCCGTTCATTGGGATTCGCATCAAGGCGCTGGCGCCCGAAACGCGCGTGCGCAGTCTCCGCACGCTCGATCTCACGTTGACCGCGCTCACGCGCGACGCGAAGGCGCTGCCCGAAAATTTCGTCGTGACCTTGCCCAAAGTCGTCGATGCCGAGCAGCTCGCGGCGCTCGACGACGTGCTCACGGC
>JANXMC010000425.1 GCA_025354825.1 Myxococcales bacterium
CACGCGTGTCGGCGTCGTCGTCATTCGCGTAATGGGCAATCGCCGCGACGTTTTCGCGTAATGCTGTATTGCCCAATGCGAGCACGAGCCCCGGGCGATCCTCGGGTTTCGCCTTCTCGAGATCGGCGGCAATCCGCAGGCTAATGCGGGCCGCTCCCGCTTTGTCGCCGGTCCGGTAGGCGTGGGCTGCGGACGCGCCCAAGGTGAGCGCGGCGGCGTGGTGGAGATCGTGGCTGCCATCCGTTGCGTAGAGCCCTTCAATGTAAGCGAGGGTTTCGGCATCGGGCTTCGCGACGAAGCCGAGGCGCTTCACGAGCTCTCCGAACGCACGCGGATCTGCGCGGAGCCCGGGTAAATCGAGCGCCGCACGCATCGCCTTCTGCGCCGCGACGCTCCCCGTCGACGCCAGGAGATCCATCAAGAGCTCACGCCCTCGCACGCCGAGGCGGTCGTCCAAAAAGCGCGCGCCGAGCGTGGTGCAGGCGTCGGGGTGCAGGCGCAAGAAGGCGGCGCTCGCCACGAGAGCCCCTTTTTCGAACGGAACACCTTGGAGATAAGCGGTAATCATTCCGTCGATCTCTTCGAACGACGTTCGCGACGCGAACTTCTCGTCCATGCGTGCCCGCATGTCGGCGGCGCTCGGCCTCTCGCCCGGCGCCACCGCGATGAGCGATTCGGGCGCGAAGACGAAGTCGCGGGGAATCTCGAACGCTGTGATGTTCGCGAGCGTCATCTGAAAGGTCGCGTGGTGGGCGAACGGCGGCGTGGCGCTGGCGGTACCGGCACTGCCGGCCAGGGGCGCGACGACGACGTCCTCGTGGGAGGTGAGGGAGATCACATGCCCCTCACGGGCGATCGCGAAGGTCGCCTTTGCATCGAAAGAGACATCACCGCCGCCGGAGAGGGCCTGGGGGACGACTGTGAGGTTGAGAGGCTTCGCCGTGCGGGATACTCGAAGCGCGTCGTTCGCGTCCGCGGTGTACGTCATCGAGAGCTTGCCGAGGTTCGAGGTCTCGACCGCCTCCCAAGTTGCAGACTCGGACGAAACGCCGGGCGCGCCCGGAAGAACCACCTGGGACTCGCCGACGATGCTCTGCATCACCTGTTTGAAAACCGGCGAGGTATTGGGCGCAAAATAGAGCTTTTGTACCGTGCCGTCCCGCGCGACGACGACCCACGCTTCGGCGCCACCAAACACCGTTTCGACTGTGCTCTCGGACCCGAGAAGGTTCGCGCCTAGGGCCGTGAGCGCGTGGCGCGACGTGGGGTGAAACGTGGCGGCGAAGATGAAGGCGTCTTCCTTCTGGCCATAGGATCGGAACGTAAGCTCGCCTGCGAGATCGCTGCTTCCGTCGATCGTCTGCGTGCGTGCGGGGCCAGTCGCTCGCGAATCTTGCATCTCGAGGCGCGCCGACGAGCCCATGGTCCAGCTCACATCATAAATGTAGGATGCACCTTTTTTCCATTCGAAGAACGCCGGGCGTCTGGGCGTTGTGAACGCGTCGAATGGTGAGAAGGAGAGTGCGCCGTAGATCGCTTTCGAGCGTAAGAAAGTGCCCGTTCCGAGCGCGCCGAGCGAGACTGCGAGGATACTTGCGATAACCAACTTCGTTTTCATGGGAGACTCCTCGCGGCAACGCCCTCGCGCGCCGGAACGTGGCGATATTTAGGATTAGTACTTGCCGGACGATGCGAGCTTGTAGAGCTCGAGGGACGTCTCGACGGGCTTGATGAGGGGCCAGGTGTGGTGGATCCCCTTCCAACTGAAGAGCGTCACGCAGCCCCCGATGCCGATGATCTTCGCGCAGGCGTCGACCTCACCGTCCAGCGAGCCGATGCTCACATCGACGCCTTCTTTGATGTACAGCTCGAGAACGTCGGCGTCGGTCGCCTTGGCCTTGTGTTGGGCACGCACGCCGGCCTCACCGTAAATGGGCAGTCCGACTTCGATGAGAAGGAGCTTCGCTTCGAGGCCGACCTCCGCGATGAACCCCCAGCCTCCGTAGGCGTAGAGGTCGCCGCGCACGCCCGCTTTCGGAGTGAACGAGAGGCGTGCGCCGATGAGCGAGCCGCTCGATATGGAGCTGTTCGCCGAAGGCATCGCGAAGGTCGCCTCGAGGGGCGCCTCGTAGAAGAACTCGACGTCGATCCCAACGTGCACGTAAACCGGGCCCACCCAGAAGCCGGCGTCGAAGACGTTTTCGCTGAAGTCGTCGCTGGGGTTGGCGAGGGGCCACGACTGGTTGTACGAGCCCGTAACGGGCGCATAGTTTTTCTGCTTGAGGCCAGCGAGCTCGCCGAAGCCTACGATGTAGAGGTACTTCTTTGCATCGACGCGTCCGTTGTCGCCGTCGTTCACGCGGGCGCCGGCATGGGCTTCGACGAGGGAGATATCGTTCCCGAAGGCGCTCGCGTGGGCCTCGAAGTCCGTATTCACGCCCATGGCCATGCGCTGAATCGTCTGGCTCGAATCGCGCTTCAGCACCGTCGCGTCCCACCCAATGTCGTAGGAGCAGCCCGCGCCGAACGTGTCGTTCCCCCACTGCTGTTTGTCGGCCTTGTGCTGGCCGTAGACGTTCTCCTGCGTGTCCCCCGCGGGGAGGTGAAGCGCCTGCAAATAGGCCGGATCGCTGCTCGATGTGTCGGCCATATCGACGAGGACGGGGGTCTCTTTTTGGAATTTGCCCAGGTCGAGTTTTCGCTGCGCGATGAGCGATTGCACACCTTGCCACGACGACTCGTTGGCGAAGGGGACCGACGCGATGTCGTCGACGTTGAAGATCATTTGAAAATTGTTGTGCGTGAAGCGCTTGCACTCGAGGTAATCGAGCTCCCGCTGGCGCTGCCACTTCTGCGTCGACAGGTGCTCCTCGGTGAAGGTCAGGCGGTTCCAATCGCACCCATAGCCGGTACCGAGGCAGCTCTCGGCGTTGTCGAATTTGCGCGCCCACTCGTCGATGACAATGTTGGCAAGCTTGCAGGCCGCCACGCGCGAGCCGTCGACGGCGTTCTCTGGATCGGCATTCGAGCAGTCGACGCGAGGGTATTTTGCGGTGTTACGAAGTATGGCCCCCGAGGCCGCGCCGCGCCCCGTCGCCGCGTACGGCGGGAGAATCTTTGGCGGCTTCGATGCATACATGTCCTGTATGTATTTGCTCGCCGTCTGAATCTGAGACCACTGCCCAGGTGGGAGTCCCGTCCACGTCCCGGCGGTCGCGGCCGTGTACCCGGTGAAGAGGCCCGTGCCTATCGTCGTCCCCGACCCCGGCGTCGGCGTCGTGCCGGTGGTGCCGCCGCCCGCGGCCGAAGGCGCGATGAGCGCGCTGCGGGCGTAGAGGGTCTTTTGCTGCTGCTGCTGCTGCTGCTGCTGCGGGGGAGCGGCAATCGTGCCGATCGTCCCAATGCTGCCGATCGTACCGATCGTTCCAACGGTACCGATCGTACCGATCGTACCGATCGTACCGATTTGGCCAATTCCCCCGATGGGCGTGAGCCCACCGATGGTCGTGAATCCGCCCGCGTTGATGCCCGATGCGAGCGGCGCGCCGGTGAAGTTGAGCGCCACGGGGAGCTGCATCACATTGGTAATGACCGACGAGAAGCGGCCTGGATCTCCCAATATGGCCGCGATGCGGAACGGATCACCCCCTAGCCCCATCTGTGCGGCCCCGGGCGCAACGCGCGCGACTTCGAGGGGGTACGGGCGGCAGTCGAAGATGTCGAGGTGCTGGGCTTGGCAGCCGATGGCCGTTCCCAAATCCCAAATAGCGCTCTGCGCCTTCTCGTTGCGGTCGAGAAACTCTTGCTCTTGCGCCGGGGCGTAGCCGCTCGGCTTCACGCGATTCATCATCGCGTACTCCCAGTCCCATCCGTCCTTGTAGACTTCGATGGCCTTCGCGTCGCCCGTGCCGACGCTGTAGTACCTCATGCCGAGGCCTAGATCCGACTGGAGCTTGGTGAGGTCTTGCACCAACTGCACGCCGCTCGCAGAGGTCGTGGGCACCGCCGCGCGGAGCGCATCCCAGAGCGCCGGCGGAAGGTACGACGCTGCCGCGTAGAACGAGTTTTTCGGAATCACGTCGCCCGACGCGTCGTCCGTCGCGTCCGAGCCGACCCCGATCGGCTGCCCTTCGCGATCGAGAAGCGTGCGCTTTGCAATTTGCGGGGCGACGTTATGAGAGAGCTGGCTCGCCCCAAAGGCGACGTCGAGCACGCACTGGCTGTCCTGCTTGCACGCGTAGACGGCGTCGAGGAAGCGTTCGTAGTCGTAGTACTTTGCGTAGGTGTAGTCCTCGCACGACTCTATGTTGTGCGTCTTGTCGGGGTAGTTGATGCTGCGTGTGTACGATGTGACGTTGGCCGGCGCGACGTTCGCCGCCCACGCGTTGCGCATCGCGCGCTGCTCCTGCGCCGCCCAGTCGGTTCCGGGGTTCACCTTGAGCGCGCCGGCGTGGGCGCGGTTTCGCGAATTGACGCAGGTGTTGCCCGCCGCATCCATGTAACACTTCTGAGGCGACGCCTGAAAATACGTGTCCGCTTGGGGCTGGAGGAGCGTCTTGCACGCGGGCCCTTTCGCCGCGCACTGCGTTCCGAACGCTTGGCTGTTACATAGCGTTTGTGTGAGCGGCTCGTTGCACGTGAAAGGGCCGTAGACGACGTCGGGATTCGACTCGTTGCTATAGTGGTAAACAGGCACGGGTCCCGTCGGCTGCACGATGCGCGGCGTTGCGTTCGCGGCGTGCGCGGCACCTCCGGCGACTGCACCCGAAATGCCAAGAGCCGCAATGATGATGTGAGATCTCACGGATACCTCCAAAGAGGGCGACGTCGCACGCACGCGTTTCGCAACGCCCGCGCGGCACCATCGCCTTTGCCGCAGGCGCCCCGCTGCGCGTGAGGCGCGTGCCCCGCAAAGGCCTTCGCGGGCACGCCGCGCGACCTGACATTCCGTCGCGACGATTTCCCCGCAGCGTCGGGCGGCGGCACGCGCGTTGCGAAGGCGCACGGGGGAGGTCACCCCCACGGGAAGGGGGCGCGTGGACCCCGACATGAGCGCTTTGGGCCGTGAAACCGTGGAAATTGCCGTGTTTGGTGATTGGCCCGACGGCTGCATAGTCCTACGTCATGAACCGAGTCCTTCGCTCCCGCGCCGCTCTCCTATCGGTCGCCGTGGCTGCAGCCATCGGCGCTGCATGCACGAAGACGACTGACGAGCCTCTCGCTGCGGGCGTGTCGTCGATCGTCTTCATCAAGCGCGCTCACACCCTCGTTGCCGCCGACGGCACCGTGAGCGTCGACGTCGCGGGCGGGAACGGGCAGGTGCTCGACTACGAACGCTACGTTCCGGGCGGGAGCCTGAATGTTCTCAAGCCCGCGCGCCCCGATGGGAAGCTGTCGAACGTGACGTCGGACTTTCCGACGGCCGACTTCAACGGTGCGGACGTTTCGTTCGATGCGTCGGAGGTCGTCTTCTCGATGAAGCGCGACAACAACGACCACTATCACATTTACACAGCCAGCTTGAACCAGGGCTCGGACGGCAAGTTCGAGATTCACCAGAAGACGGCCGGCGATTACGACGACATCAATCCCATTTACATCCCCGGCTCGAAGATCGCCTTCGTGACCAACCAGATGTACACGGAGATGGGTACCCGCGCCGACGAGTACGAGCACGGCCGCGTCGTCACGCAGCTCGCGTCGATCTCCGTCGACGGCGGCGATGCGGATCGCCGGCTGTTCTCGCAGAATCTGTCTCACACGGTGGCGCCGTTCCTCCGCTCGGATGGCAAAATTGGCTATTCGCGGTGGGAGCACTTGGGCCCCGTCAACGACGTGAAGCTCCTCGTGGCGAACCCCGACGGCACCAACATGTTGGCGATTGGCGGGCAGCACGGAAAGCCGTCGAACGCGCTCTTTTCGATTCGTGAGATGGCTCCCAACGTGATGATCGGAATCGCGACGTCGCGTAACCGAACGATTCACGCCGGGGCCCTCGTGAAGATCGACGCGCGCAACCAGCAGGACCCTGCCTGTCTCTCCGCGACGGCCGACACGACGGGGCATGCGTGCCTCGATGAAGAGAACGTCGTCTTCACGAACCTCACACCCGACGTTCCCACGGGGAACGCGCCGTCGCCGGTGGGTCGCTACCGCGAGCCGTCGATGCTACCCGATGGGCGGATTCTCGTCTCATGGGCTGACGGCGTGGTGAACGACCAGGCCGAGCAGTCGGTGACACCGCCTGACTTCGGCGTTTATTTGTACGACCCGGCGACGAAGAAGAATCAGCTTTTGTACAACGATCGCAACACGTGGGAGCTCAATGCGCTCCCCGTCGTGGCACGGACGGAGCCGCCGGTGATCGGCGATTCGGCACGGAGCGGCGACGCGACGGAGCCGGTGCGAATCGGCTCCATCGACGTGACGCAGACGAGCCTCACAGATTCGGTCTCGGGCGCGCAGTTCGACAACACGCCCCTCGCGACGGCGCTCAAAGACGCTGTGAAGGTTCGTGTCATCGAAGGGTTCTCGAGCGAGGCCGCCAAGGGCGTGACGATGTTCGGCCTGACGATGCACGAAGGCGCGGCCGTTCTCGGCGAGGCGACGGTTTACAAGGACGGCAGCTGGCTCGCCAATGTGCCGCCCTATCTCCCCGTGCACCTCCAGCCGCTCGACAAGTTCGGTATGGCGATTCGTAACCAGATGCTCTGGATTCAGGGCATGCCGGGCGAGGATCGCCGCTGCGTCGGCTGCCACGAAAGCCGCACGGGGCAGGGCGTTCCGCGCAACGGCGCGAACCCGACGGTGGCCGAGCAGCGCACCGCGGAGAGCTTCATCCAGGCCGTCGCCGATCGCGTCGAGTACCCGTGGATCATGCCGGCAACGGCCCCCGTACCGACGACGCCCGTCGCGGTCGTGCAGCAGCTGTTCAACGACAAATGCGTGTCGTGCCACTCAGGCGGTGCGGGCGACCCGTTCGCGGGGAAGACCTACAAGCTCACGTCGACCGACCCGGTTTCGGGCGTTGCGACGAGCTACACAATCCCGTACCTCGATCTGTCGGACAAGCCGATTACGGTGACCTACGATCGCAAGGTGGAGACCTACGCGTCTTCGTATGTCTCGATCTTCTACCCGGCCTCGATGGAAATGGGCATGGGGCAGACGAAGGTCGAAGGCGACATGCCGCCGAAGTGGGGCATCCCCGGCAACGCGCGCGGCTCGGCGCTCATCGCGGCCGTGAACATCAAAGCGGCGGACGGCACTACGGCATGGCCCGAGGCGACGAAGCCGATGCACCCTGAAAACAAGGGTATCGCGCTCACAGATGCCGAACGCCAGACGCTCGTTCGCGTGATGGACCTGGGAGGCCAGTACTACTCCCGCAAGAACACCGGCTTCGCCCCGTACACGAGCGGCGACCCTGTCGCGGCCGGCCAAAAGTACCCGTGAACGCGCACCCTCGAAAAAGAGAAATCACCCTGAAAATCTCCCACATGTTTGCGGGTCGCGTTCTCGGCGCCTTGGTTGTCACGGCCACCCTCGCCGCCGCTCCGACGGCGAGGAGCCAAGACAAGTCGCCGGTCGTTCCCACGGTTCTCCAAGGGATCCCGAAGGATCAGGCCGAGACCGTGGTTACGGGAGACAAGATTCTCGCCGCCGCGTCGTCCGGGTCGATGACGGCGATTTGGGAGACTCTCGAGTTTGGAGAGAAGGTCGAATGCCTCAACTGCATTCCGGCGGTCGAGCCTCTCCTCTATGATTCGAACCCGCGCACGCGGGAAATCGCAGCCTGGTGGCTCCGTCGGCGCCTCCTCGGCGTCTTCGGCCCAGGCCAGGCGTACGAACGCACGGCGACGGCTCTCAAGAGCGATGCGAGCCCTGCGAAGCGTGCACGCGCGGCCGATGCGCTCGGCGAGTTCTTGAGCGCGGCGGGCGTGCCCCTCGTTGCCGATGCCCTCACGACGGACGCCGACGCGGGCGTGCGCGCATCGGCGGCGAAGGCGCTCGGTCGCTTGAACAGCGACGGCGGCGGAGCGCTCGGTAAGGCGCTCGCCGACAAAGACCCCACCGTGAAGGTCGCCGTCCTCGGTGCGGCGTCGCGCATCAACGCCTTCGCAGACGTTGCACAGGTCGCCACGCTCCTAAGCGACAGCGCCGCCAATGTGCGCCGTCGGGCGGTCGAGCTCCTCGGCAGCATGCGCGCGAAGGACACCGTCGCGGGCGTAATGAACATCGCGCGCAACGATCCCGACGAAGGGGTGAGGCTCTCCGCGTGTCACGCGCTCGGGCTGTTTGGCGACGCGTCGGCGAAGAGCACCTTGTCCGCCATCGCCGACAGCGACACCAGTGGTCTCGTGCGCGATCAAGCGAAGATCGCGCTCCGTCGCCTATAACGAATGTAGACTTCGAGACGTATGCCCACGAAAAACAAGCCTCGCGGAGTAACGCTCGGCGCTGCGGCATTCGTTGCCGTCGCGTCGAGCCTCGCCTTCACACCCGCCGGCTGCTCCAAACGCGAGCCTGAAGAGAGCACGTATTTCAATCGTTCGGTGTCGCCCATCCTGGTGTCGTCGTGCGTCCGTACGAACACAGGCGCGGGGTGCCACGTCGAGTCGGTTAAGGGGAACGCCTTCGGCAACCTCGACGTGGCGACCTTCGCCGGCCTCAACAAGCGCCGCGATCTCCTCGTCGACTACGGCCCCTACGGCCAGCCGGCATTCCTTATTAAGACGGTCGACAACTTCCAAGTTCAGGTCGAATCGTTCGATGGCGTGAAGACGACCATCACCACCGATATCAAGCATACGGGCGGGAGTATTTTTCAGCAGACAGGGGGCGCCTACAGCACGCTCCGCCGCTGGATCGAGAACGGCGCGACGGAGAACAACACCGGCGAGAAGCCGAGCAACGTCGTTCGGCTCCCGTGCGCGACGACGATCCCCGCCAACGCCGAGGCCCTCGGCGCCGATCTCACGAAAGACCCGACGCGCCCTGATTTCGACACGTTTCGAAACCGCGTGAATCCCGTCTTCAAACAGACGTGCGCGGCGAGCAACTGCCACGGCGTCGCGTCGAACGAGCTTTATCTCACCTGCGGCGATACGCCCGAGCAGATTCGCTGGAACTACCACGCGGCAAGCGAGTACCTCTCCCAGGTCCCCGAGCAGAGTGAGATTGTGAGGCGCCCCCTCGCGCCGGCCCAAGGCGGCAGCTTTCACGAAGGCGGCGTCCTCTTCACCTCCCAAGGCGACTCGGGGTACATCGCCCTGTCCGATTGGGCAAAAGAGCACGGCCCCGCCGAGCTCCCGGCTCAAGATCCGGCGTTCCTCTTTTTCGCCCACCGCGTTCAGCCGGTGCTCGTGAAAAAGGGGTGCATGATGCTCCAGTGCCACTCGGCCGCGCTTTTTCACGACTACCGACTTCGCGGCGGCTCGGGCGGCTCGTTCTCCCTTTCGGCGACGCGCCGCAACCACGAGCTGTCGCTCCATCAGGTTTCCCTGGAGAGCGACGACCCGGCCGCGAGCCGAATGATTCGTAAAAACCTCTTTCGCGCCGAAGTGTTCGACGGCGCAAAAGGGATCACCCATCGCGGCGGCTCGCTCCTCGAAGACTTCGCCGGTAAGCCCGCGAGCGGCGATCAGTGCGACGCCGCTGCGTACGATTACGACAATGGCAGCCTCGATACGACCCCTGCATACTGCATCATTCGTGAGTGGATCAAACGCGAGAAGTCGACCCTCGGCCTCGCGCCGCTCTCGGCGATCGCGTACGTGCGCCGGGGCCTCGACGGCAAAGGGGCGCGCCCGCAAGACTTCGACGTGTACAGCCCGGGGGCCGATCTCCGAATCATCGGCGCCACCCTGGGGGCAGACGGCGCCGTCACGGTCGGCGCCGATTCTTCGGTGACGGCAGGCTGTGGTCTCACAGTCGCAACCGCCGACATTCGAAGGCCTGCGGTTTCGTGGGACGGAAAGACGATCGCCTTCGCCGCCCGCGGCAGCGAAGCCGAGCCTCTCCAGATTTATACGATGAGCGCCGACGGCAGCGCCTGCGCGAAGCACGCAGCGATCAACGCGGGCGGCCCTTCGGCGAACGGCCTTTTGATTCACAACTTCGACCCTGCCTTCGGGCCGACCGAAGCGGGCGGCGTGTCGCGCCTCGTCTTCGCGTCGACGCGCGGCAACGCGGCGGGCGGCACGTCCGACTACTCGGGCCCGCAGCGCACGCCGGCCGATCCGACGAAGCCGAACGCCAATTTGTACTCCCTCGAGCCGAGCGGCGGTGCCACCAAGATTCGCCAGCTCACGTTCCTCCTCAACATGGAACGGCAGCCGAGCTTCATGGCGGACGGCCGCATCATCATGACGGCCGAGAAGCGCGCGCCCGGCTTCTACCAACTCGCGGGGCGGCGTATCAACTCCGACGGCGGCGACTACCACCCGCTCTACGCCCAGCGCAGCTCGATCGCCTACCACCAGTTTACAGACGTGGTCGAGCTCGCCGACAAGAACTTCGCCGCGATCTTCAGCGACGCGGGCGGCCCCCACGGCGGTGGAACGCTTGGAATCGTGAACCGCTCCCTCGGGATCGACTTTCAAAGCAACGACCCGAAGGACTACCTCGTCGATCCGACTGTCATCGACCCCGCGGCGCCGGCCTCCATCGACCCGAAGTTTTTTCTACGATCTCTCCGGTTTCCCGACGGGAGCGCCTCGGGGCACGTCACGGGCACCACCACCGGCGTGTACCGAAGCCCCTCGGCGTTGCCGTCGCCCAACCTTCTCGTGAGCTACGGCGCCGCGTCGTCTCTCATGTCTTTTGGGGGCGATTACGATGTTTACGTCTTCGACCCCGAGACAGGCGTAAAGAGGAAGCTGTTCGGTGAGGCAGGGTCGGCCGACGTCGAAGCGGTCGCCGTTTACGGGCGCGCGAGCCGTGGGGTGTTTACGTCGGCCCTCGACGAGCCCAACGGACATACGACTGTGATCGACGGAAAGAGCGAGGCGGACATCACCTACCTCGACGTCCCCGTCCTCGCGTCGCTCCTCTTCCAAAACACGCCCACGGGTCGCCTCTTGGAAGATGGGATTACCAATTTCCAACTCTACGAAGATTTGCCGCCTCCGGCCGATGTGACGTCGTTCTCTCAAGGCGGAGCGAATGTCGCGCAGGACGAGTTCGGCCAAGTCTACGTACGGCGCCGGCTCCTCGGAAGCGTCCCCGTGGCGGGCGACGGGTCGGCCCACGTCCAGATTCCCGGCGGCCTTCCCGTGCTGTTCAAGCTGCCCACGACGCAGGTCGCTCGCGACAAAGGGCTGCCGCGCATTCAGCGGGAGGCGATGTCGTTCGCGCCCGGTGAGTACGTTCATCAGTCGTTCCGAAAAGACTTCTTCAACGGCCTGTGTGGTCAGTGCCACGGCGCGATCAGCGGCCGCACGACCGACGTCGCGGTGCAGCCCGACATCTTGACGCAGGCGTCTCGCGTCGAGTCGCGCGATGCGGTGCCGAGCAATCTCAACCTTCCGCCGGCGATGCGCGGAACGATTGAAGGGCCGCCCGCGACGCCGTAGTCGAGCCGCTCGCCGTACCGAATCTCCCATCTCGAGCGCGCGGGCGCTTGTCAGAGCGGGCTGCGCGCGCGAAAAGAGCGCCATGCGAATCGCCCGCCCGCAGCGCCAACGTCTCCTCGGCCTCCTCACGATGGCCGTCGCCCCCATCGTCGCCTTCGCCTGTCAGGACGCGAGAGACCCTTCCTCCCAAGTCGTCCTCCCGGCAATCTCCGACCCGGCCCCCGTCGCCACCACGGCGCCCGTCCCCCCCGCGGCCACGGCGATTGTTGCGAACGTGAGTGTCGACGACGCAGCCCTCGACAAAGGTGTGAAGCCCTGTGACGACTTCTACCAATTCGCCTGTGGCGGTTGGAAGAAGGCGACGCCTATCCCCGACGACGAAGCCTCTTGGTACCGCTCGTTCAACGTGATCAGCGAACGGAACGAGGCGACGCTGAAATCGATCCTCGAAGCGTTCGCGAAGGGAGAGCGGGCGAGCGAGCCGTCGGCGAAGGCCCTCGGCGACTTCTATTCGGCGTGCATGGACGAAGAGGGGATCGAAAAGGCCGGTCTCGAGCCGCTGCGCGCGGAGCTTGCGAAAGTCGACGCCGTGAAAGACGCGGCATCGCTCACCGTCGCCCTGGCGCAGCTTCAAAAGGCCGGGGTTGATGCGCTTTTCGCCTTCAGCTCGGGGCAAGACTTCAAAGACGCGACCCTCGTCGTGGGGCAGATCGAGCAGGGCGGGCTTGGGATGCCCGACCGCGACTACTATTTGAAGGACGACGCGAAGAAGAAAGAGCTTCGTATGAAATACGAAGAGTATGTGACCCATCTCTTCGTGCTCACGGGCGACAAGCCGGAGGACGCCACCAAGTCCGCGAAGGCGGTTCTCAAGATCGAGCGCGCCCTCGCGGTGGCGTCGATGTCGAAGGAAGACCGCCGCGAGCCGAAGAAGGTCTACCACCGGCTTGATCGCGCGGGCCTCAAGGCCCAGGCCCCCAACATTGGGTGGGATGCGTACTTGACCGAGCTCGGCGTCCCCAGCGTGACGGCGATCAACGTGGCCCAGCCTGCGTTCGTCAAGGCCGTGAGCGGTCTCGTGAAGAGCGTGTCCGTGGCCGACTGGCGCACCTATTTGCGCTTCCACACGATCCAGGGGTTCAATCGGCAGCTCCCGTCGAAGCTGGTCGACGAGCAGATGAAGTTCCGCGCGGCGATGACCGGGCAGGCGAAGCTCCCCCCGCGGTGGAAGCGGTGTGTGCGCGCGACGGACGAGGCGATGGGCGAGGCGCTTGGCCAAGCCTTCGTGAAGGCGACCCTCGGCGCCGAAGGGAAGGCGACCGTCGAAACGATGATTCGCGCCATCGAACGCGCGATGAACGGCAACCTCAACAAGCTGTCCTGGATGGACGACGCGACGCGCGCGCGGGCGCTCGAGAAGCTCGCGCTCATCTCGAACATGGTGGCCTACCCGGACAAGTGGCGGAGCTACGACGCGCTCAAGATCGATCGTGGCGGCTTTCTCGCGAACACGTCACGGGCCGACGCCTTCGAGCAGAATCGCCAGCTCGCGAAAATCGGCAAACCGGTCGATCGACTCGAGTGGCTCATGTCGCCTCCCACGGTGAATGCCTATTACGAGCCGACGCTTAATCAAATGGTCTTCCCCGCGGGCATTTTGCAGCCGCCGTTCTATTCGAACGATCGCGGAATGCCGGCGAACTTCGGCTCGATCGGCATGGTGATGGGGCACGAGCTCACCCACGGCTTCGACGACGGCGGCCGCCAGTTCGACGCCAAGGGCAATCTCGCCGACTGGTGGTCCCCCGCGATTAATACCGAATTCGAGAAGCGCGCGAGCTGCGTCGAGAAGCAGTTTGGGACCTATGAGGTTCCCGGTGGCGACAAGGTCAATGGCAAGCTGACGTTGGGCGAGAACATCGCCGACCTCGGCGGACTGAAGCTCGCGTACGCCGCCTTCAAGAGCGACAGTGAAAAGACGAAAAGCGAATCTGCGTCGGGCTTCTCACCGGAGCAGCAGTTCTTCTTGGGGTTTGCCCAAGGGTGGTGTGCCAACGAGCGCGACGAGTACCAGAGGTTGATGGTTTCGACGAACCCCCACTCGCCGCCGCAGTACCGCGTCATCGGCCCGCTGTCGAACATGCCGGAGTTTGCAAAAGCGTTCACGTGCAAGACCGGCGACAAGATGGTTCGCGAAGGCGCGAGTAAGTGTGAAGTATGGTGAGCGCACCGCTCATCTAGATCATTTGTAGGAGATCCCAACGCCCATGCCCGAGCTTCCCGATGTCGATGTGTATGTCGAGGCCATCGCCTCGCGCGTCGTCGGAGAGACGCTCTTGGGCGTGCGCGTGGGGAATCCGTTTCTGGTTCGCACCTACGATCCGCCGCTTTTCGCGGTGAGTGGGAAGAAGGTCGTCGGCGTTCGGCGGCTTGGCAAACGTGTCGTTTTCGAGCTCGAAGGGGCGCTCTTCGTCGTCGTCCATTTGATGATCGCGGGGCGCTTCCGCTGGCGCGACGTGAACGCCAAGCTGCCGGGAAAAATGGGGCTCGCGGCGTTCGACTTCGCGAAGGGGACATTGCTGCTCACCGAGGCGGGGACGAAGCGGCGGGCGTCGCTTCATGTGGTTCGAGGCGAAGAGGCGCTCGCCGCCCTCGACCCCGGCGGCCTCGAGGTGATGACGGCGACCTTCGACGCATTTCGCGCGGCGGTTCTGCGCGAGAACCACACGTTGAAGCGCTCGCTCACCGATCCGCACCTGTTCAGCGGAATCGGCAATGCCTATGCCGACGAGATTCTCCATACCGCGAGGATGTCGCCCGTTCGCCTCACCCAGCGGATGGACGACGCGTCGATTGCGACGCTGCTCGACGCCATCAAGACGACACTCGCGCTCTTTCGGGACCGCCTGCGCGCGGAGGCCGCGGGCGCCTTTCCCGAAACGGTGACGGCGTTTCGCGACGACATGGCCGTTCACGGAAAGTACGGAAAACCGTGCCCCGTTTGCGGCTCCCCCGTGCAGCGCATCGTCCATGCACAGAACGAAGCGAACTACTGCGCGACCTGCCAAACCGGGGGGAAGCTTTTGGCCGATCGAGCGCTGTCGAAGCTCCTCCGAGGGGACTGGCCCAAGAGCTTGGACGAGCTCGAAGAGCGAAGGGAGCGGCTCTCGAAGCTCGTGTGAGACTTGGCGAAGTTGCGGGCCGGCCACTATTTCGTAGTCACGCCGGCGCTCGGCAGCGTCGCGCAAATACGAGCACCCGCGGTCGCGTCGCGCATCTCGGGCTCGACCACATTGCGGTTCACGGACGGGTTCGTCCGTCGTCCGAAATAGTAGCTCCCACCCCGCACGACGCGTTCGTCGGGGGCGAGGGACGAATCGACCCACTCCCAAACGTTGCCGACGAGATCGTCGACCCCAAAGGGGCTTTGCGACGTTGGGTGGCTGCCCACTTCGTCGGGGCCGAAGGCCATCGGCTTTCGGCCGTAGGTCTCGTCGTAGTTCGCGTCGTCGGGCTCGAGCCTATCGCCGTGGGCCCAAATGCGGTCGTCGGCGCCGCGGGCCGCGCGTTCCCATTCATATTCGGTACAGAGGCGCGCGCCGGGTACGCGGCCGCTCGTAGCCAGCCATGCGGCGTAGCCCACGGCGTCGTCCCAGGTGATGCCGGAGACGGGGAACCTCGCCCACTCTTGTGTGGCGCGGAGGGCGCGGCCGGCGTAGCGCATCGGTTCGCCCTCGTGGGCCTCGTACGCCTGCGCATTGGGTTGCATCACGAGGGTGAAGAGGCCGCTCTTCTCTTCACGCAGCGCGAGGGATCCGTTGAGCCCAGCGGTCGACGCACGGGGCGTGCGTCGCGCTCGCTCGGAAGCGGGGAGCGTGCGCAAATAGGCTATCCATTCGCCGAACGTCGTTTCGTATTTGGCAATCGCGTAGGCCGACGTCGTGACCTCGCGGAGGGGCGTCGTGTCGAAGAACGAGCGGCGTAGATCTTCGTCCCCGCCGCTGCCAAAGAGGAAGCGCCCCGGTGGAACGTAGGCGAAGCCCGCGGGAATCGAGCCGCTCGTCGGGAGCGCAATCGTCAACGTGCGCTCGTCGCCCGCGGCGAGGACGAGGGGGTACTTCACCTCGACGAAGCCCGCGTGTGAAACGACGAGGCGGTACGAACCAGGCGCGAGGGGCTTTGCGGCGAAAGGCGATCTGCCGAGGCGAACCGCGGGGCCGCGGGCACGGCGATCGGCGTTCTCGTAGCGCTCGATCGCGACGTCGGCGTCGGCGGGGAGCGTCACGACGCCGAGCCGCGCGGGCGCGTGGAGGCGTGAGGTACGAGCTCCTCCGTCGTCGACTTGAGAGAGGCGCGCGAGGAGCGCGTCGCGCCGCTCGAACTTCCGCTGCGCATCGGCGAGCGTGCTCGCTTCGAAGATGGTGTCGGCCAGCGCCGCGCGCGTCTCGGGTCGGCGATCGTCGATCGAGAGCGCGGCCTCGAAGCTCCGTAGTGAGCGCGCGAAGGCGTCTTGAGCGTCGTTCGCGTCTCGCGTGGCGGTGTCCCATGCGTTTTCGCCGCGCGTGCGCTCGCGGGCATCGAACCGCGCGAAGGCCTCGTTTCGAGCCTCGGCGAAGGCGCGTGTCATCGCGCGAGCTTCGTCGAGCGCCGTCGCGGCCTCGGTCGTGCGTGCGGCGATCTGGCGATCTTGCTCATGCCGCGCCGACGACCGCGTCGCGAAGGTGACGGCCGCAATCAGCGTGGGCACGGCGACGATCGCGAGGGTCACGCCGATGCGCTTTCGCAGCACCGCCGCCCGCGAGCGCGTGAGGAACGACGCTTCGCGAAGGCTCAACGTCCCTGGGCCGGCGTGCGAAAGCGCGCGCGCTTCGGCCAGCTGCCGCGCCGCCCATAACGCTTCGACGGGCTCGCCGAGGCGTTCCCATTCCGCCGCTGCGCGCGCGAGCCGCTCGCGAAGCGCCCGCTCCTCGGCGTCGCTCGCGAGCCACGCCCGCAGCGTGTTCCAGCCACGAAGCAGCGCCTCGTGGGCCACCTCGACGACGGTCTCCTCGCCATCGGCCGACGCGCGCGCGACGACGAGGCGCCCGCGCACGAGGGCGTCGAGGGCCGACGCCGACGCGCCGCTCTCGGCGCCGAGCTCGCGCACGGTGCGCTCTGCGCGCGTTCCGTCGGGCGTGACGAGCTGGCCGAACAGCCTTCGAACGATCGCCCGTTCTTCGGGGAGAAGCGCCGCGACCACACCGTCCGCGTGCCGCGTGAGGGCGCCCGACACGCCGCCCATCGCGTCGAGCGCCGTGCGCGTGAGCAAGCGGGCTTCGGCGTTTCGAGCCTCCCACAGCTCGGCGAGGGCGAACTGCAAAAGCGGCAATCCGCCTTCGGCACGCTCGACCCACGCTGCGAGCTCTTCGACCGTCGCCTGGCTGTCGAAGCCGTGGGCCATCGCCCTCGCGGGGCCTTCGATCGCTTCGCGCAGACCGCTCGCGCGGAGCGGCCCCAAGATGTGCACGGCGCGCGTGATCTCGCTCCCCAGCCCCGTGCGACCAACGACGCGACCCAGGAAATCTTCGCGCGTGACCAGGACGAAGCGGAGGCCGTCGACGTCTTCCGCGAGGCGCAAAATGGCGCTCCCAAAGGCGCGTGCGTCTTCCGGCGTGGCGAGGGTGACGAGCTCTTCGAGCGGATCGATGACGACGATGAGCCCCGTGTCGTGGCCGAGGGCGCGAACGAGGGTGCGCGACGCATCTCCCGGGCGCGTTCGAAGCTCGTCTTCGAAGAGCAACGTGGCGCGCGCATCGAGGCCCACGGCGCGGGCGAGGACGCGCGCGAGGACGCCGTCGGGGGCGCGCCCGGGCGAGAGCGACACGCTTCGATACGTGCGCTCTGCACCAAGTGCTCCGCCGACGACGGCGGGGACGACGCCCGCGTGGCAGAGGGACGATTTACCGACGCCGGAGCTCCCCGCCACGGTGACGATGGGCGCCCGTCGAAGCAGCTCGACGACGTCGCGCACCTCGGCGCCGCGCCCAAAAAACACCGCCGCGTGGGCGGCGTCGAAGGCGTGGAGACCACGGTATGGGTTTCCCTCGGGCAGAGACCCCGCACCGGCCGGGCGCGCGGCCAAGTCGTCGAGGGCACGGCGAAGCTCTTCGCCCGAGGCGAAGCGTGCGAGCGGATCGCGGCGCAGGCAGCGGTCGACGACCTGCGCGAGGCCGGCATCGACCTCGGGGGCGACCGATGCGAGGGGCGGAACGATGGCCGTCCGGACCTTCTGTCCAAGCTCCTGCGGCGTCGCCGCCTGGTGGGGCGCGGCGCCCGAGGCGAGCTCGTACAGCAGCGCGCCCGCCGAATAGATGTCGGCCCGCGCCGTCCCCGGCTGGCCGTCCCAGACCTCGGGCGCCATGTAGCGCGGCGTCCCGAGCACCGTGCCGACGGCCGTGAGATGGGCGGCATCGGACGGCGTGACGACGTCGGATCGCGGTAGAAAAAGCGGCTCCGGCGTGCGCGACACCGTCATATCGAGAAGGTCGAGGGCGTCGAGACCGCCGGCCGCGACCGTATCGGCGAAGGGGGTCGAGTCGTCGACCGACGCGGTGACCGCGAGGGCCGAGAGCGACGAGACGCGCGGCGGAGAGTCGCTCAGGCTCGGACCGGCGGCGAGAGACGCAGACGCTTCGGCGTCGACGAGCTTCGCGAGGCCGAAGTCGACGAGCTTCACGTCGCCGTCGTCCGACAGAAGAACGTTGGCTGGCTTCACGTCGCGGTGGACGATGCCGTGGCGATGCACCTCGGCGAGGCCCCGCGCAACGCCGAGCGCGACGTTGATCAGCAGCTCGCGCGAGAGAGGACGCGGGACCAGATCGAGGCTCGCGCCGCGGATGTATTCCGATACGAGATACGGCCGGTCGCCCATCATCCCGACGCGGTGAATCGCGACGACGTTGGGGTGCGTGAGGCGCGCGACGGCCCGTGCCTCGATGAGGAATCGGTCGCGCGCGCTCGGCGTAGGCGCGAGGGCGGCGAGGAACTTGATTGCGACCAGGCGATCGAGAAGCGTGTCGCGGGCGAGGTAGACGCTCCCCATCGCGCCCGACCCGAGGAGCCGAAGCAGGCGGTACTCTTCGAACTGATCGGGCGGGTAAAAGCTCGGCACGCGGTGCGGAAGCGAGGTTACGCCCTTCGGCCGCGCGCCTGATTTACAATCGGCAGTCGCTCAGGAGCTTCGTGCTTCGGCGCCGCCTCGCGACGAAATCCCATAGAGCTTCATTTTGCCGAAGAGCGTGCGAATGGGCATTCCAATGAGCTCGGCGGCGCGGGCCTGAACGCCCCCCGACGCGGCGAGCGCTTCGACGATTCGCTTTTTCTCGAGCTCGCGAATCTCGTCGGCCAAGGGGCGAAAGGGCCCGCTCGCTTCGGCCGCGACAACGCGGCTCGCCGACGGCGCGCCCGGCGCAGGGGGCAGAACAGACTCGATGGGCGAGGCGGTCATCGCGGGCGCGAGCGAGAGCCGCTCCTCGAGAACGGGAAGCTCCCACGGCTCGACGACCGGACCTTCGGCCGTCGCCGCCACGTATTCCATCGCGTTTTTCAGCTCGCGCACGTTGCCGGGGAAGGCGTGGGCCAAGAGCTTCTGCATCGTCAACGGCGCGAGCACCAGTGGGGCGCGGCGCGCGCGCGTGCACGCCGATCCGAGAAGCGTGCGGGCGAGGACCGGAAGCTCGCGGCGTCGATCGCGCAGCGGCGGCAGAACGATCGTCGCCGCGCCGAGGCGGAAGAGAACGTCTTGCCGAAAGCGCCCCTCGCGCACTTCGTCGACGAGGTCGCGGTTGGTCGCCGCCACGAAGCGCACATCGACGGCGCGCTCGCTGAGGCCGCCGACGCGCATCAAGCGCTGCGTCTCGAGGACGCGCAGAAGCTTCGCCTGCGTCGCGAGGGGCAGCTCGCCCACTTCGTCGAGGAACACCGTGCCGCCGGTGGCCGCTTCGAGGAGCCCTGTTTTCGTCGTCGTGGCCCCTGAAAACGACCCCTTTTCGTGCCCGAATAGCTCGCTCTCCACAAGGCTCTCGGGCAAGGCCGCGCAGTTGATGATGACGAACGGCCCGCGCGCGCGGTCGCTCCCGTGGTGAATGGCCGCTGCCGCGTTCTCTTTGCCTGTGCCGGTCTCGCCCGTGATGAGCACCGGCAGTCCGCTCTTCGCGAGCCGCTCGAGGAGGGCGTAAATGCGCAGCATCGTCGGCTCGACGACGACGAACGTGCGATCGCCGAAGGTGCGCGTGACCTGCGTATCGCCCGCGACGTTCACCGTGCCCGCGCGATCGGTTCCGGGCGAGCCCGACGGCGTCGAATCGGCGGCGGTGCGTGCCGCCGACAGGAGCGTGTCGAAGTCGACGCCGTCGCTGGGATACTGCGCGACGCCCGCGTGGGCCTGCGCCGACGGCGTGAGCGCCGCGATGAGCCTACGCGCGGTCTCTTCGGGCTCCTCGTCGAGATCGGGGACGAGCACGATGAGCTCGTTGCTCACGCCCCAGGCGGCGACGTCGATGGCGCGAAGCTCGCGACCAAGGGCCGCCTCGATGCGCCCACGTTTCGCGTCGGCCCCTTTGATACGGAGCGCGATCACAGCCAAAATTTGCGGGTTCCGTGTTAGGCGCGCGATCTCTTCGTCGGCCCTTCGGCGAAGCTGCGGCTCGTCGAGCATCACGCGCGACGTCGTCGCCGCCCCGTCGCGATGCACGACGATCGACGTGCTGCCAATCGCGATGACGTCGCCACGACGGAGCGGACGCGCGCCGATGATTCGCTCGCCATTGAGGTGCGTCCCGTTTCGGCTGCCGAGATCGACCAGCATCATCTCGGCTTCGTCGAGGACGATCTTGGCGTGGCTTCGCGACGCGCCGGCATCGTGCACATGCACGCCGGCTTCGGGCGAGCGACCGAGGATGATCTCGCCGCGCGGCGGGAGCGGCACGGGGAGCGAGCTGTCCCCCTCGAACACGAGGAGATACCGCCGCTCAGAGGCGTGGACGAAGGTCGCGCGCTCTTCGTGGGCGAGGGTCGCGGTCGCAAGGTCGAACGGGGTCGGTCGGCTACGGTTTGGCATTGCGAGGAGGTCTCGAGGGTAGCGTCGGGGCTCGATCGGGGCGGTCGCCCAGACTGGCGACCTTGGCGGGGCGAATCGGCATGTTTTGCCGATCGGCAAAATCTGCAAGCGGCACCTGCCGCCGTGGCGCGCAGCGAGAGTGGAAAACGGGCGAAAAACTGCCGAAAATCGGCTATGCACCGGCGAGACGGGGCTGGCGCGTTCTCTGCTCTACGACGTCTGTGGCCGGGACCTGACCGGCGTCATCCAAAAGGTGACAACAGCGAGGTTGTTCCATCCGGCGAGGCGCGACATACCTCGTAGCTCGTTCCGGGTGACCTCGCGTCGCGGGTAGACCACCGTCGTTCTTTTTGGCCGCTCGCCCTTGGAGGCATCTCAATGATCCGAAGCCCGTTTCACGCCGCGCTCTTCGCCGCCCTTCCGCTTGTCGCGATCGCCTGTAGCGCCGCCGCGCCGGACACGATTGGCGTCACCGAGAGCGCCGTGCAGGAGAGCAACGGCCGCGAGATGAACGGCCGCGAAATGAACGGTCGTGAGATGAACGGGCGTGAGATGAACGGCAAGTCCGCCGGCGTCTGGTACGCGCGCCGCGCCGGGGCGACGATCATGGACCCTCTCGTTCTCTCGCCGCGCACCAAGACCTTGGGAGTCGTGGCGGGGCCGATTCTCACGGGCCCCCTTGGCGGCACGATCAGCAGCCCGCTCTCGACGATCACGCTCTCCCACGGCCAGCTCACGGGCGTTCGCCCCAACGGCGGGAAGATCTCCGGAACTGCGTTCAAAGACATCTACCTCGTGGGCCGCGGGCCGACGCCGCCGCCGGTCTCGGTGGTCGTCGGGGGTGGCGTCCTTACGGGTGGCACCGCGGCGCAGGTGAATGCCGTGTCGACGACCGGAGCGGTCGCCGTGGGGACGGCGGCACCCGTCGTGGTCGCAACGACGACGGCGAGCGTCGCGCAGACGACGGCCGATAAGATCCGCGCCTACGTCGCCGCGCGCCTCGCCGCGACGAACCTCCCGGAGCGCGACGTGCCGCTCCACGTGAGCGCCGCGTTTGCGACGTCGGCGGTCAACGCGTTTCACAACTACTCGGCCATGCCGCGATGGCACTACCGCGTTGAAGTCAAGGACGACGACGGCGTTTACCGGTCGTTCTGCGGCACCAACCAGGACGGCTCCGAGCGCCTCGCCATCGCGATCCCCGACCGCTTCAACTACGCGCAAGGGCTCAATCGCACGGTCGTCTCGCGCGACCACCGCGCGGGCGCCGACCCCACGCCCGTCACCACGATTCAGCGCGGCGGCGCGCTCATCACGGACGCGTCCTCGTTCACCTTCGCGTGCGACAACGCCGCCGTCGCGAAGTGCGTCGAGCACCTGCACTACGACCCCGAGATGACGATCGGCCAGGTGAGCCCGTCGTCGCCCTACTTCGCCCAAGCCGCTCCCGCGGGCGCGCTGCTCGAGAGCTGCGTGCGCATGTTCCGCGCCGACTTCTGCGGCAACGGCCTCTCGATGACCCTCGACGGCACCGCCATCGACGTCGCCGATTCGTCGCAGGTAAACCTCGCCTCGCAGCTCTCGTCGACGGAAGACGGCGGGTGGTCGCTCGAGGCGAGCTGGCGCCCGGACGGCGCGAGCTGCGCGAAGAAAGAGCGCCAGGTTTGTGTCTCGACGGACAACAACGGCGGCCTCGCCCGCATGCTCGTGAGCGACTACATCGACACGATTTGCCCGGGCGCGGTCTTCTCGGCGTCCGAGTCGGACGATTTCCTTTGCGGCGCCTCGCACTACCTCCCCGGGGTGCCCGGCGGCTTGAACGGCGGCGGCGTCACCGGCGGCGGCTTCACCACGGGCGGCCCCGTGCACCTGTCTTACGGCGCGGACCTTAAGCCCGCGGCAATCAATACAGGCGGTGGCGGCGGGACGAGCTTCACCGAGACCGACGTGATCTGGACGACGACCAAGTCGCAGAACGCCTGCGCCGTCGCCATTCCGATTGGCCAATTGCCGGCAACGACCGTCTCGCAAATGGCCCGCTGAGAGGCGCGCGCCGATTCGCCGTGCCGGAAACCCGCGCGGCGGTCTTCCTTCGAGAGCAGGCATAGAGGCGCGGTAAGCTGCGCCTATGGCAGAACGCGTTCTCATTCTGGGTGCAACGTCGGCAATCGCAGCAGAGGTCGCGGTTCTCCACGCGCACAGGGGCGACCGCCTGCACCTCGTCGGGCGCAATGCCGACAAGCTGCGTGACGTCGCGAAACGGTGTGGGGCGAGATCGGGCGCCGTCACTACATCGATTGCCGACTTCGACGCCCTCGAGACGAACAGCAAAATCGTGGCCGACGCGATTGGCATGTTGGGCGGCGTCGACACCGCGCTGATTGCCTATGGGGACCTAGGCGATCAGCTGGCGAGCGAGCGATCGTTCACCGATGCCGAGAGGATCCTGAGGACGAACTTCACGAGCGTCGTCGCGCTTCTCGTCCCCCTCGTAAACCACTTCGAAGCGACGCGCAGCGGGCGCCTCGGCGTCATCACATCGGTGGCGGGCGATCGTGGGCGGCCGCGCAATTATACGTACGGCGCCGCAAAAGGGGCTCTCAACATTTACCTTCAAGGTGTTCGCACGCGCCTCTTCACCGCGGGCGTAAAGGTGACGACGCTCAAGCTTGGCCCCGTCGACACGCCGATGACGAAGGATCACAAGAAGCACGCCCTCTTCGGCAAACCCGAGAAGGTCGCCCGCGACATCGTGAGCGCGATGGATGCCGGCACCCCCGAGGCCTACGTGCCGTCGTTTTGGGGTGCCATCATGCCTGTCGTGAAGAATACCCCCGAGCGGCTATTTCAAATATTGCCGTTTCTCTCTGGGCGTTGAGGCGCGCGGCGTGGAGAGCCTTGGCGGCGACGATCAGAAGTTGATCTTCCGCATCACGAAGCGCGGCAGCCACCGAATGACGAGCATCACGAGGGCCCACATTCCCGGCGTGTAGAGTACAGGCTTTCGCGTGTCCATCGCGCGGACGACATCGCGTGCAACCTGCACGGGCTCGCCCGCAAAGGGCGGCGGCTTGAGGCCGGCCGTCATTCCGGTTTTCACGAACCCCGGCTTCACGCAAAGGACCGAGAGCCCCGCGGCGTTGTACTTGTGGTCCATCGCCTCGAGGTAACAGGAGAGGCCTGCTTTGGCCGATCCGTAGATGGCGACGGGCTTGCGACCGCGATCGCCCGCGACCGACGAGAAGACCGTGAGGCGCCCCCCGCCGCGTGAAAGAAGGCGCTTTCGCACGTGCTCGCAGAACACGACGGTGTTGGCGTAGTTCACCGTGACGAGGCGGCGTGTGAGCTCGATGTCGGCCTCGAGGGCGTCTTGCGACGCGAAGAGCGCCGCGGTGACGACGACGGTATCGAAGCCGCCGAGTGCCGAGTCGGCGGCGTCCAGGGCCGAGGAGAACCCCTCGGGTTTCTCAAGATCGAGCTCGGCGTGGCCGACGCTCGCCTGCGTCGGGTGGCGCGCTGTGAGATCGGCCGCGCTCCGCGTGAGATCGGTCTCGCCAATACCAAGTAAGAATACCGAGTCGCCGCGTTCCGCGAGGCGCTGCGCGATGGCGCGCCCCATACCGCTGGTGCCGCCGAGAATGACCGCCTTCATGCCTTGTCTCCAAAGAGCCGAACCGACTGTGCGCTTCGTAGACGCCGCTGAGGGTCCCACGTTTCGCGCAGCGCGAGGAACGAGTCCACGCGCGGATCCATCGCGCGGTAATGATCTGCGCGCGTGAAGCGATCCTTCGTCAGGTAAATACGCCCGCCGGCCGCAATGACGAATTCATTGAGGCTATCGACGATACGTTGGATTTCGGGCGATACGGCCATATCGACGGCGATCGACGTCCCTTCGAGGGGGAACGAGAGAACACCTTTCCCTTCGGGGCCGCAGTCTTTGATGACACATAGGGGCGAGGCGCCGCCCAGCTGCACCAAGAGCTTCATGAACGCGCGCACGGCCTCGGGGCCGGCCTGTCGCGGCAATACGCACTGGTATTGCGTGAAGCCCCGCGAGCCGTACCCCCGGTTCCACTCGAGAATCGCGTCGAGCGGGTAGAAGAACGGCTCGGGCGAAACCACCGCTTTTGCGTGGAGCGAGACGTGTTGCCAATAGTAGAGGCTATTGAAGATCTTCGCCGTCAGCGGGTTCAATGCCCAATTGGGCAGCTCGAACGGCAGCGTTTTCTGAATTGCCGGGCGCGGAGGCTCGGCCTTCGCCTCTTCGGGCTTCGCCCAGCGGCCCGCCATCAGAATGCCGCGCCCCATCGAGCTGCCGCGGCTCAAGCAGTCGATCCACCCCATCGTCATGGGCCAGGCGGGGGCCGCCTTGCCGAGCGCCGCGAGGAACTCGTCGATGTTGTGAACGCGCTCGCTCTCCATATAGACCCAAGGGCTCGATATGGTGTGGAGTCGAAACTCGACCTCGAGAATGTGCCCCAAAAGGCCCATTCCGCCGATGGTTCCGTAGAAGAGATCACCGTGCTCGGTGGGCGTGCACTCGATGAGGCTGTCGTCCGCGAGGCGCATTTTCAGCCACCGAACGTGGGCGCCGAAGGTCCCCTCGCAGTGGTGGTTCTTGCCGTGGACGTCGCAGGCGACCATGCCGCCGATGGTGACGAACTTGGTCCCGGGCGTGACGGGCGAGAAGAAGCCTTGGGGCATGAAGAGGCGATTGAGCTCGGCGAGGGCGATGCCCGCCTCGACGCGAATGACGCCCGTCTTCGGATCGAAGGCGAGAATGCGGTTCGCGAGGCGGGTTGCGACCACCCTGTCGCTCGCCTGGGCGGGGAGCGACGAGTCGCCGTAAGAGCGGCCGAGCCCGCGGCTCAAGACCGCGCCACGCGTGATCGACTCGAGGTTCTCGGCGAGAATCTCGCGCCCGGGCATGGGCAAGCGGCCCCAGCCGGTCAGCATCGATTCAGGAGGGGGGAGCTTTTGCATGGGGCGTAGATCGGAGGCGTATCTATGAACGTGGCCTCGAGGCGGGGCCATCGGCTCAACTAAAAAGGGGCTACGGGGTCGTATATTTCGCGATGAGCGCGTCGGCCTCGGCCGGGTGCGCTTTGCACTCGAGGAGCGCGTTGAGAAGCAACGGCGCCACGATGGTCGCGTCCGACTCGATAACGAACATCGGCGTCGTCTCGGTGAGCTTGTCCCAGGTGATTTTCTCGTTGGGCGTCGCCCCCGAGTACGAGCCGTAGGAGGTCGTCGAATCCGAGATTTGGCAGAAGTAGGCCCACGGTTTCACGTCTTCGGCCAAATCGTATTTGATCGACGGAACGACGCAGATGGGGAAGTCGCCCGCGATGCCGCCGCCTATTTGGAAGAAGCCGACGCCCGCGCCCTCGGACAGCACTTTGTACTGGTCGTAGAGCGCGCCCATGTATTCCACACCCGACTTTGCGACGCTGGCGCTGCACTCGCCGAGCTTCACGTGGGAGGCGAAGATATTGCCGAACGTCGAGTCTTCATACCCGGGGACGACGATGGGGAGGTTTGCTTTGGCCGCGGCGAGAAGCCAGCACTCGTCGGCATTCCCCTCGTGGAGATCGGGGCCGATCGTCTGAATCAATTCGTAGAAGTATTCGTGCCAAAAACGGCGATTCCCCGTTTCGGTCGCGTTCTTCCACATCGGTACGATGTACTTCTCGACGGCGCGGAACGCTTCGTCCTCGGGGATGCTCGTGTCGGTGACTCGGCGCATCCGTTCGGCCAAGATTTTCGTATCGTCGGCTTTCGTGAAATACCGATAATCGGGAAAGTCTTTGTAGCTGTCGTGGGCGACGAGGCGAAAGAGCGACTCTTCGAGGTTGGCCCCCGTGACCGAGAGGCCGTGAATCAGGCCGGCGCGAATGGCGGGCGCGAGCGTGATGCCGAGCTGCGCCGACGACATCGCGCCCGCAACCGCCCAGAACATCTTCCCTCCGGCCTTGATGTGCTGGTGGTAGGCGATGAGCGCGTCGCGCGTCGCGCGGGCGTTGAAGTTCTTGTAGTTCTTGAGAACGAGCTCGAGGATCGGAAGAGCGGGCGCGGCCATGGGGCGGCTCTTTATCACGAGGCGCGCCGCGTCGCACGGCGGGGGCGGGCGCAAGCTCTAGCGAGCCGTGCGGACCTCGGTCGGGTTCGTACGCAAGGGCGTGCAAACTTCGCGTAGACACGCTCCCAGGCTTCGTTCCGTCGCTGTCCCTCTGGTTGTCACCTTGGGCCTTCCCCGGCTCGTCTGGGCTCTCGGCTCCGCGTTTCGCGTGCCCGTGCCGAGCGTGTTCACGCTGCCGACGGACGAAGGGGCGCACTTCCTCTGACGCTCACTCCCAAACGACCAGCTCGTCTCGATGGATGACCACCGCGTGGTCGTCCCCCGCGTCGCCGTCTTTCTCTTTCTTCTCGTTCCGCGCGGTCGCCTTGCCCAAGCCGGCGAGGGCGTCGACCGCCGCGACGCGCGCCAGTCCGCGGCCTATCTCCGCGCCGTCGGCGTCGAGCACGCGCACGCAGTCGCCGGCGCCGAAGAGGCCGCGAATGCCAAGTACACCGACGGCCAATACGCTCTTTCCGCGGCTCTTCACGGCCGCCGCCGCGCCGCGATCGAGCACCACGTCGCCCCGTGGTCGTAGCGTAAATGCGATCCAGTATTTTCGCGCCGTGAGCCTTTTCTCGCTGGGGACGAAGAGCGTTCCCACGTCGTCGCCTTCGAGGACGGCGCTTACGATCCCATCCACGCGCGCATCGGCGACGACGACGCTGGCGCCCGCCAAGGTCGCTCGCCGCGCGGCTTCGACCTTGCTGCCCATGCCTCCCGTGCCGACGCTGCTCTTCGTCGTGCGAATGTGAGGCAGCGCGTCCTTCGCGACGTCGCGCACCACCGGGATGCGTACCCCGTCGCTGTCCAAGAGGCCGTCGACATCGGACAAGAGCACCAATAGATCGGCGTCGATGAGCGGCGCTACCATCGCCGCGAGTTGATCGTTGTCTCCGAATTTGATCTCTTCGACGGCGACCGAATCATTCTCGTTGAGAATCGGCACGGCGCCGGCGTCGAGCAGGGCCGCGAGGGCTGCGCGCGCGTTGTTGGCGCGCGTGCGGTTGGCGAGATCGGCATGGGTGAGAAGCACCTGAGCGACCGGAATCGACACCGTCACGAAGGCCTCTTCGTAAGCCTGCATCAAGAGGCTCTGCCCCGCCGCCGCGGCCGCCTGGAGCTTCGCCATCTCTTTTGGACGGCTCGGGAACCCGAGCTTTTTGGTGCCCAGCGCGATGGCGCCGCTCGAGACGATGACGACGTGTCGCCCCTTGCCGTGGGCCTTTTTCACCGCCTCGGCGAGGCGCGTGTAGACGCCGCGATCCGACGCCAACGTGCGCGAGCCTATTTTGATGACGATGCGTTTCGCTTTGGCGACGACGCTGCGGGGGTCTTTCGATTGCGCCATGACGCGTCAGCTATCTACGTGTTGGAGGCGCTCTTCGAAGGCGCATTCGAGGCGCGTGACGAGCCAGGAAGGGACGCCGGCGGTGCGGCTCAAGAAGCCGTCGATCATCGACGTGACTGTGTCGCGGTCGTCGGTTGACGTGTCACCCTCGAGGGCGCGGACCTCGGTGACGTCGACGGTGACGGCCGCGAGAAGGGCTTGATCGATGGCGCGCCGTACGCGTCGCGCTTCGACGACGTCGATGCGGCGACCATGGGCCGTCCGTACCGACTCGAGGTAACGGTGGAAAAGGTGGCCGAGGACGAAGGTCTCCAGGCTCGCGCGCACCGGCGCGAGAAGGGCCATGGGGCCGAGGCGCGACAGGAGCTTCTTGGTCACGAAGCCGCGGGCCTGTTTGAGAAATCCTCGCGGCCCGTCGGTGCCGAACGGCTCGGCGAGCACCTCGCGCGCGTCGCGGGGCAACGTCACCGAATGGCGTCGCGCGATGTCGTGAACGAGGCCGCCGCGAATCCGACGTGCAAGTAAATCGGGCAGCCACGGAAGCGGCACCACGCCCGCTGCGCCGCCAAGCATCGTGTAGACGCCGAGGCGCCCCGGCTCGAGGGAACGTCGCGGGAGCGGCGAACGGCGCGCGAGGGCATCGTCGGCCAAATCAGGAACGATGGTCACGGCATCGAGAGGAGCGGGCTTGGCGTCGAGCGCGTTCGCGTCGGACATGCCGCGACTCTAGCAGTGCCGCGGCGTGCGCCAATCTCCTACGAAAGCGTCACGCAAAGCCCGGAGCGAGCGGGCGGAGCTCGATGATGACGGCGCGGCTGTCCAGGGCGAGGTTCATGAGATCGGTCGTGGAGACGCCGTCGGGAAGCGTTGCGACGACGCGCGCGCCGTCCGCTTCGAAGGCGATTCCTTTCAACGTGGCACGATCGCGGAACGTCGCGAAGGCGTCGAGATCGCCCGTGAGGCGCACCGCGAAGGAGCGCGTTCGTGCGGCGATTTCAGCGGGCGCGCCTTGCGCCACCACGTCGGGGCCGGCGAGCACGAGCGCTTCGTCGACCTCCGCGGCGAGGGGCGACGTGAGTGAGGTGCGCCCCGCGAAGAACACGACCCGCGAGCCGGCGAACGCATCCAAAACGACACGCGCGAAGGGGCGCGCGACCTCCTCGGGCAGGTTCGCGAGCGGGTCTTCGACGAGAAACGTCGTCGCGCCGGTCGCGAACATCGCGGCGAGCACCGTCGCGCGCCGGACGTGGGGGAGTGCCTTTTCGAGACGCGCCGTCTCGAGAACCTCGAGACGCATTCGCGCCATCGCCTGCGTCGCGCGAGCCGTCGCATCGCTCTTCGAATGGCCGGCGAGACGCGCGCTCCACGTGACGTAGTCGCGCACGCTCCATGTGGGCGGCATTTGTGGATCGAGCGGAGCGCCGGCGGAGACTCGTCGCGCGACCGCGTCGTGGGCGGCGATGCCGTTCACGAGCAGCGTTCCGTGGGCAATGGGGAGAACACCGCTCGCCGCCTCGAAGAGCGCACGCGGCGCGCCGACGATGAGCACGCGCGCGGACGCGGCTGTGCTGGTCGTCGCAAAAGTTAATCCTTCCAACGTAGGAGCGCCCCCCACGTCGACGCGGGCGGCGCGTGCTTCGAGCAGAACGGGCATACCCGCGTTTGTGCCCGGGTCGGCGCTGGTGGAGGGAACTGTCATCGCTCTCGCAACGCTATCACCCGCCCTCTCGCTCCGCTTGTAGGACGAAACGCGGTCGGGCATCCTGAGGCATCCCAAGATTGAGTCGAAGCGCGCGGCACAAAGGCGCTTGGCAACGCGGAGGGGCTCCATGCGGCGCGTCCTGATTGTCGATGACTCGAATATATTGCGACACCTCATCAAGGTGTTCTTGAGCACCTCGAAGGACCTCGAGGTCACCGCCGTGAACAACGGCAAGGAGGGGCTCGATCACATCGTCGACAAAGGCGCGCCGGCGCTGGTGCTGCTCGACGTGAACATGCCTGTGATGAACGGCATCGAGTTTTTGGGAGAGCTCGCGCACCTCGGCCTCAAAGACAAGGTGCCGGTGGTCATCATCAGCACGGAGGGGAAGGAGGACGACGTTCTCCGCGGCCTCCAGGCGGGCGCAAAAGCCTATTTGCGTAAACCGTTTACGCAAAAAGAGCTTCAACAGATTATCGAGCGGGTGATCGGCTAACCGATGGAGATGGACGCGCTCCGAGCCGAGTTCGTCCGCGAAGCGCAGGAGCTTCTCGCCCGCGTCGAGCAGATGATCTTGGCCCTCGAGGCGAGCCTTCGCGAGCGAGATGCGCCGCCCGATACGTGGGACGAGATTCTCGGTATTTTCCACACGCTCAAAGGCAATTGCGGAATGATGGGGTACGTGCGGGGCGAGACCATCGCTCACGCGATGGAAGAGCACGTGACCATCGCGCGAATGCAGCCACGCGACGTGGCGCAGCCGATCGTCGCGGGGCTCTTCGAGTCGCTCGATGCGCTGCGCGCCCAGGTCACGGCTCCCATGGGTGGGAGCGAGGGGCCCGCGTTCGATGGGCGAGGGGCGCCATCCCACGCGCCGCCGTCGCGGCCTGCCGGCCGTGCGAAGCGCGACTCGGCGATCTGGGAGGAGCAGTTTCGCGCTGCGAACGCGCAGCCTCTGGCCGACGTGCGCATTGCCGCCCAGGAGCTCGATCGCCTTCTCGAGCTCGTGGGTGAGCTGTCGGCGCATCACAATCGATTGGGCAACATCATCGGCGCCCTCGCCGAGCGGTTGCCGTCGAGCGATACGAGCGGCACCGAAGCGCGCGACGTCATCGACTACGTCGCGAAGACGATTGGCGAATTGCGTCTGCGCGTGACGCAGGCGCGTCTCCTGCCGCTTTCACTCGCCTTCGAGCGCACGAGCCGTGTTGTTCGCGACGTGTGTCTGCGCGCCGGAAAAGAGGCCGAGTTGCGCGTCACGGGCGGCGGCCTCGTCGTCGACAAAGCCATCGTCGACGTCCTTCGCGAGCCGCTCCTTCACATCATTCGAAATGCCATCGACCACGGCCTCGAGGCGCCCGATGCGCGTATCGCCGTTGGCAAGCCGCGCTCGGGGACGATTCACATCGATGCCGCCACCAACGGGCCCGATCTCGTGATTCTCGTTCGCGACGACGGGCGCGGCATCGCGCGCCATAAGCTCGCAGCGAAGGCGCGCGAGCGCGGCATCGACATCGACGGCTGGACGGAAGACGAGCTGCTCGAATTGGTCTTCGAGCCGACGTTGAGCACGGCCGACGCCGTCACCGATCTCTCCGGGCGAGGGATCGGAATGGACGCCGCACGACGGAGCATCGAGCGCTTCGGCGGCACCGTCGATGTGGCGAGCATCGACGGCGTGGGGACTGCGTTTCAGCTCCGCGTCCCTCTTGTCGTCACGGTGCATCGCACCTTGGTTGTCTCGTGCGGCGACGAGCGGTTCGCCATCCCGGTGACCTCCGTCGCGGCGACGTTTCGCATTCACCCGTCGAGCGTTCACACCGCGGATGGGCAGCCGTTCACCCGTTTTCGAGATCGCATGTTGCCGGTGGACCATTTGAGCACGCGCCTCGGTATTTCTCGGGTCGCGCTCCCGGCGGGGCGATCGCCTCAGTGCATCGTGCTCGAGGACGGGACGCGTTGGCGCGGCGTCATCGTCGACGCCGTCGTCGGCCAGGAAGACGTGGTGGTGAAAGATTTGGATCCGTTGTGTGGGCGGCCGTCCGGCATCGCGGGGGCGAGCGTCTTGAGCGATGGAAGCGTTGTCATGGTGCTCGATCCGCGCGCCATCGCGGGAGTGCGTAGCGGGCGCGCGAAGCGGCCCCACGTGAGACCCGACGGGGCGGTGCGGGCATGACGGACGACCGTTCGCCGACCCACACGCAGGCGCGCGGCGGTCTCGATTTGCCGACATCGGGCCTCGCCGAGGAGATGATTCCGCTTTTGCAAAAGCGGCTCGGAATGGCCCCCAGTGGCAATCGCGCGCCTCGCGATGCCTCGCCTGAAAACGCGCTTTTGGCCTTTGCGGGGCGCATCTCCCAGGGCGGCGACGACGCCGTCGTGGAGGTGCCGCAGCTGCAGCTCGTCACGTTCCAAGTGGCGGACGAGGAGTACGCGGTGCCCATCGAGCGCGTTCAGGAGATCTTGCGTGTGGGCGAGATCACCCGCGTTCCCGGCGCGCCCGCCGTCGTGCGCGGCGTCGTCAACGTGCGTGGCCGCTTGCTCGCCGTGGCCGATCTCGCGAGCCGACTCGGCGTGCCACCGGTGATCGTCGGCCACGATGCCCGAATTGTGATGCTCGACTTTGGAGGCCGCTTCGTAGGCCTTTTGGTCGACCGAGTTTCCTACGTCATCAAAGTACCGCGCCCGTCCCTCGAGCCTTCCCCCGGCGCAGGCCGAGGCGAGCGCGCCGAGCTCGTGTCCGGCGTCGTCGTGCACGAAGGGAGGACGATCCTCGTCCTCGATCTCGATCGCGCGCTGCTCTCGTCGGGGGAAGAATCCTTATGAAGCTTCGAATCAAGCTCGCGCTCGTGAGCGGATTGCCCACCGTCGCGCTGCTCATCATCGTGTTCTGTCTCACACGTGCGCTGCCCGCGTCGGAGGGCACGACGACCACGTGGGCCCTCGTAGTTTCCCTTGGAATCACGGTGCTCGGCGCGTGGGCGGTGTATGGAGTCTCCCAGTCGATCTCGGATCGTGCGGCCGGTCTCACAGAAGCCGCGCGCTTTGCCGCCGCCGGATCTGTGAGGTCGATCGCCGTGCGCGACATCTCCACCGACGAGCTCGGCGAGGTCGCTCGCGCGATGAACGACATGCGCACGGCCCTCGAGCAGACGGCCACGATGGCCGAGCGGTTCTCGGGCGGCGAGATCACCGTCGAGCTGAAAACCCACGGTCCAGACGACGTGCTTGGCCTCGCCTTCGTGGGGATGATCACGAGCTTGCGGCAGATGATTTTCGCGATTCGCGATGCATCGAAGCTCGTCGCGTCGGCGGCGGAGCAGATCTCGTCGGCGAGCGCCGAGGTCGCGCGCGGCGCGGAGACACAGACCACGGCGACTGAGGAGACATCGGTCACGATTGAAGAGATGGCGGCCCAAGTCGGCAACATCGCGAAGAGCGCCGAGTCGATCATGGAGCACGTGCGGCAGACGTCGCAGGCCATGGAGCGAATGGTCGATACGACCGAAGAGGCGCAGCGAAGCGGCGAAACGCTCGCGGCATCGGTGCACGACGCGTCGGCCACGATCGAGGAGATGACGAACTCGGCCGAAGGGATCGCAAGGACGGCATCGAGCTTGAGCGAGGTCGCGCAGCAGATGGCGCAAGACGCCGCGGCGGGCGGACGCCTCTTGGACGACACGGTCCAAAAGCTCGTGAGCGTGTCGGAGCAGTCGCAGCGATCCTCCCAAGTCGTCGAGAGCCTCGGCGCGCGGTCCCGTGAGATCGGAACGATTGTTAAGGTGATCGAGGACATTGCCGATCAGACGAATCTCCTCGCGCTGAACGCGGCCATCGAAGCCGCGCGCGCGGGCGAAGCGGGGCGCGGCTTCGCGGTCGTCGCCGACGAGGTTCGAAAGCTCGCCGAACGGTCGATGAAGGCGACCAAGGAGATTGGCGCGGTGATCGATGCGGCGCAGAAAGACAGCTCCGCGGCGGTCGAAGTGTCTCGCACGAACATTGTAGAAATTCGTGAGGGCGCGGCCCTCGTGTTGCGCACGGGCGAAGCCGTTCGGAAGATCATCACGTCGATCGAGAAGGTCACGATGCAGGTGCGCGACGTTCACATTTCGACGCAGCAGCAGTCGCTCGCATCACGCCAGGTGATGAACGGCGTGACGATCATGAACGACACGGCGCGAAGGCTCGTCGAGGGGACGCGCGCCCAGGCAAGCTCGTCGCGCGAGGTGTTCAAGTCGGCCCAAATGATGGCCCACATGACGCAGCTCGTGGCCGAAGCGTCGATGCAGCAGAAGGATGCGGGAGAGCAGGTGCTCTCGTCGGTCGAGCACATCAGCGCCGTCTCGGTGCTTCAGCTCGAGGCCGTGAAGAAGCTCAGTCAGCAAGCACAACGCCTGGCGACGCAGGCCTCCGACCTGCAAGATCTCGTCGAGTCGTTCCGGCAAGACGGCGTCGGCGCCCACTCCCGGCAGTTCCGCTCGTCGGGTCCTGCATCTGTGATGGTGGGGCGTGGCCTCGGAAGAGGAGGGTCCAATGGATCGTGACCGTGAGCGTAGTTCGAGAGGAGCATTCGGCCTCACACCCATGCCCGCGTCCTTCGGGTCGATCGAAGAGTCGCTTTTAGCGGCCCTCTCGTCGGTTGATGTCGGCGCGCGTCGGGAGGCGATCGGCGAAGCCGCGAAGACGGCCGATCCGGTCGACCTCATCGAGATGGTGTCGGACCATACCAATGCGAGCCGCCGCAACGCCGCCATCGAAGCGCTCACGCAGGCCGGCCCGCGCGGCGTCGCGACGGTGGTGCGTGCGCTTCACCACGAAGACCCGGAAGTCATCATGTTCGCGGCCGGCATCCTCGGTCGGAGCCGCGATCCCAGCGTGGTGCCGCACTTGGTAGGTCTCTTGAGCCACGCCGACGTGAACATCGTCCAGTCGTCCATCGAGAGCCTCTCGGCGTTGCGGTCGCCGCTTGCCGTGATGCCGCTCATCGACCTCCTCGGGGCCGATCTTTGGATCGCGTTCTCGGCCATTCACGCCCTCGGTGAAATCGGCGACGCGCGGGCTGCGCTTCCGCTGGCGACGCTCCTTGAGCGCGAAGAGTACGAGCAAGCCGTGATGGAGGCCTTAGGCCGTATTGGAACTCCCGAATCGACGGCGTATTTAGCGGGGAAGCTGCGCGAGGCGACGAGCTTCGAGACGTTCGCGAACTGCCTATTGGCCCTGGGCTACGCCCTCGAGCAGCTGTCGGGCGAAGATCCGATGGCGGGCGTGCCGACCTGGGCGCGCCTCCGCACGGCCGAATCGGCGCCGCTGCACGAGAGGCTCTACCGAATTCTCGCAAGCGAGAACCCGGAGGATAGCAACGTGGCCAATCCGCAGCTGCGCATTGCCGCGGCCGAATTGGTATGTGCGGCGCGCCTCGAAACGCTCTACAGCGCGCTTTTGCAAGCGGGTCGCGACCCGTCGATGGAAGACCTTCTCCTGTTCTGCGCAACGACTGTGGGGCCGGCGATGGCCGCGGCGATCGCCGAAGGGCTCCGCGCACCGAATACCAGTGTGAGGCTCCTTGCGTGCAGAGCGGCAGGCGTGTTGGCGCTCAAGGGCGTGTCGAACCAGGTGCAGCGCCTGTTGGACGACGCCGACGAGCTGGTTCGCGCATCGGCCGTGCGCACGCTCGCGCGCCTGCGCGACGACTGGTCTGCCCCTGCGATCGTGGATCTCTTGGGAGACCCGACCGACGTGGTGCGCGAGGCGGCCACCGAGGCGCTCGCGCGAATGGACCCCGGTTCGGTGACGTCGGCGCTCATTACGCGTCGGGCGATGGACTCGAGCCA
>JANXMC010000458.1 GCA_025354825.1 Myxococcales bacterium
CCGATCGCGTTCTCGGCCTGGAGGGCGGAGGCGACGACTACATCGCGAAGCCGTTCTCTTCGCGCGAGCTTTTGGCTCGCATTCGCGCCCAGGCACGACGCGCGCGCGGCCGCTCGGGGCCTAGCAAGCAGATCCAGGTCGGGCGTCTGTACATCGACGCCGAAGCAATGCACGCGACGCTCGACGGCGTGACGCTCGCCCTCACGACCTACGAGTTCATGCTGCTCCGCGTTCTCGCCGAGCGCGCCGGTCGCGTGCTCACACGCGAGCAGCTGGTAGATCTCGTACGCGGAAGCGCCGACGAATCGTTCGATCGATCCATCGATGTTCACGTATCCCATCTTCGCGCCAAGCTGGGCGACGACTCACGCAATCCGCGAATCCTAAAGACGGTTCGCGGCGTCGGCTACGTGCTCACGGTCGAGCGGAGCTGAGCTCGGCTCTGGGGCATCACGACTGGCATCACGACTGGCATCACGACTGGCATCACGACTGGCATCACGACTGACGGGCCCCCCAAAACGTGCTGTTCTGGCGCCGAACGAAAGGACTGCGCCCATGCCCACCACCGTCGCCGTGCTCGTCGGAAGCCTCCGAAAAGAGTCATTTAGCCGCAAGATCGCAAAGCAGATTGCTGCCCTCGCCCCCTCGAGCCTCGCGTTCGACTTCGTCGCGATGGGCGATCTGCCGCTCTACGACGAAGACGTCGAGAAGGCCGGCGCGCCCGCGCCGTGGGTCGCGTTTCGAAATCAGGTTCGCGCGGCGAGCGCTCTGCTCTTCGTGACACCCGAATACAATCGATCGATTCCGGGTGTTCTGAAGAACGCCATCGACGTCGGCTCACGCCCCTACGGCGCGAGCGTCTGGTCGGGCAAGCCGGGCGGCGTCGTCAGCAATTCGCCCGGTGGAATCGGCGGCTTCGGGGCCAATCATCATCTTCGCCAGTCACTGGTTTTCTTAGACGTCCCCGTGCTTCAACAGCCCGAGATGTACCTGAGCGGCGTCGGCTCGTGGTTCGACGACGGCGGCAACGTGAAGGACGAAAAGCACAAAGAGCTGCTCTCGAAGTTCGCGACCACCTTTGCAGACTGGGTCGAGAAGCACGCGAAGAAGTCGTGACCCGCGCGGCGATCAAACACGGTGAGGAGCGGCTTCGGCGGGCGATGCTCGAGAGCAACGTCGCCGAGCTGGACGCGCTGCTGTCCGATCGCGTCGTCTTCACGGGAGCGAACGGGGTCGTCCTCCGCAAGGAAGACGACCTCGCGGTCCATCGCGCGGGCTCCCAAAAGATCACCCGCTACGAGCCACGCGAAATGCTCATCGAGCTTCACAACAACGGCGCATCGGCCGTCGTGAGCCTCCGCGTCGAGCTCGAAGGGGCGTCGGCCGGTACGCCGTTCGCGGGCGTATTTCGGTATACCCGCATGTGGACCATCGAAGACCACGTGTTCCGCATCGTCGCGGCCCACATGAGCGTCGAGAGCCCGTAGCGAGGGCGAGTGCCTACGTGCGAAGCCGGCCGTAGGCGCCGGTGCTGTCGCCGAACGTACGTTGCCGTGCCGCCCGTGGCGTGGAGGAAGTCCACGTACAAATTCGCCCGCGGCGTTTCGGGATCGCAGTCAGCGCAGTCAGAGAGCGGTCGTCGACGCCGCGAGCCGCCCACCCGCGCGCGCGAAAGCCCCATTGGCCTCGAGGGATGCGCCTTATAAGTCTCGTGCCATATGCAAACATCGCCGTTCGCGCCGACTGCCGCGTTGAACGCCTTCCACGCCGGGAGATGCATCGAGCTCGTGCTCTTCGCATACCCAAAGGGATGATCGGCCGGGAGAGACGTCAAGTGACGTTAGGCGCGACGCCCGAATTCAGCCGAAGTGAATCGCCGAGATTTTGTGGCCGAACAGCGTCCCCGCGAAGGCCGGGCCGCCGCGGTCGTCGCCCGCCGCTCCCGCGACGACCATGAGGGGCAAGAGGTGCTCTTCGCGCGGGTGAGACTGGCGTGCGCCCGGTGCCGTCGCCCACGCCGAGAGGCGCCTGGTGCGCTCGGTTTGGTCGAGCGTCGACGTCTCGCGAAGCCACGCGTCGAAGGCGCCAGCGTTCCCCGCAGCCCGCGGATCACGAAAGGCGTTCATGTTGTGAAACGACAGGCCACTTCCGAGGATGAAGACCCCTTCGTCGCGAAGCGGCTGGAGCGCCCTCCCCATCGCGATGTGCTCTTCCGGGTCCAACCCCACTTTGAGCGAGAGTTGAATCGTGGGGATATCGGCATTGGGATAGGTGAGCTTGAAGGGGACGAACGTGCCGTGATCGAAGCCCCGCGTGGCGTCCTCGCCGGAGGCGATTTCTGCTTTCGAGAGCAGCTCGCGCACGCGCCTCGCGAGCTTGGGAGCGCCCGGCGCGGGCCACGTGATCTGGTACGACTCGGGCGGAAATCCGTAATAGTCGTAGAGCATCGGCGGCCGCTCGCTCGTCATGACCGTGAAGACTGGCTCTTCCCAGTGCGCCGAAATCACCAAAAGCGATTTGGGCGGTATTTTCGGAAGCGCGTGAAGCCCTTTGAGATAGTCCGCGAGCGCGTCGTGCTCGGTTTTCTTCATTCCGAGATCGACGAACGGCCACGGCCCGCCGCCATGGGGCACGTAGACGACCGGCATCCGATCGCCCGTTGCCATGCGCGGCGAGCTCGATGATGCGCCGCTCGCCGACTGCCCTCCCAGGGCCTGCCCTCCGCCGCTCGCCGTGACTGCGGCAACCGTTGCCCCCGCAATCCCCGTCACGATGGCGGCTCGCCGTGTGACGCCGTCGCTTCTCTCGCTTGTCATCGCTCTATCCTTTGGCCCGCGGCTCGCCGCGGCAACGAGAAGACGCGGCAATTGACCGTTGCGTGGGCGCAACGACCCACTACGATCGGCCGCCGCTGAGGTAAGGGAACGGAATGACCACGCCGAACGCGCGCCCGCATCTTCATCTCTACGGTACTTGGCGCAGCTCGGCGACGTGGCGCGTGCGCATCGCCCTCGCCCAAAAAGGGCTCGACTGGGCGTACACGCCCATTCACCTGAAGAACGGTGGTGGCCAGCAGTTCACCGAGGCCTACGATCGCATCAACCCCATGCACCAGGTGCCGGTCCTCGAGGTAGAAGACGGCGGCGAAACTTTGCGGCTCGCGCAGTCCCTCGTGATTGTCGACTATCTCGACGAGCGGTTCCCCCAAAAGCCCATGCTGCCGCAGGGGCGCGGCGCGCGCGCCAAGGCTCGCCAAATCGCCGAGATGATCAATTCGGGGATTCAGCCTCTCCAAAATACGATCGTTCAGAACTACGTACGCGACACGCTGAAGGCCGACGACGCGGCGTGGGTTCAGCACTGGGTCTCGCGTGGTCTCGAAGCGGTCGAGCGGGTGCTGGTCACGACGGCGGGCACGTATGCCGTGGGCGATGACGTCACTGTCGCCGATGCGTGCATCGTCCCCGAGCTGTACTTCGCGCGCCGCTTCAACATCGATCTCGCAGCGTTCCCGACGCTCGTCCGCGTCGATGCCGCGTGCGCGGCGCTTCCGGCATTCGAGAAGGCCCATGCCCGCGCGCAGCTCGACGCCGAGCCGTAGCCCGTCGCACGCGTGGCTCGCAGCGTCGCTCGTTCTCGGAATGGCGGGCGCGCAAGTCTCCTGCAGCGCGCCTTCGAAGGCGGCTCCCCATGGCGCCGCGCCGCGTGGACCGGTTGCAACGGGCGAGGCGTTTCGCGCGCAGCTCGCAGCGCTCACGCGCCTCGTCCCGCCGCGCTTCGCGGGAGGCCGAGCCGGCGCCCCGAGCACGTGGTTGCGTGCGACGCTGACGCCGTATTTCGATATCGCGGAGGCGCAACGTGTTCGCACGGAACACGCCGCCGCATTGGCCATTACGGCGGCCGCGACGCCCGTCGAGTCGCATCGCATTGCGCGCGAATTTGCCAATGCGTGGACGGTCGTGGCGGGCGGCATCGAGGCCGCCGCCGAGCCGGCCTTCGACGCGGCGTTCGACGACCAAAAGACCCACGCCGTCGCCACCGCGGAGCTCGCGCGTCGCCTCGCGGCGAACCGCATTTCGGCCTTCGATAGGTGCGCATCCGTCGCGGCGTTCCTTGAAGGGACCCCGGCAGAAGACGGGAGTTGCGCGCGAGAGGCCGCCCGCCTTCGTGAGCGTGTGGCCGCGGCCGAGCGCGATGCCGCCGCGACGGCAGCCGCCGCGCGCGCCCCGCTGCCGTGGATGGAGACGACGTCGGCGCAGCCGTGCGCTTTCGCGGGCTCACTTCGCACCGTGGTCGGCGCCGATCTCTTCGCCACGCGCGACGCACCGGCGAATGCGGCCATTGGCGTATTGGCGCCGTCCGATGGCGTCGTCGTCGCAAAGCTCGATATGGCAAACGAGACCTTTGGCCGCGTCGAAATACGAATTACGCGCCCCATCGTGGGGACGTTTTTCGTGGATCGCACGGTCCCGTGGGTCGAGCTCGCGGCGCGCGTGGTGAGCGCCGATGGCTCCCTCGCGCTCGTGCCCGGCGCTTCGGTGCATGTCCTCGGCGTCGTCGCTACGTCCGCGGCTACCGTTGCGCCCGTCGACGCGGCGACCCTCATCGCGTTCTCCGCCGCGAGCACGCCAGGCCTCACGGCGCCGTGTGAAGCGTTGCGCCTCGCGGGCTCGGGGACCTTTGGGCGCGACCCGTTGCGAGGCACGATCGATCGAGAAAGCCCGGGTGAGCTTGCGATGAAGCACATTGCGAGAGGTGGCGCGTGGCTGTCGCGGGACCGCGCGGGCAAGAGCCCCATGGCGCGCCTCGCCGACGTGGACGTCGCCGTGCTGGAGACCGTCGGCGAGCGCACGCGCGTGCGGGCCACGGTCACGCCGCTCACCGTCGCAGGGTGGGTCGACACGGCGTCGCTCGAAGCGCGCATCGCGCCGTACTACGCCATCGTGAACGTCGAGCCGTTCGCCATCGAAGGGCGCGCCGTCGACGTCGCACGCGACGAGGGGCTGCCCATTTACGCACGCGCGAAACCCGACGAACGCGCCGTAACCCGTATTTCAAAGGGTACGACGGTGTTCGTCGGGCGCGAGCTGCCGGGCGGCTATATCGAAGTACGTCTTCGCGAGCTTCGCGAGAAAAACCCGGCGGCGCCGTTCGTGGCACGCGCCACCGAGGTTCTCGCGCCTCCCACGAACCGGTGAGGCGCCCAGATCAGAAGCCGGCGGTGCCGACGCCCGAGTGCGTGAGCGTCTCCCAGACCATCATATGATCGGCCCCCGTTGGGCGGATGCGCGGGAGGAGCGTCTCCGTGGCGGGCATCGACATCCCCTTTCGGTTGACGAGGGCGTTGTACCCCACCTCCCACATCGCATCGGGGTTCGCATCGACGAGCGAGCCGCCGCAGAGATACGAGGGGACGGCCGTTCCATTGATGAACTGCGCGTGGAACTCGTACCCCGCGCGAATGCGATCTCCCTCGACGGCGTAGAGGTCTTCGCCCTGTATCGTCGCCGTTTCGGCGGCGTTCGTGATCGATGCGAGACCGTACTGAACATGGCCGAGATCGCGGCAGGTCTCTTGAGCGAGGCCGTTCACGTATTTGGTCTGACCGTACCAAAACTGTGTGAGCGCAGCGCCCGTCTTCGCGCCCGTGGGGGGCGGCACCGGCGTCGCGCCGTCGCTGGTCATGTAGATATAGGCGGGGACGCGCTTCTTCCACATGGCCACGGCCTTGTCGAAGACGGGCTTGCTATCGAGGAAGACGCCGATGTTCATCGACCCTTCGATCATGCTGATCTCCCAGTTTCCGTTCGAGGCGCTGCCGTTTTGGATGTACGGCAGATAGGCGGTCTGGAGCATGGCCTTGAAGGCCGTGATGTCGCTCGGTGCCCACCCCGTGTAGGTTGCACGAATGATCTCGGCGGCGCGCGGGAAGACCGACGCGGCCCAGGCCGACTCGAGGGTCGCGTTTGCCAGCGAGTGCGATTTGAGCACCCCCGACCACGCGTTCATGATCTGAATGGCCTTCTTTGCGTAGGCCTCGTTGTCCGAAAAGTAGTAGAGGAGCGCCTGCGTGTACGCGGCAATCACGTCACTCTTCTCGTCTGTGCAGCCGATGTCGGGGTTCGATATCGGCCCGCAGCCGACGTCGGCGTGGGGTTTGGCCATGTACGAGAGCGAGCACGGTTCCAAGGACGACGTTCGATTCGTCGGCGCCAGGCGTGCTCGTCCCGTCCGTGTCGCTGGCCCCGCTGCACGCCGCGCTCGCGAGTGCCACGGCACCAAGGAGGAGACCGCCCACCGAGCCCAGAGCCGGGAGAGTCGTCGTGCGCTTCGTCATGCCCATTCGCACTGCACGGAGCGGGCCCACGCAAAACAGGCTTATTTGCAGCGGAATCGAACCGCGCCGCGGCCCCACGGGTCGCGACGGGGCAAGCCCCCCGCGGCGCGCCTGAGCGCACTGGATCGCGAGGCGCTCTGCGCGGATGTAGGAGCGCTCGAACCTCGCGGGCGACGGAGCGTGCTCGCGGCTTTACGTACCTATTGGGCGCACGGCGCGTCGCCGCACGTACCAACTTCCACAACGAACTTGGGTGCAACGCATTTGTAGAGGGTGCACGTGCCGCCCGTGCCGCAGTCGTCGTTTTGATCGCAGAGTTGGTGCGTGCCGCCGCCGCTGCACGCGACGCCGGGGTCGCTGCACGCGGCGCTCACGGCAGCGGGAAAGGTGTGATCCCAGCAGCAGGCGCTGGCACCCGCACTGCTCTTGAATACGGCGCAGTCGCTCGTGGTGGTGCACGCGCGCGAAGGCGGCTCGCTGTAGCCGGAGGTACCGCCCGCGACGATTGCGCAACCTGTGAGAACCGTGACGGCCGCGACGACGGGTCCCGCGATGAGTCCGAAGCGTGCCATCAGAACGACCCCTTCAGGTTGAGGCCGATGCCCGAGCCCGTGGGCGAGATGCCGAGGGCCGTCGAGCCGCTCGTCGTGTCTCGCGAGTCTCGTGTCGCCGCGTTCTTCGCTTTCGGCTCCGTCGTTTTCTCTTCGCCCCGCTTCAATGGGTGGCTGAGAACGAGGAACGCGCCGACGCCGATGCCCACGGCGGCGATACCGAACGCGGCGGCGTTGACGCCCCCCAGATTGCCTATTTGGGTATTCGCGTTGTAACCGTCTGCATTGCAAACTTTCGCGTCGCTGCAGTTCGAGCTGCGGGTGCTCATGTTCGTGAGCATCAAGAGCCCCGTGCCGAGCGCGACGACTCCGGCCGCCGACCCGACCGCCACGAACACCCAGCCGCGGTCGCGCCATGCCGAGTTGTCCGCCGTATCGCTGTACGCGTTGTCGGGGCCTGAAGCGGCGACGGCCTGGGCGGTTGCCGCTTGCTCTTGCGTGCGCGGCGCGGGCGCGGCCGACGTGGGCGTGCGCGCGGCGATTGACGCGGGGGTCTCGGCGGGGGGCGCCGACCGCGACGCGCACGCGGCCAGCGACAGAGCGGCGATGAAGGCTACCGCACGCGGCGCCCGGGAATTCGAAGGGTTCATGGCGGCGGCGAGCCTAGCGGAGCGCGAGGTTCGCCTCAACTCACGCGGCTAGGTACCTCGACGGACTAAGAGTGCGTGATACTCTATGTCTGATGGCTGCACGTTCTCGCTGCTGCAGGTCAGGGGATCCACGCGAGCAATACGGTTCTTTGGGGGACGTCTCTCGGCACGGGCGTCGCGGTCGAAATGGCGCGCCGCGGGAGGGGGCACGTGCTGGTGCTCGCGACGCCGTACACATCGATTCGCGATATGGCAAAAAGGATGATTCCCTTTTTGCCAATGAGCCTTCTCATAGGCGACGCCTACGATTCACTCTCGAAGGCTCCGGGCCTCCAGTTGCCAACGCTCGTGTACCACGGCGACTCCGACGAGCTCATTCCGCATCGTATGGGCGAGACGATGGCGCGGGCCATCCCCGGCGCACAGCTCGTGACCGTTCAAGGCGGCCATCACAACGATCTCTTTGCGCGCGACGGCGAGCGCATCTTGGATGAGATCGCGCGCATCGGCGCCACGCCGTGAGGATGGGGCCCTCGCCGAGTCCGAGGGGCGCTCCCCACGGGCAGGGGTCGCGCCCCCTCGCGATGGTGACTGAGTGGTCACGTTTTCTCGCGACAATCGCCCAACGGGTACCCGGCGCGAATCGTGAAAGCGCGCGGGCACGCCGCCGGGTCGTCCGGCGGAAGGAGGCTCGAGCGCTGTGATTCGTACGACCTGCTCGTCTGCTGGGCTGCTGAGCGCACTTGGTATGTTTGGAATCGTCGCGTGCTCGTCAAGCGACACGAATGTGGCGCCCATTACGGCCGATGGCGGTGGGAGCGCCACCACCGGCGGCACAGGCGGATCTACCAACGCGGGCAGCGGAACGACGGGTGGCGGGGCCACGGCGGGCGGCACGACCGGCACGGCGGGCAACGACGACGGTCTCGTACCGAGCGACTCGATTTGGAGAACGACGAGCGAGTGGTATCGCCCCATCGACGCGGCGCCCGTGGCCGCGCATTCGTCCTCGATGATTGGCGCAATTGCCAAATGGGGAACGACGGGCGTGTGCCAGATCGACTTCAGCTTCAACGTGCTCGAGGGGCAGGGGGCGCCGCAAACGGCATTCCCACTCGAAGAGGAGGCCGACGACGTCACCGTGCCCATTCCCGCGAAAGGGTACATCGAAGGGGACCACGCCTACGACGCATGCCCGAACGGCGACGACTGCCACATTCTCGTGCTCGATCGCGCCGCGAAGAAGCTCTATGAGGTTTACCACGCCCACAAGGACGGCAATGCGTGGTCCGGTTTCGTGGCGCTGTGGAAGCTCGACAAAAACTACCCGCGCTCGAACCGCGGGCAAGGTTGCACGAGCGCGGACGCCGCCGGAATGGCCATTATGCCGGGGCTCATTGGCTATCGGGAGACGAAGAAGGGCGCTATTGAGCACGCCCTTCGACTCATCCTTCGCAACGAGTACATTCGCGGCACCGCGGGAGACAAAACGGTTCCCAACGTGGTCTACCCGGCGAGCCACGGCAGCACGGCGGGCGCTTCGGCCGTGGGTTTGCCCTATGGCGGACGGCTGCGCCTGAAAACGGTGACCGACGCAGATCCACGCGTGAAGACGCCGGGCGCGAAAGCGGTTGTGAGAGCGCTGCGCAAATATGGGATGATCTTGGCCGACGGAGGGAACCTCCCGCTCACCGCCGAAAGCGCGAAAGTGGCCAACGACGCCGACGCTACGGCAACGTGGGACGGCCTCCTCGCAGCACGGGATTTGGGATTCTTAGTCCCGTCCGACTTCGAAGTCGTAGGGATACCGAAGGATTACCCCAACGGTACGGCGGGATACTATTCCACGAAAGCAGACTATGAGGCCCAGGTGAAGCCGCCCCTCGGCTGCACGGTGATTACGCAGCCGTAAGCACGAGGGGCGCGCGCGGCGAGGGAAGAGAGCGCGACAACGTTTTTCGGTGCAAATAAGACGCTCGGTCGCCCCTTCGCGGCGAAAGCGCCCGTGGTTCGTGTTGCCACGGGAACGGATACGCGGCGGCCCGTCAGCTCAGCGAAGTCGTCACCGATCCGCGAGGGGAGCGCCGTCGGGGCGCGCCCCGCTGGATGTCGCGGGGGCAATCGCCATACGCGGCGCGTGACCGTAGGTCATCGCGCGCCAGAGCCATTCGATTGGCCCGAAGGCGAACCGCCGTAGCCACCAGCCGCTCCACACGACCTGCACGCTGTAGATGGAAACGGCGATCGCGAAGCCGCCCGCGGGCCCAACGCGATTGTAGAAACCGAATCCGGTCGCGTAGAAGATCGTCGTGCAGATGATCGATTGTGAGATGTAGTTCGTGAGAGGCATTCGCCCGGCGAAGGCGAGCTTCGCGGCCCAGTGCGGGAGCCGCCCCGCCGTCGCGAGCAGGAGAAAGCCGCTCACGTACGCAATCATGATGGCGGGCCGCTGAAGATTGTACAGAGCCGACAGAACGGGGCTCACGAAGCTGATGACGTGGGGTTTCCACGAAGCGCGGAGGAACGACATGGAACCGACCGCGAGAATGCCCGTCGCGAGCGACGCCGCGAGAACCCGTTTCAGGAGCGGGCGGTGTGCTTCGGGCGATGTGAGGTATCCGCGTCGACCGGCAAAGCAGCCGAGGAGCGCCGTGCTCGCCATCTGTCCATGCCACGCGAGTGACCACGGATCGGAGTAGTACTCATAAAGCGAACGAAGGCGCGCGTGCGTCGCGTCCGCATACGTACCGTGCGCGTAGGCGGCGTCGGCGAGCTTCGCGAGGACGGCGTCTCGCGCCTCCTCGGCGGCGAGATGCTCGGGTGTCATGATGGCCGTTTGCACAGCCGACGCGATAGGTGCGAGCAGCACGGTGACCGCCGCGAGCACCAAGATCCACCTGTCGGGTACACGTCGGACGAACAGAAGAAGGAGACCGAGCTCGACATACGTGAGGAGAACGTCGCCGCGCCAGATCAGGATCGCGTGAATCGCGCCAAAGAGCGCGAGCGCTCCCATTTTGCGCAAATACGGCCCCATAGGGCTCTTTCCGCCGCGCGAAAGGCGCTCGAGCTGAAGTGTGAATCCAATTCCAAAGAGAAATGAGAAGAGCGAGTTGAACTTTCCCGCGAAGAACCACCTCGCCACCCAGATCTCGGCGCCGTCCCACCACGAGGGCCATATTTCATCGGATTTCATTGTGGGCCACCAGGTCCACGAAAAAGACGGCATGTTCATCACGAGGATGCCGAAGAGCGCGGCGCCGCGAAGGACGTCGAGGGCGAGGAAGCGTTCGCGCGGGGCGAGGGGAACGGATTGAACCATGGGCAGTTGGCAGTTGCTCGGCAGCAACGAGGTTGGGGTTTCGGGAAATCGCCCTCGACCGCGGATGCGCAGAGGTGGCCGCGCTCGAATGCCTCCCACGCGCGTGGCGTCGCGGGTACCCTTTGCGGCTTCTGCTGGGGAGGACTCCTATGAAGCGTGGGATGATGAGTAGATGGGTCGGGTTCACCGTGATCGCCACGGCCATGGTCGGCGGCTTCGCCGCGTGCTCGAGCGACGATGAGAACGTCGAGACGAAAGGCGACGCCGGTCCGGGCGACGCGACGGTCGTCGACGGCGGAGTCTTGCCGACGAACGACGCCGCGGCAGATGTGCGGCCGGATCAAGGGGCGCTCGCGGCGCTCGACTGTGAGGTGGCCATCGTGGGTGGCGGGCCGGGTGGTATCCACACGGCGTACAAGCTCACGAACCCGGGAGACGGCGGCGCGCCCACCGGTGTGACGTCGGGAAGCGGCGTCTGCGTGTTCGAAAAGAACGATCGCCTCGGCGGCCGCATCCGCGACGTTTCGTTCGGCCCCAACCCTGACGACGTGACGGCCACGGGTGCGTTTCGGATGTACGACAATCAGTACACGTACGCGCTCGCGAACGAGCTTGGTGTCCAGGTTGTGACGCCCGACAGCTTCTCCAATCTCCGCGCGGTGCAAGACCCCAGCGACGCGGGGCAGTATTTCGGATACAGCGGAGACGCGTTCAAGGCGCTTTACGGCCAAACGCTCAACGACGACGAGATGTGGGTGAAGCTTCTCTGTGGTGACCAAGTCCCCAAGGATGGGACGAAGTTTCCGAGCTACTCAGGCATCGACGGCGGAATTGGCACGAAGAGCACGCTCGACTATACGAAGAGCGTGTTGGGCGCGAGCGGCTCCCAGTACTTCTTGGATCAGAATCGCTTTCGCGCCGACTGGACGAGCGAGGTCGATGCCGTGGGATATTTAGAATATGGGATGATCGACTACTTCGGCGCGGGGCCGATTCGCTATCCGATTCCCGGGCACTCGGCCATCATCGGAAAGATGCGTGCGGCGATCGAAGCCAAAGGGGGGCGGATCTTCCTCTCGGAGGCCGTCACCAACATCGTGAGCGCGGCGGACGGCTTCACCCTCGAGACGGGCGCCCACGCCGTCCACGCGAAGCAGATCGTGCTCGCCGTTCCCCACGGCGCCGTGGCGCGCATCGCGGGAGACGTTACGACCGCGATCGCGGCGACCAAAGAGTACAAGAACGTCACGTCGGCAAAATCGATGCAGGTTACCCACCAGTGGGACAAAGCCTGGTGGAAATCGAACCTTCGGTATCCCAACTTGGCCAAGGTCGTCGGCGGCGATCTGCCCGACGGCTCGGCGCCGATCCTAAGGGCCGACACAACGATTATGCCCGACGGGACGTGCATCAATTCGATCGAGATGCCGATCACCGCCCACACCGACGGCTTGAAGGTGACGCGCACCGTCTATTCGGACAACCGCGCATGCGTCGACAAGAACTTGTCTGTCTACGGCGATGGCGGCGCGGCGGGCACCCAGTCGCTCAACGACGAGCTCAAAAAGTCGCTTCGAATTCTCTTCCCCGCGGTTTTCGATGGCAGCGCGAACGAGCCGCAAATTGTGAAGACGGACGTGAACGTCCACGAAGAGGCTTGGTACTATTTGAAGACCGGAGCGACCGCGAACGGCGTAACCAACAAGAGCCTCTTCGATTGGTCCGTAACACCCGTTGCCGGCAAGAAGCTCTATCTCGTCGGTGACGCGTGGTATCCGCTCGGCTCGGGTTGGGCCAATGCGGCGTACATCTCGTCGATCCGCGTGCTCAATACGCACTTCGGGATGACGCTCCCCTCGAACGAGCTGCAACCCGTCGCCTGCCCCTGAGCGAGCGGGTGTGAGGAAGCCCGGCGCCTGGGAGGTGCCGGGGTTTCCTCTCCTAGCGCGGTTATCCATGCGTGATCGGATAGTCGGTGTTCGTTC
>JANXMC010000496.1 GCA_025354825.1 Myxococcales bacterium
CGTGAATCTTGCGAAACGTGTCGGCGGTCTCGGCTTCGTGCGTGTAATCGAGCTCGGCGAGGAAGACGGCCTTCACTTCGTCGAGCGTCTCTTTCGTGTGATAGCGCCGGCCCATCGGCGCGATCATCGCCTCGAGCACCGAGAGGCTCTTGAGGTCGTTTTCGATGGCCTTGTCGATGCCGGGGTACTGCACCTTCACGGCGACGCGATCGCCCGAGCGCGTGACGGCGCGATGCACCTGACCGACGCTTGCAGCGGCAAACGGGTCGGGCTCCCACTCGGCGAAAATGTCCGTGGGGGGGCTGCCGAGATCTTCGAGGACGACCTTCACCGCGGCCTCGGGCGAGAGCGGCGGCGCCTTCTGTTGAAGCTTGCGAAGGACCGACTGGAACTTCTCTTCGTAGCCCGGCGGCGCGAGGCCATCGATGTACGAGGCCATCTGCCCGAGCTTGAGCGGAAGCCCCTTCATCTCGCCGAGGGTCTTGAGCATCGCTTCGGCCGTTTTGCGCGCCGACACGAGCAGCTTCGCGCGGGCCTCGCGCTCTTGGTCTTCGGTGCGGGTCACGCCGATCGCGCGCTTCATCGCCTCGGCGGCGACGGGGAGCGCGCGCGTTCCCAGGCCGGCGAGGCGTGCGAGGCGACCGATGCGCGACGTGGGCGGCGCGTGGGCGCGCGGCGCTTCGTGGGGCTTTTTTTGTTCGCTCGTGGGGAGCGCGACCGTGGCGGCGTCGGGAGCCGCGGTGCCCGCTCCACCCTCGGGGATGCCGAGGGATGGGTCACGGGTCTTTGGCGAAGACATGGACTTGAGTATGGATGCGCGCGCTGCGGCTGGCTAGGTGCGCGCGAGCCCTGCGTACGGAGTAGGCTCTCGCGCCATGAACGTTCGCAACGGTCGCCCCTTCGCATCGCTGGTGATTCTCGCGGCTCTGGCCCTTCCGGTCGCGTTGGCCGCATGTGAGAAGAAGAACGACGCCGCACTCACGGACGCGGGCGGCGCCCCCGTCGTAGCGGTTCCGGTGGCAACGGCGCCTGCCGCTCCGGCGCCGACCGCTGCCCTTCCGGGCGCGCCGGTCGGGACGCTCGCGCCGACCTCGCCGGTCACGGTGAACGGCAAGGCGACGCCCGTGCACGCCGTGAGGCTCCCCGACGGCGGCGCGATCTTCATGACGGCCGACGGCGGCATCGTCGACGCGGCCACCGCGCAGACGCTGGCGGCGCAAGCGGCGGCTCTCGCGACGGCGGCTGGCATTCAGGTGCCGACGACGATCCCGACGGTCATCACGATCCCCACGACGTTGCCGACGACGATCACGATTCCGACGGCGTTCCCGACGTTCCCGGGAATGCCGGACGCCGGGAAAAAGTAACCGCCGAAATCCGGCTCACTTGGGCGCGTCGAGGGGCGCGCAGGTGGAGACGCCGGCGCCGACGATGCGGAAGCCGATGTTCGTCATGTAGCCCGTGTCCGGCGGGACGGTGCCGCCGGGCGTGTACTTCGTGACGTTCGTCGTGCGCGACGGGTTCATGAGGGGATCGGGCGACGTGTAGAGGTAGAACGCGCCGCCCCAGAACGAGAAGGCCCAGGCCGCGGGCTGCTCGACGCCCGCCACCGCGGGAGGCGTGCCGACGATGCCGCCGGTGGTCTTGTTGATCTCGGCGACGTGGACCGGCTTTGCCGTGAAGAAGCCGAAGAGCCGCCCGTCGCCCGTGCCGGTGAGCTCCGCGCTCTGCCCCGCGAGGCTGCCGTCGAACTGGCCGATCGCCGTCACGGTCTTCCCCGTGAAGTCGACCTTGCCGAGCCCCTCCGTCCCGCCGCCAGCCCCGAGGCCGCCGCTGGGCGTCGCCGCGACGAAGAGCGTTTCGTCCGTCGATGTCGCCGAGTTCGTCGAGTAGCCCATACCCAAGCGGAACCAGCCGTTTTTCAGCGTGATCGACGGGCCCGTGCAGCTCGCGTCGGTGGTGCTCACCTTGTAGATCGCGCCGGCCGTGTCGGCGCCCGTGACCGCGTTCGCCGAGGTGTAGTTGACCCACGCGGTGGCGTTGCGATCGATCGCCATCGAGTTCGGCGCGAGACCGCCGCTGACCTTGCACCCGAGGGCGCCGATCTTGATGAACTTTTTGCTCGGCGGGTTGAAGCTGTAGAGATCGTTCGCGTCGGAGAGAACGTAAATGAGCTTCGCCGCGTCGCTGCAGCCGTCGTTGTTGCCGCTCGATGCATCGACATCGCCGAGCGAGCCGCCCGATGCGCCGCCGTTGGTCGCGCCGCCGCTCGTCGCGCCGCTCGTGCTCCCGCCGCCCGTGCCGCCACCGCCGCCGCCGTCCGTGTCGTAAGTGCTCGTCGGCGCCGAGCTGCTGCAACCGGTTGCGACGGACGACGCGGCTGCGAACGTGAACGGCACGGCAAGGGAGAGGGCGAGAACGTGGCTCTTCATGAGACCTCCGAAGCTTGGGGGCGGGCGAAAGACGCGACCCTCCCTGTACCATCCGTTTGACGATGTGCCGTGGCGCGATGACGCGTGAGATGCGCGCTGGACGTTCGGATGCGGTCGTCGTCCGCCCAGGTTCCGTCGGGCTGGCAAATTCCGTCAAGGGCCGCTGCTTGTGCGGTGC
>JANXMC010000497.1 GCA_025354825.1 Myxococcales bacterium
GTCGACGCCCGCGCCGTCGACGAGATACGCCTGCCGCCTCGGCGCGTAGCCCGCCGCCGTGAACGCGCCGAAGAGAAAATCGGCGGCGCTCGCGAGCTTGGGAGCGCGGCGCAAATTGCGCTCGCCAAGCTCGCCCGCGAGGTGCGCGATGTCGCGGTGAAGCCCATCGCGCACCTCGATTTCATGGGGCGTGAGCTCGGGGAGCGGGCCGCGAAAGCTCTTCCCCGGCATGTGAACCATAACGATATAGCCCCACGCGCTCGCGCCTGCGGTCGCGGCCGCGAGGCCGAGCAGCGCGTACGCCCATCGACGACGGCGCGCGCTCACGACCGCCTCGCATCCGGCCTCGCGCGGACAAGGTACGGAAAGAGAAGCGGCGCCGGATTGGCCCCAACGGCGCGCAGCGACAGGAGCCCGTGAAATGCCATTTAGACGTCATTCTAGCCCGCCTTCGAAGGAAACTCGGGGGGTGCGCCACGCGTAGAAAGAGGGGCACGAACGGACGGTTCCGATTTCAATCGTTACCTTGGGGTGCAACGCTTCTTGCGGGGACGGTGTTCGCTCTCGCGAGAACGGGAAGACGCGCGCTCCCTCGTCGAAAGGAGCTCAACGATGATGAATCCGCTCCGTGAGCTGAAGCTCAACCAACCCGGACGCATCGAGCTTTTGGGCGCGCCGTCAAAGAGCGGCGTCGACGGCACCGTCCGTCAGATCTCGCGCGAGGCTATTTTGCTCGAGCTGCGCGACGCCGAAGGGGCGCCCGAGTTCCAAGTCGGCCAGCGCGTGACGTTCAAGTATTGGGACGTGTTCGGCCTTCACCGAGGCGAGACCGAGATCACGCGCGTGTCGCCGCGCAAGCCGACCGAGCTGTCGGTGGCGCCGCCCGATCACGTCGAGCTCACGCAAAAGCGGAAGTTCTTCCGCGTGAACGTGTCGGTCCCCGTCACCCTCAAGCGGCGCGCGCCGTCCGAGAGCCCGCCCCTCGAAACACACACCGAAGACCTCACGCCCGCGGGGATGCGCGTTACGTCGAACGCTCCGTTCGAGGCCGGCGAGGTCGTCGATGCGATCCTCGATTTCAGCGCCAGCACCGGCGACGCGACGCCGGTCCACGCCATCGCGCGGGTGGTGCGCGCGGGGAAGCTCGTTCGCGACGCGCAGGCGGCCTCTGCGACGGCGACGACCGGCGATCTCTTCACAGCGAGCGTTCAATTTCTCGATCTCACCGAGACCGAGCAGTCGCGCATCTCGCTCTTGCTCTTCGAGCTTCAACGGCATGTGAGCGCGTAACCGGGGACTTCGGGTAGGCTCGACCCCGCGCAGGCCACGACGCCGCGGCTCGCGCGAGACGTCGTGACGACCGAGACCCACCCATCGACCCGCGCGTCCGCGAACCTACTTGGCATTGGGCTCGCCCGATCGAAACTTTCGGGGGACGGCTATCGAGCACCTCGACACCGTCGTCCCCGAGCGTCTTCGAGCGCCGATGAGCAGACTGCTCGGCGGCCGCGCCGAATCGCCCGGCCGCGCTCGCCCTCACGCACAAGTCGTCGACGACCTCCTGAAGTCGCAGTCGCGTGCGCGGCCCAAACTCGAAGGGCTCGCCAAGCGAACCCCCTTCAAGCCGTCGCTTTCGCCTCGCCCATCTGCTTTGTCTTGTTGCCGTTGCCGTTGCCGTTGCCGTCGGCGTCGCCCATCTTCTCTTTGTGCATCGCGCCGATGCGGGCGACGAGGACCATCCACGCGACGCCGAGCACGACGTTGAACCCCATGAGAACGCGGAGGCCGACTTCGCCCATGGCGGGGATGACGAACGCCGACGCGATGAAGATAAGGCCGGCCGCGACCGCGTCCCCCACGCGAACGACGAACGTGTCGTTGAGGTTCTTCGCGCTGTACTTCTCGAGGTCCGACGTGGGCACGTAGAGAAGCTCGCGCGTGTTCGATTGAATCGAGTAGTCGGCGCCGTTCTCGGCGACCTTCTCCCATTTGATGACATTCAGCAGGGGCGCGACGATGAACGCGAGCCCGCCAAGGATGCCTATGGCCGGCGTCACGAAAAGAGCGCCTCGCGCGCCGAAAATTCGCTGAACGCGCGCCGTCAGGAAGAACTGAATGCAGAAGGTCACGATGTTCTGAAAGAGATAGAATTCCCCGTAGAACGATGTCGTGTCTGCGCTCGACAGGTGCGCCGAGTGGACCATCTTGTCGAGAATCCACTCGCTGTTCGTGTTCACGATGTTCAGCACCAACATCATGATCGCGATGAGCCGCAGGTAGGGCGACTTCATCACGAGGCTCACGGCGTTCGAGGTGTCGACGTCCTCTTTCTTCTTGTCCGCATCACCGTCTTTGGCGACGTGCGCGTGGCGCTTCTCGGCGAAGGCGAGAATGTAGAGCGACAGCACCAGGCAGACGCCGAGGAGCGCCGCCGAGATCATGAACATCTGCCAGATGTAGAGCTTCTCGGCGAACTTGCTCACGCCCGCCGTGCCGAAAATGCCGCCCGCGACGGCGCCGATGCCGATGGCGCCGAACAGCCGCTTCCCCTCTTCCTTCGTCCACGCCTCAGTCGCCACGCTCCAAAACTGGGAGACGACGAGCACGCTGAAGGTCGACACCCAGACGTAGAAAATGTGGCCAACGAGCGGGCTCCCCCCCTCCATCTCTTTCCCGTGGGGGAACGCGACGGCGAAGAAGATCAAGCATCCAATGAACGCCACGAACGTCGAGACGACGAGCGTTCGACGCTTCACCTTCGGAACGATCTTGCCGTAGCCGTAGGCGAAGAAGCCGACGAACACGGTGGTCGCGAGGAGCGCTATCCACTTATTGTCGACACCGATGAGCGTCTGGAGAACCGCGCTGCGAATCGGCTTTAGGATGTAGTACGCGGTCAGCGCACAGAAAATCCAAAGCATCGACACGCCCAGGGGGAGGAGCTCCTCCCGCTTCGTGTGGACGATGGGGCGGAGAATGGCGATATCCGTCGAATCCGATTCTTGGCTCACGGCGGGCAGCATACTCGGATTGAATTTGATGTCCGTTGTCGCGATGATGCCGCCGACCTGAGCCTCACCCTCCCCTCCGCACGCGCCCCGTGCGACGGGCGAAACCCCTCTGCCCATGCCTTCAAATTCAGCGTCTCCGTCCAAGCGCCTTCGCGCGCTCGCGCTCGCCAGCCTGACCGCGATGGCGTTCGTGTCGGCCTCGACAGGCCGCACGGCGCACGCCGACGAGACTCAGCCCGATAGGCCAAAGCCCGATTACGACGGGCGAGGAACGAGACCGACGACATTGGGACACGCGGCGCTCTGGGTGCCGCGAATCCTGCTTTACCCTGTCTATTTGCTCACCGAGTACGTCATCCGAAAGCCCCTCGGGCTACTGGTCACCACGGCAGAGCGCGACAAGTGGGTCGCTGCAATTCAGGATTTCTTAACCTTCGACAAGGATCACAAGGTCGGGTTCACGCCGAGCTTCTTCCTCGACTTCGGTCTACGTCCCAGCGTTGGTCTGTATTTCTTTTGGGACGATTTCGGTGCGAAGGGCAACGACCTTCGGCTTTACGGCGCGACGTGGGGCCCGGAGTGGCTCGCCGCGAGCATCGCCGACCGCATCGCCATCGGCCCGAAGTCGGCAGAGTCGGCCATCACGCTCCGCGCGTCGTTCGTTCGCCGTGAAGACTGGGTCTTCCACGGCCTCGGGCCGCGCAGCCTCGAAGCGAACCGCTCACGCTACTCGTCCAATGCGCTCGACGTCGGCGCCCTCGCGGATCTCAAATTCGCCCACGCCACGTACCTGCACTCCGCGATCGGTGTCCGTGAAACCAGCTTTCGCGAGCCGGGCGATCACGTCGGCGGCGATCCGACCATCGGCGAGCAGGCGGCGCGCGGCGTCTTCCCGCTCCCACCCGGCTTCAACGACGGCTACACGGCCGCCTATTCGCGCGTGCAGCTCACGGTCGATACGCGCAACAAGTGGCCCTCCCAAGGGTCCGGCGTGCGCGTCGCGCTCGAGGGCGAGCCGGCGTTCGACTTCCGGAGCAAAGTCCCCGGCGACGCCGCGAAATCCTGGGTAAAATACGGCGCCACGGTGGGCGGCTACATCGACCTCACCGGCACGCGAAGGACCGTAGGGCTCGTTCTTTCGTCGACCTTCGTCGATCCGATCACGAAGGGCGACGTGCCGTTCACCGAGCAGACGACCCTCGGCGGCTTCGGCTTTCTCCGCGGCTACAGGCCTGGGCGCCTCGTCGGCCGCAGCAACTTCGTCGCGCAGCTCGAATACCGTTGGCCCATTTGGATGTGGCTCGACGGAAGCTTGCAAGGCGGCATTGGCAACGTGTTCGGCCCGGGGCTCGCGGAGATCTCGCCGAAGCTAATGCGCGTGTCGGGGAGCGTCGGTATTCGCACGAGCAATTCGGCAGACCACCAGTTCGAAGTGCTCGTCGGCGGCGGCACCGAGACCTTCGAGCAAGGGGCGAAGCTCAGCTCGATCCGCATCTTCTTCGGAACGACGCGCGGCTTCTGAGCGCGATCAGTTGGGCGACGAATCGGGCGACACCAGCGGCCACAGCTTGCGGAAGCCGATGGCCATGAGCTTGCCGTCTTCGCGGAGAATCAGCGCGCCGTAGCGGCACTTCTCGACGATCGCCCCTTCGGTCACGACGCCCTTTTGCGATTCGTAGCGGACCCGTTGCCCTTCGCGAAGCGTCCCGAAGACGTGCGCATCGCCCGCGAGCTTTCGAAGCTCGTCGCCGACCACGCCTTGAAATGGCGTCGCTTGCGAAGGCTGCGTTCGCCGCACGACCCCTTCGTCGAGCCACACGTCGATCTCCGTCGCCGACGCGAAGAGCACCACGCCGACGGCCGTGATCCCGTGCTGCGACGCGAGCGAAACGATGCGCCCGGCCTCGCGGCTCGTGCTCCCGCGACCGCCGAGATTTTTCCGCGCGACATCCACGCTGGGCGGCCCTGCCGGCCTGTTCGCGACCCCGCCCTTTGGAGAGCTCGGAAGGTCGCCGATGACCGGGAGCGAGTGCTTCTTGGCAGAGGCCATCCTTAGTCTTTTAGCGCGCCCACGACAGCGCCGCTCGCATGTCCGTCGCGGGGCCGAGGCGCGACGGGCAGACCGACGACAAGCGCGCGGCGAAACGTGGCACCCTGCACTTGCGGGAAAGTCACGGTGCTGTCACGGCGTGGGCCTAAAGGTGACTGCGATGGCGCGAATTCTTGTCATCGAGGACGAAGAAGATCTTCAGGCCGTTCTCGAATACAACCTGAAGCAGGCGGGGCATGACGTCGTCGTGAAGGGGACTGGGCATTCCGGTCTCAAAGCGGTGCGCGAGCGCAGGCCCGACCTTATCCTCCTCGACATCATGCTCCCCGACATCTCGGGGACCGAGGTGTGCAAGACGCTCAAGCGCAGCGTCGACACGCGCACGATCCCGGTCATCATCGCGTCGGCGAAGGGCGAAGAGATCGATCGCGTGCTCGGCTTCGAGCTCGGCGCCGACGACTACGTCGTGAAGCCGTTCAGCGTTCGCGAGCTGCTGCTTCGCATTACGCGCGTGCTCGCGCGCGGCGCCGTCGTCGAGGCCGAGCCCCGCGCCGTCCTCGAGTTCGGCGTCCTCAAGCTCGATCGCGACGCCCACAAGCTCTGGGTCGACGGCGTCGAGGTGGAGCTGACGGCCCTCGAGTTCAAGCTTCTTCTCACGCTCTACGAGCGCCGCAACCGCGTGCAGTCGCGCGCCGCGCTCCTCGACGACGTCTGGGGCATCAAGGCCGACGTGACGACGCGCACCGTCGACACGCACGTCAAACGTCTTCGCGAGAAGCTCGGCCCGGCGGGCGATTACGTCGAAACCGTGCGCGGCGTCGGCTACCGCTTCGCCGACGCACCCGGCAGCATTCTCGACGATTCGGCGAGCGGCCCCGTGTCGCAGCTCGAGAGCCTCGTTCCGTCGAAGCGCTACGTGGAGTAGACCCATCGGTGAGATGCGAGCGAGGGGGCGTGGGCGACCGCAGAACGGACAGCGAGCGCGCGCCGCAGCGTTCGCGGCGCTCGTCTCGCTCGTTCCGACGTCGCTCCTCGCCTGCAAGCGCGACGGCGTCGCGACGAGAGACGACGCCGACACCCCCACGCGCGTCCTGGTGAGCGGCACCGGGGCAAGCTTCCCCGGCCCGCTGCTCGAGCGATGGATTGCCGACTACGCGGCCGTCGACGACACCGCGCGCTTCAATTACCAGCCCATCGGCTCGGGTGCGGGGGCGCGCCAGGCCGAAGATCGCACCGCCGACTTCGCGGTGACCGACGGGCCGATGCGCGGGCAGACCGCCGAGCGGGGCTTCGTGCACATCCCCATCGCTGCGGGCGCCGTCGCCG
>JANXMC010000500.1 GCA_025354825.1 Myxococcales bacterium
GCCGACGCCGCCTATTTCGCGCGCGGGCTCGATGCGCGCGGCGTGCCCGTCGCCTCGGTCGTCGTGAACCGAGCGTTCATCGGCGGCGCAGGCGAGGCATCGCTCGTCCCCGTCACGGGGCCGAGCCGTTGGAACGTCGACGCCACCGCCGCCGCGCTCGCTGTTCCGCCCGCGCTCTTGCGCGCGGTGGCCCGGCACCGTGGGCGCATCGCCGACGCGAACGCGCGCTACCACGAAGCACTCGCGCCGCTTTTCGATGCCCTCCCCGCGCGAACGCCGCGCCTCATGCTGCGCGCTCTCGACAGCGACATCGAGACACGAGAAGAGCTCGAGGGGCTTATCGCGAAGGCGTGACGTCAGGAGCGTCGCCCAGGATGAGTTGTACACAATTCAATTGATCACAATTGGACTACGACTAGTGTGCTCTCAGGCACCGCCCCAGAGCCGACGGCGCGCGAGGAGAGACCATGTCCGACGATCGAAGCTACATCCGCTACAGCGATTCCGTCGAAACGAAGCAGCCCGACGAAGACGAGCTCATCGAGAAAATCGTCGCGTCGATGGCGCGGGTAAACACGCTCAATTCCGATAAGCACCGCCACGGCATTCGCGACGCCCATGCGAAGAGTCACGGCATTCTGAAAGGTACGCTCACGGTTTACGACGGTCTCTCGGCCGAGCTGCGTCAAGGTCTTTTCGCAGAGCCGAAGACCTACGACATCGTGGCGCGCCTCTCCACGGCGCCGGGCGATTTGCAGAGCGATCGCGTGCCCACGCCGCGCGGCTTCGCTCTCAAGATCCTCGGCGTCGAGGGGGCGAAGATCCTCCCCGAGCACGCCCACGAGACAACCCAAGATCTCTTGATGGTGAACTTTCCAACCATCGCGTTTGGCCATGTGGCGGCGTATTGGAAAGTGCAAAACCTCCTCGAAAAGCGAACCGACGACTCCGAGCTCGCCAAGCTCGTGACGGCCGACGTCGCACGCGGAGCGTCGAAGGCGCTCGGCCTTTTGGGCGTCGAGAACAAGATGCTCGACGCCCTCGGCGGCTCGAGCGCGCATATCCTCGGCGAGACGTTTCACAGTATGGCTGCGATCAGATATGGCGATTTCATCGCCAAGCTCAGTGCGGCGCCGCTTTCCGACGAGGTGAAAAAGCTCACGGGCGTACCGGTCGACGCGACGGACAAGCCGTCCGCGCTGCGAGATCTGGTTGTCGCGTTCTTCGCCGAGCACGGCGCCGACTACGAGCTTCGCGCGCAGCTCTGCACGGATCCCGAGAGAATGCCTATTGAAGACGCGTCGGTCGAATGGCCTACAGAGCTGTCACCACACCAGCCGATCGCCAAGATCAGCTTCCCCAAGCAGGACGCCTACAGCCCTGCCCGGCGCGTGTACGGCGACGACGTTCTCTCGTTCAACCCGTGGCACTGCTTGGACGCTCACCGCCCCCTCGGCTCGATCATGCGCGTTCGCATCAAGGCGTATGAATCGTCGTCACGCTACCGCCACGAGATGAACGTGCGTCCGCGGGTTGAACCCCGCACAATTAGCGAAATACCCGAATAAAAGTCTCAATTAGGCGCGCCTTTCGTATTGGAATTTTGCACCATTAGATCACGAACCATCTATTTTTATAGGTCGCACGGGGTGGCCGTCTCGAGGACGAGGGAGCCTAATCGCATTATCGCTCCCACTGATTCGTTGAGACATCGAACGATTGGAGTACCTACCGAAGTTTCGCGTGCCATAAACAGCACCTCGCCGGCCGTTGCCCTCGCGTCTCCGCATCTCTGCGTGCGCAGCGGGCGGCGCGCTTGCGCGCCCTCCGGAGGTGCCAAATGAAGTCGAGGCTATTGGACTCGGAACGTCGACGTTTCCCCGGCAGCGTCATGGGTGGGCTGGTCGTGCTCGGAGCGCTCGCGCTCACGGGCGCGGTCTCCGCCGACACCACGTCGTCCTATCTTTTGTATCGAAATCCGCTGTCGATGACCCTCGCGGGGGGCGGCGCGCAGACCAACTGTGCCGACCCGACGATCCTCAAGAGTGAGACCGCGGGAGACTCGTACTGGTACGCCTACTGCACGAGCGACTCGCTCAGCGACGACGACGTCGACGCCAACGGGGTACGGCGATTTCACACGCTCCCAGGATCGCGTTCGCTCGATCTGATTCATTGGGAATCGATTGGCGACGCCTTCCCGGTGAACCCGTCCTGGGTCGTCCCCGGCGCGGGTTTGTGGGCGCCCGAGATCGTTCGGCGCAATGGCAAGTACTACCTCTATTACGTGGCGACGGACGTGGTCGACAGCGTCAGCGGCGAGCCGGGGTGCAACTCGGACAACGCCATCGGCGTCGCCACCAGCAACAGCCTCGCGGGGCCGTGGGTCGACTCGGGCGCGCCCGTCGTCGCGCCTCGGCGGGCGGGCGGCGGCTGCAACTTCTTCTGGACCTACGACCCGGACGTTCTCGTCACCTCTGGCGCCTCGTATCTCTATTACGGCAGCTACTACGGCGGAATCGAGACACGCGCGCTCTCCTCCGACGGCCTATCGGCCGACCCTTCGACCGCCGTGCCGATCGCCATCGGCAACCGTTACGAAGGGGCCAATGTCATTCAAAAGGACAATTACTATTACCTCTTTGCGTCGGCCAGCAACTGCTGCAACGGCCCACTGACCGGGTACCAAATCTTCACCGGTCGATCGGCGAGCCCCACGGGCCCCTTCGTCGACGCCCTCGGTCTCTCGTTCTTGGACAGCGCCGTGGGCGGCACGCCGTTCCTCACGATGAACGGCAATCGATGGGTCGGCGGCGGCCACAATTCGGTCTTCAAAGACGCCGCCGGTGAGTGGTGGAGCGCCTACCACGCCATCGATCGCAACAGCCCGTACTTCGCGGGATCGGTTGGCTATACGCGGCGGCCCATGCTGCTCGATCACGTGACGTGGACGGCCGGGTGGCCCGAGGTCCGAAACGGACTCGGCGCGTCCGACACACGGCAGCTCGCGCCGCGCGCGCAGCCGACAATCTGGTCGACGAAGACGACGGCGGTGAGCGCCATCTTCGGCTTCGACCCCCAGGCGTTTCTCCTGTCGCTCGACGTCCTCGACACCAGCACGCTGGCACTCGTCGCAAGCGCGACCGACGAGCTCAACGCAGGTGCCCTCGGCAGCGCGTGGAGCTGGGTGCGGCAACCGGCCACCGGCGTCATCATGACCGGCAGCGGCCTTCAAATGCCGACGCAAGCGGCGGATCTCAACGGCAACTCGAACAATGCGTCCATCGCGCTCCTCGCCGCGCCGACGGCAAACTACATGGTGGAAACGAAAGTGACGCTCGACGTTCCGCCCAGCGGCTGCTGCTTCAATTACGTACAAGCGGGGCTCGTCGCGTATGCCAACGACGACGACTACATAAAGCTCGTTAGCGCCTCGATTTGGGAGACGTGCCAGACCGAGTTCGCGAAAGAGATCTCGAACCCCGCCCCGGGATTCCCTGCCTACGGCACCAGCGTTGGCGGTCCACCCGGCCCGACGACCTGGCTTCGCATCGCCAAGGTGACGAAGAGCGGCGTCGACTACTACGTCTCGTTCTCGAGCCGCGACGGCGCGAGCTGGGTACGCGGTGGAACGTGGACCCACGCGCTCGGCTCGGCCGCTCGCATCGGCCTCGTCGCCATGGGCGGCAGCGGCTTCAACGCCAACTTCGATTACGTTCGAACCTACGCGCTTCCCGCGTACTAGCCGCTCCAAGCGACTTTGCCATATTCGGTGGCGCGTCGGGAGCGCGCCGTCCGAACGGCTTATTTTTCACTGGATCGCGCGCGGTCGAACGGTTCGGCCACCCCGCGCGAACCGGATCGTTCCGATCTCGTTGGATCACCTCGATCCTGCGTGGATCCTCACCGTTTGTGGGGATTCCCGCTGCCTCGAGGCTTCGGCCCGTGGGCACGGCGGCTACACAACGGTTCGTTGTCTGGCGCGGTCGCCCCACGCATCCGAAAAGCGAGATCGAGGATGAGGAAGCTTCCAAAGATGGGCACGACCCGCCCGAAGACCCCGACGCGGGGCCGGTAAAGCTGCTCGATTTCTTCGCGCAGCTCGCCGCCGCTCCGCACTTCGCCCTCCGCACGACAGAGTCGAAATAAGCGCGTCACGACAGGGAGGCCGCGCCGATCGCGCGAGGCGGTCAGCGCGCAACCCGACGGGGGATCGACTTTACCCCACCGTGATCCTCGCTTGCACGGCACGTCGCCAGATAGGCATGAACAATCCCGCGCGAATACGAAGGAGCCCATATCGGCAAGTGTATTCAAACATCGAAGTACCTGAGTGGACTGCCAATTGCTCTAGCAGTCCGTAACCGCGCAGGGTCCTGCGCTTCTCCGTTGGGTGACCTATGTGCGCCCCTCCGCCTCGCGAGAGGCGGCCATTTCACAGACCCTTGCCGAAACGAGCAAAAGCCATGCGTCTCAACGTGTTCGCTCTCACGACGCTCTCGACGTTGGCTCTCGCCGCCATCGGCTGTTCTGCCGAGAGCCCTGGAGGCCTGACGGGCCTCCACGGTGCGAACGGCTCGAGCAAGGGGGGCACTTCGGGAACAGGCAACGGGTCGAGTACGGGCACGGGGTCGGGTACAGGCACGGGATCGGGCGCAGGGACGGGTTCGGGCACGACGTCGCCCACCGGCCCAGCGTCGACGGTCACCTCGGAAACGTGGGCCGACGGCAAAGCGATTACGGGGGCCGTGACCATCGCGGCGGGTGCCACGGTCACGATCGCGCCGGGGGCGAAGATCGTGGTCTCGAACGGCGTGGCGATCACGGTTCTCGGCACGCTGACGGCGGCGAGCACGGCCGCCCACGCGTCGCTGACTGGCACGGGCTGGACGGGCATCGTCGTAGGCAAAGGCGGAACGCTCGCCCTCGACGGCGTCGACGTCACGGGCGCCGCCACGGGCATCGAGACGCTCACGGGCGCCACGGCCGCGGCGCTCTCCAACGGCTCGATCGTCGGCGCCTCGACGCCGTTCAAAATCGGCACGGCCACCACGTTTTCCATAACCCACTCCAAGGTCGTCGCAGAGGGGCAGAGCGCCGTGAACGGCAAGCTCGTCGCGAGCTACCTCGACTACGACAAGCAGGGGAACGAAGGTCTCGTCACGGGCGATCCGACGGCCGAAATGTCGATTGAAGACTCGACGCTCCACGGTTCGGGCGGAGGCGATTTCGTCGTCTCCCAGGCCGGGAAGAAGGTCCACGTCGCCTATACGACGATTGGAGGCGCGCACTGCGGCTTCCACTTCGACGCGGTCGACGCGTTCGATATCGATCACGTGACGGACAATTCGAACTCTTACGGCGCAATGCTCTACGGCTCTGGCGCGGGGCCCAATTCGATTAAGGCGTCGAGCTTCACGAACAGCCAACACGATCTCGACGCCCAAGGGATGAATGGGCCGCTGACCATCGACGGTTCGTACACGTCTGGCAAAGACTCGTACGTCGGCGTCAAGCCGACGGTGACCAATCCGGCGTCCGCGCCCGTCACGGCCGCGAAGCCGCGCTGATACCGAAGTAGCGCACGCCGCAAACGGGTGGGCACTGTCCGAAATGGGCAGTGCCCGTTTTGCATTTAAGCGCTTCGTTGCTTACGAACCGCCCACGCCGCGCTCCTCCAGACCCACGTGATCGAACGGTTCGCAAACCGTGAGGTAGACGATCCACCCGGGCGCCCAGACGCGTGCGCGAAGCCGCTGCGCGCGACAGGCGGGTGCGGGGCGGGCGCGTCGGCGGGGTGAACCCACACGGAAACGCCCCGCGAGCGACTCCGCGATTGCGCGCGCGATCGACGGCTATTCGGGAATGCGAGCGTGCCCCTCGGGACGATTCCACGGCCCGCGCGAATTGCCTCAGATATCCCACGTTTGGCACTCCTAGGCGGCGCGCGACACGGGATTCGAGGCACACCGATTGCTGAGTATCTGGTTTTACGGAGGACGTGATGCACAGCGCCGATACCGGGGGGTTCTCGCGGAAACGACAGGCTCGCGCAGCAGATGCGCAGGCAGACGGCAGGCCGCGGGCGCTCGCTCGAATCAACCCCGAGTCGGGCCACGGCGCGGTACGTCGCCCCGAGCCGTCGTACACGGTCATCCGTCCGCAGCTCGACGAGGACGACGGCGACCGCACGATGCTGCGCCCGCGAGAGCTCCTCGCGCCGATCGCGGCGGCTATGGAGGCGAAGGCGAAGGCGCGGACCACGCCCCCTCGCACGGCACCCGCCAGCGCGCGGCCGGTGCCCCCTCCGATTCCGACGCAAGCGCCGATGGCGCCGCAAGCCCCGGCGATGAGCGACTTCGCGCGCGTGCGGGCGACGACGGCGCGCGGCCCTGCGCTCGGGCTAGCGTCCGCGAGCGTGCGCGCGGCGGTGCCGCCCATCGAGAGGCGACGGGAAGCAGGGCCTCGATCGAAGAAGCGGTCGGCGTTCATCGCGGTCGCGGTCTGCATCATCGGCGCGTCGCTCGGCGTGGCCGGCGCGGCGGCGTTGAACGAGCAGCTCACGGGCCCGAGCGCGGGCGAAATGCCGGTCGCGCACCGCGCCGAGCCGGTCGCGATGATTCCCGCCGTGGCCGCACCTAACGCCGCCCCTAACGCCGCACCGACGACGCCGTCCATCGCTGCGGCCACGCCTCCTGCCGCTCCGCCCGCGATAGCGGCGGCGCATCCGGCGTCGGCGGCCACGAGCTGCGCGCCGGGGGCGGTCGCGACGGCGTCCGACCGTATGGCGATGATGGCCGAGCCGCCGCCGCCGGAAGCAGCCCACGTGGGGTCGGGATCGGCGAGCGCCGTGCCGTCGGCGTCCGCGTCCACCCACCGCACGAAGGAGCAACGCGAGGCCGCGCGCGAGGCTCGCGACGCGCGGGAGGCTGCACGCGCATCGACGGCGCGCATCGACGCACCTTCGCCGTCCCAGGGCGCGCGCAAGGGCGGCGAAGGCGCTTCGGAAGAAATGGCGGCTGCCGCGGATGCCCTCGCCAAAGCCCAGCTGGAGGCGGCCCTTCGCTGAGGCGCGCGCGGTTGACGCCGCGCCGCGCGTCGTCGAGTCTCCGCCGCCATGGCATCCAAAAAAGAGACGGCGCCCCTTCGCGGGGCAAAGCTAATCAAGAAGGCCCTCGAGGCTGCGAAGACCACCGGCGTCATCGCCGAGCCCGAGCCGATTGCGTCGTCGATCCTCCGTAAAATGAAGCTCCCCAACGGCGAGTCGATCTCGCCGGCGATGAAGGAGCTCTTTCTCTTCGACGGTTCGTGGCTCGGCATCGACTTCGACGAAGAAGAGCCGGAGCTCGAGGCGACGTCCCTCGAAGAGATCGTCGAGGAGCAGTTCGGCGAAGAGGCCGTGGCCGCGTTCGACGAGGCCTACGAGATGCTATCGGACGACTGCATCCTGTTCGGCGCCGAGCTCGATCGCCCCTCGTGCCTCTACATCGGCAACGCCGACGACGCAGGCGAGTACGCGGTGCTCTCGCTCTCTTACGAAGGCGGCGTCGCGCGCATCGGCGGCTTCGTTCCGTTCGACGTGTGGGTCTCTCAAGAGCTCGGCGGCCTCGAACGCGGCAAAGAGATAGGCGACGTCCCGGCCGAGTACGCAGCCCTTCCGGCGGCGCTCGCCACGGCCAACGGTGACGGTCGCGTGGTCTTCACGCCGACGGCCGGCGACGGCGCGGCGAAGTCCGACGACGACAGCGACGACGACGACGACGACGACGACGACGAGGAAGAAGACGAGAGCGACGAGAAAGACGAGAAATCAAAAACGGACGCGTGACGTTCACCGTTTGAGTCGCACGCAGAACGCGCGCCCGGAGTCATCTGGGCGCGCGTTCGCGCATTTGCGGCGTAGCGCGTTGGGGAAGGCGATGGGCTCGCGTCGACGAGCAGGCCGCGCGCCCCCTACTTGAACTGGCTCTTCCCCTGGACGACCGCGCTGTCGACGACGCCCGCGAGCGTGTCCTCGATCGTCTGCCCGTCGATGGCCGTAAGGCGAATGGTCACCGCCCCCGCCCCTGCGCCCGCGGCGTCGATGAAGTAGTTGTAGGGCGCACGATTGATCGTGGTCCACGCGCCGTTTTTCTTGAGCTCGAGCTTCGTAATCGGGAGCTTGTGATTCCGCACTTGGATCCCGGTCCAATACTGCGAGCTCCCCTCTTTGAATCGGTACGAGATAGGCCCCGAGACCGCGCACGAGACTACCGACCACGTAATTTGAATACGACCGGCGCTGTGGTCGCCGATTTTATCGAACGCTTCGGGGCTTAAATCGAGGTCGCCCTTCTTGCATCCGGGGCACTGGTCGACGATGCGAACGGTGACTTTGCCCTTGGGCCCGGTCACTTCGGCGCACTCGCCGCAAACGGCGCTCCCCGCGTAGTCGACGGCGTTCATCGCGGCGACGTCGAGATCGTTGGGTGTCGCATCGAAGCTGCAGTTCCCGCTGCCGTCGGCCTCGTCGTAGAACGTCCCCTCGCCCTTCTGCGGCGAGCCGATGGGCGTTCCTCCCGTGCTCGCCCCGGCGCCCGTGGTGCTCCCAGCGCTCGTTCCACCGCCGGTCGTACCGCCACCGCCGCCGCCGCCGTCGGCCGCGGCGTTCGTGGCCGGGTCATCGCTGCATGCGGTGGCGAGAGCGACCGCGACGAGGAGCGTGAACGCGACGCGTGGCGACGAAGTGGCCTGTCGCGCGAAGGACGGCGCGGGCGAGATGACAGAGGTGCGGCGCATGACATCGAACTATCGCACGTCCGGCTTCTACGGCACTAGCTCGTGCCTCAACGCCGATGCGATGCGACGAGACGAGACGGGACGGGACGGGACGGGACGAGACGAATCGCGACGTACGCGCGTCGCGCACTCCTTCGCGGGTCCCCCCTTCAAAGGCCACGTCCGGCCACGTTACGCACGTTCCTGCGCGCACACACGGAAACGCGCCCTTGGTCGAATCCGGGCAACCGTTGCCCGCTTTCGACCACCCTCACCCAATCGCTGGTAAGCTTGCTATTGGTTTCCAGCGGTCGGGGGCGGCACACGCCTGGCCATCCTAACGGTGCGCCACGTGCAACATGCTGGGGTGGGAACAAGAGAGGCAGTTCGATGGAGATTCCGGTGCAAGACGACGAAGAAACCGTCCTACCGCAATCGTTTACAGGCGATACGCGCCCCACGCTCCTCATCGTCGAAGACGACAGACGCGTCGGCGAATACCTCTTTCGGATGATTAGCACTCTCGGTTATCGCATCGATATCGCCGAGTCGTTCGAGTCGGCGCTGAGCAAGGCGCACAAAAATCCGCCCGACAACGCCATCGTCGACGAGCGGATTCCGGGTGGCCACGGCACGTCGCTCATTCGTCCGTTTCGCGATCTCAATACGAACATGCGCATCTTCCTGTGCACGGCGTACCCATCCATCGCGCACACCGTCGAAGCGATGCGCCTCGGTGCGACAGACTACCTCTCCAAGCCCATTACACCCGAGCAGCTCTCGGCCGCCTTCGCCCCGAATGCCGCGCCCTCCGCGAGTGAAGACGAGCTCACGCCGACGACGAAAGAGCGCCGCATGTTCTCCCTCGCCCGCGCGCGGTGGGAGTACATCAACATGGTGCTCAACAACTGCGACGGCAACGTTGCGTCGGCGGCGCGCCACCTCGGCATCCACCGCCAGTCGCTTCAGCGCATGCTCAAGAAAGTCCCCCCTGTCGACTGAGGGCGGCGCAGCTGCCGCGTGCGAAACGCGCCGTCAGCTTGCACCGAAGACCACGCTCGTCAGCGTGCTGTTGATTGCGAATCCGCAGTAAATTTCGAAGTTGACGTTGAAGCCGGCGCAGGTTGGCGCGTGCGCATAGGCCGCGTTCATCCCCTCGTCGAGCCCGTTCGCTCTCACCAGCATCGCGCGCGCGGAGCAGTTGAAGAGGAGCGCTGCCTGGGGCGACTGCACACGGCTCGGCACGACCTCGTCGAAAAACTGCTGCGTCATCTTCACCATGTCGCCGCGCTTCATCACTTCGTACTCGGCACCCTCGTCGAGCAGGTTCGCGAAGCGGATCGTCCCTTCGGGCGTGGGGTACCAGGGGCCTCGTATGAAGTATTCGCGGCCGACCTTGAGCGCGGTGGGGCGCACGCTGAAGCCTTTCGACCCCATGAAATCGAGGTCGGCGAGCTCCACCCCGAGAAGCTCGGCATAGCGTTTCGCCGCGGGGCGCCCGTCGATCTCGAGCGCGAAGAGCGCGGATTCGTCGACCCGCGTGATGCGGAGCTTCTGCCCCGTCGGCTCGAACCAGTGCGACCGGAGCGCGGCCCACGGCGCCTCGGTCCGAACGAACGCGACGAGCGCACCGTCGGTCACGACCTCGCCGTCGACATGAATGAGCGCCGACTGCTTCGCTGGATCCCTTTCGTGATCCGACGCGCCGCCGCCCACGAGGACGAGGCTCTGGTTCTTCTCGAGGATGCCCATCAAGAGCTCCTCTTTGCGGTAGCGAAAGCCGTCGTCGATCACGATGCCGACGCAGCGCTTCGGGTTCGCGTCACGGGCATGGAGGCCAAGCTCGTCGAACGCGCGCGCCGTCGCGAGCCCTGCGACGCGCGCGGCGTCGCCCGAGATCTTTTCGGCGAGCCCGATGCCCACGTCGAAGTCGCCCGCGAGCCCCGAGAGAACGACGCTGCCCGAGTGCGAACCTTCGTTGTCGATCTCGCCCGCCGTCGACGCTCCGATGAGCCGCGTCCCCTTCGGGAAGCGCGAGCGCACCGCCCGATTGAGCCGCGTGTGATCGCGACCGCGCGACGCGAAGAGCGTCACGAGCTTGGGCCGGAACGCGCCTAACTGCGAGACGAGCTCTTCGGCCGCCGCCTCTTCGTCTGCATGCGCGCTCCTGGCCGAGCGCATCTGAATCGATGGCATGGTCCCTCCCGCTCCGTACGAAACGCCGCGCTGAGCTTGTAAAGGTGCTCGCCCTCTCGGCGGCTTGCAATGCCGCTCTTCATTGCAGAGCACAGCCGAGGCGCGCGGCCTGCACGGACGCACGCAATTGGATATCGCGTAGTGCACCACGAGAAGGGTATTTGGCAATCGTATCGGTATCGAAGTGGCTCTCCCGCGTATCGACGGCTGGAACGTTCTCAGTGAGCTCAAGAGCGACCCGAAGCTCGCACCCGTGCCCGTCGTTCTCATGTCACAAAACGACCTGCGCGCGCGGGGCTGCGCTCTCGGCGCGTGGGAGTGCCTGCTCAAGCCCCTCGACACGGCCCGCGCGCTCGACGTGTTGAGGCGCGCGGTGGCACCCCTCGTGGGCGACGTGCTGGTGGTTGACGACGACGCCGTGTCGCGAGAGCTGGTCTGCCGAAATCTGGAAAAGGCCGGAATGCGCACCTCCCAAGCGCGCGACGGTGAAGACGCGCTTCTTCGATTGCGAATCTCGAAACCGGGGCTGGTGATTACCGATCTCGAAATGCCGAATGGGAGTGGCTTCGAGCTTTTGCGGCGCATTCGGGGCGCCGGAATCAGCGTGCCGATCGTCGTGCTGACAGGGAGAGATCTCACACCGACCGAGGAGGAAGCCCTCCGCGAAGAGCGCGTGTCCGTCGTCGCCAAAGGCGACCTCGCGCTTGAAAAGATCGTTCACGAGGCGACGCGCGTCCTCACGCTCGCGTCCGTCGCGCGCTCGGCCTGAGCGGCTAGCGCGCGTTCGCAGGCGGAAGACCGGGAAGGGCGTCGGGGAACGGCGCCGTCGGCAGCGCCCCGTTCGGCAGGCCCGCAACGGGATTCGCAAGCTCCTCCTGCATCTGCGCCCCCTTCGCGCCCGATGCCGCTGGTACGTAGACCACGACGGCTTCGCCTTCGCGGAGAACGTCGCTGCGCCCGCGGCGATTGATGCGCTCCATCGACGCCGTCGTGACACCGTAGCGTCGGCCGATCGTCTCGAGGGAGTCGCCACTCCGCGCGGCCACCGAGATTCGCTTGCGCCCTTTTTGCGCCTCGAAATACGTAAAGAAGTCTTCCGTGCCCACGGTGAGAACGTTCACCTCGCCCTCGTTCATGCTCACGAGCTTCGAGAGCTCCACGTCGGCCGGGGCGAAAATCTGGAGGGTCATCCCCTCTTGCAAGCGCGCCGCGGGGTCGACGTCGTTCCATCGGCGCAAGTCGTCGACGGTGACTTTGAAGGCCGCCGCGATCTCGCGCAGCGAGTCGCCCGCGACGATGCGGTAGAAGACACGCTGGCGATCCGGATAGACGAACATGTCCGGTGGCACGACGACCACGGGCTTCTGCACGGCGTCGCCGGCGCTCGCCGTGCTGCTCGCGGGCGATGCGCCCGGAATGCGCGGAAGCACGAGCACCGCGCCGCCGCGAACGACCTCACCCGGTGTGAGCCCATTGAGCTCGTTCACCCTCGCGACGGAGATCTTTCGCGCCGTACATATCTGCTCCAACGATTCGCCGAAGCGCACGACGTACCGCTCGAGGGGCTGCTGTTCCTTTTGAATTTTGACTAAATTCGCCGTGCAAATGGCCCCTTTTCCAGCCGGCACACGAACTGGATGGAGCGGCGGTGCGCCGTCTCCCGGCGGCGGCGTGCGCGACGCACGAAGCTCGGGGTTCAACGCCTCGACCTCCTTCGTCGTACAGGCCGCGGCCGTCGCCACGGCGGCGAGCGTCGTCCCCGCCTGGACCTGCACCGTGTCGCTCTCGATAGGCCCTTCGATGGTGCTCTCCGAGTAACCGAAGACCGACAGGTTTCGCGCGACGATGGCGACGGCGAGGATCTTCGGAACGTAGAGAGTCGTCTCCCACGGGAGCGACCCTTCGAGCTTGCAGAGCGCCCAGTAGTCGTTCGTGTTGTACTTTTTGACGGCCGCGGAGACGCCGCCGTACCCCATGTTGTAGGCCGCAAGGGCGAGCTCCCAACTGCCGAAGCGCCGGTAAAGGTCGCTCATCAGCTCCGCGGCGGCTTCGGTCGCGGCCTGCACGCTCATGCGCTCGTCGAGCCAGCGGTCTTGATGAAGACCGTAAAGGCGACCCGACTCCGGCATGAACTGCCAAAGACCGATCGCGCCCGCGGGGGATTTAATCGTCGGATCGAAGCCGCTCTCGACCATCGCGACCCAGAGCAAATCTTCTGGAATTGCCTTCTTTCGAAGGGTTCGGCGAATGAGATCGCGGTAACGCCCCGAACGTCGCAGCCAGAAGGTGAGCGACTGCCGACCCCGCGCGTCGTCCTTAAAAAGCTCGAGATAGCGAACGAGCCGCGCGTCCCATCGCACGGGCATATCGGGCATTTGGAGGTTCGCGAGCCACGAGAGGTCGCGACCCCCTTCGGCGAAGGGCGGCGCGCTCGCGACGGGCGACGGCGGCAGCCCCGACGCATGCACGCGCGGCGTCTCCGGCGACGACCACGAGGGGGACGGCAGATCGCTCGGCCAGGGCGTGCCGACGTTGGGCATCGCCGGCGGGAAGAGCTCGCGCTCGGCCTCGCGCAGCGCACGGAGCTCCGCGCTCTCCGCGCCAAGGGCAACGTCGTCGAAGGTCGGGCCGCCCGCCGTTCCGCGCCGCGCGCCTACGTCGGCCGTGCGCGGCTTGGCCGCACCCGTGCTCGCGCTCGTCCCCTTGGCACCGGTCTTCGCATTCGTCGGCGTCGCCTTCCCCGCGGACGCCTTGGAAGAGACGGCCGCGCTCTTCGTGGGGGCCGTCGTGGCAGCCTTCGGCGACGGCTTCGGAGCGGGTGTCGCCGCCTTCGGAGGCGTGGGCGGTGCAGGCTTGGTCGCGGGCGGCGCGGACGGCGCGGACGGCGCGGACGGCGCGGGCGGCGCGGGTGCCGCGCTCGACGACGAGCTGGGCGCATCGCCCGCACGCAAGGCGAAGGCGGCCTGCGGTGCAGACGCACCGGAGATGACCAAAAGCGCAAAGAGCGCGGCCCGAGAATGCTGCCGACGACCCATCCGGTCGACGATTCGCACTTCGGGGTCGCTACGTCAAATTCCCCGCGGAATTGCTCAGATTTGCGGTGGCGGCGCCCGGCGACGGGGGCGCCCTCGTCTGGACCGCTCGGTCCCGTCACCGCCGAATCGTCAGCTCCTTCGGCGGGTCAGCCTGCGCTTTCGTGGGCGCATGGCTCCCGGCGCCTTCGGTGAGCACGAGGCCGCGGCTCTCGGCCTCGCGACGTAGCTCGGCGATGGCTGACGGCGGCGTCGATGCGGCGGCGGGCGTGGGCATTGCGACGGCCGCCATCACGACGGAGGCCGCACCGACGGTCGCCACCGGCGGAGGCTCGCCCGTCGTGCTTGGTGCGGGGACGGCCGACCCTTCGCGGTCGTTGAACTCGGCGTCGCGCGACCCTTCGGCGATCTCCTCGGGAAGCGGCGGCAACCGCGACTCGTCGAACCCCGGCGGCACTTCGTAAATCTCGGCGGTCGCGGGGTACGTGTCTTCCGTCTCTTCCTTTTTTCGCGTGCCGTCGGGGTACGAAAGCTCGCGCGTGCGTTTCACTTTGTAGCCGCGAATGCCGTGCTGCTTCAGCACGACGCGCACGCCGCCGAGGGCGTCGTCCTCGACGATCTTTCGCTTGAAGGGGAACGTCTTCACAAGCTCGCGTTTGAACGACACCGTTACCGGTTTGTGGGCGCCGAGCAGCTCGATCCGCAGCGCATTGCCGGCCACGTGCGTGTGCACGACGACCGGGAACGCGTGGGGGTTGCGCAGCTTCAGATCGACGGCCGGATAGACCACCGTCGAGTCGAGCCCCATCGGGATGTACGCGCTCGGCCTCGAGTGCGGCAGCCGTTCGAGCACTTCGAGCCCCGCGAAAAAGGCCGCCGCGTGAAACGTGGAAGCAACTTGGCAGGTGCCGCCGCCAACCCCTTCGATCATCTCGCCTTTGAGGATCTCCCAGCTCTTTTGAAAGCCGTTGTCCTCGCTCCGCTCGCCGACGACGTCGTTGAACGAGAACATCTCGCCCGGCGCGATGACGACCCCTTCGAGCTTCTTTGCGGCGACGTCGATGTTCGTTCCGCGACGCGCCTGATCGCCTCCGCGCGAGAAGTACGTCTCGTAGGATCCGACGACCGTGCCGATGTCGAGGCTACGCAAGAAGGCGCCGGTCATCCGCGGCGGAAACGGCGCCGTCGTGAACGTGATCGTCGGCGCGGCGTTGCGGTGGTGGGCCAGGGCGTCGAGGGCCGTGAGCGCGGCGTAGGCGTCGACGTAGCGCCCCTCCTTTTCGCGGCTCACGTCGTGGTGCTCGAGATCGAGCCGCGCGGAGACCGGCGCGACGTCTTCCCCCTCTTTCACCGGGAGAAGCCGCGTGAGCGCGACGCTGCCGTCCACGTGCGTCACGAGGGGCACGTCGAGCTCGCCGCGTCGCGCACGCTTGGCCAACGTGGCGCGCGCGAGCACGTCCCCTTCGTGACCGAGGCGCGTCGCCGTCGCGACGACGGCCTCTTCGTCGACCACGACGCCGAGCTCGCCCAGTGTCGCTTCGGCAAGGGGCCCATGGGCGTCCTTCGAGTCGGCGATCGTCACGCGTGTTTCGCGCAGCACGGCGGCTCGGGCGGCGACGACCGCGCGCACAGAATCGCCCGGTGCGACGGTGACGCCGTCGATGCGGAGGCCGGGCAAGGTGTCGCCCGCGGGGACGAGATAGCCGTAGGCGAGCACGCCTGCGAGCGCCGAGGCGCCGGTGAAGGCCAAGGCGAGCGAGGCGCGAAAGGCGGTCGGCCCCCGCAACGCAAAACCGAGTGGCAGAGGGAACGACGAACGGTGATTCAAGGCGTCTTCGAGCTCCGCGGGCTCTTCGAGTATGGTCCACGATGGCCCGCGCGTACATGACCCGCGCGCCGGAAGTCCCGCGCGCGGCCCTCTGCGGGCACGATGCCCTTGCGCCGCGCGCCGCAACGCGATGCACTTGCGCTCGAGCACCCCGTTACGTGAACCGCGCGACCCACCCATGAAGTCCTGCGTGCAGTGCCAGATGCGGTACCCGAACGACACGAAGTTCTGCTTCGTGGACGGCGGAGAGCTCGTGCCCATCCCCGATCCGCGCATCGGCCAGACCATCGCGGCGCGTTACGTCGTCGAGGAGCAAATCGGCGAAGGTGGGATGGCGTCGGTCTACCGCGCACGCAACAAGCTCGTCGACCGCCCGTGCGCCATCAAGATCATGAACCCTATGCTTGCGCGGGATCCCGTCGTGCGCGAGCGGTTCCGGCGCGAGGCGAAGAGCGCGCAGAAGCTCGCCCATCCGAACATCATCGAGATTTTCGATCAGGGCGACACCGACGACGGCACGGCGTACATCGCCATGGAGCTGCTGAGCGGCAGCAGCCTCGCCGAGCTCGTTCACGACGGCCCCGTCGACCTTCCCCGCGCCATCGGCATCATGATTCAGATCGCCCGGGGCATCGCCCGAGCCCACGACCTCGAGGTGATTCACCGCGATCTAAAGCCCGAGAACATCTTCATCTGCAAGCGCGACGACGGCTCCGACTTGGTGAAGCTCCTCGACTTCGGCATCGCGCGATCGCGAAGCGACACCCGCCTCACGAACGCCGGCGAGCTGTTCGGCACGCCGCAGTACATGGCGCCGGAGCGGATCACCAACCCCGAGGCCGGCGCGAGCGTCGACCTCTATGCCCTCGGCGTCATCTTCTTCGAGATGGCCACCGGCGCGCTTCCGTTCGACGCGAACGACGTCGCGACCTACCTCGTGAAGCACATTAAAGAGCCGCCGAAGAATCCGCGGAGCGTGAACCCGCAGATCCCCGTAGAGCTCGAAGGGCTCATTTTAAGGCTCCTCGCGAAGGCGCCGAAGGATCGCCCCGTCGACGGCCATCGCGTGCGGCAAGACCTCGTGGGCATCGCGATGAAGCTGGGCATCGCGATCCCGCCCGAGCCCGAGGACGATCCGGCCAGCTCCCGCGCGCCAAGACGCACGCTCCCGTCCGTGTCGCTCGATCGCTGGGCGTCGCGCGTCACCATCTTCGAGCAGATGCTCGATCGCGCCTTCGCCCGCACCCCCCATCCGCCCGATCTCGCGCGGATGCTCGTCGAGCTGCGCGAGCTCGTCGCCAAGGGGCTCGAGTCGAAGCGCGTGACGATGAAAGAGCAGCGAGTCCTCGAAGAGGTGCAGACGCGCGGGCGCGACGGTCGCCAGCGTTTCGGCTTCGCCGTCGACGCGCTCGGCGTCGACGCATCGCAAGCGAAAGACGACGTCCGCACCACCGAGGCCGCGGCCGAAGAGACGACCGCGCGAAGTGAAGCGGCACGGGCGCGCTTCATGGACGCCCATCGCGAGATCACGATCTGGGAAGGGCGTTCAGGCTACCAGCAGCCTTACCGCGATCTCGCCAACGCCTACCGCGCCGCCGCCGACGTGGTCGACGCGTGGATGAAAGACAAGAGCGACGAACGCCGCGCTCTTGCCGACGTGCACGAGCGCGAGCGCACCGCGCAGGATCTCGATTTTCAGATTCGAGAGCTTCGCACCGCCCTCGCAAACCACGAGAAGGCGATGGACGCCGAGACCGCCCAGGCCGAGCAGAAGGTGATGGCGCTCAACGCGGCGGGCGACGAAATCGAGAAGAAGCTCATCGCGCTCGCCTCGCGCTTCTGCGAGCCCCTTCGGCGTCGCCCCGAGCTTGGCCCCCTGTTCCGAACGCTCGATGGCGACGTTCCGAGTTAGCGGCCTGACGCGGCCTAGGCAAACCCGCCCGCCTCGCAGCGCTCCAGCCAAGTGGTCGGTTTCGCGTCCGTTTCCGGCATCGGTGGTTGCCGTCGAGATCGTTTATGTCTAGATGATCAACGTCATGTCGCAAATACGACGCATTGCGCTGGTCACGGGCGGAGGCAAAGGGCTGGGCGCCGCCATCGCGCTCAAGCT
>JANXMC010000512.1 GCA_025354825.1 Myxococcales bacterium
CGACCGCGACGACGTGGCGCGCTGCCTGGACGATCTCTTCAGCGAGCTCCGCGCCGAAGCGCACCGGCAAATTCAGAACGCGATGGCGGCGCTCCCGCCCGCGTCGCCTTCGTCGGTGGATCTCGCGGCCTTCGCGCAAACAGGCGGAAATCCGTCGTTTGCGCCGTCGTCGGGCGTCGTCCATCGCAGCTCGGGGATGCTGCCGCAAGACATCCACTCGTCGATTCACACCAACATCCCAACCGCCGCGCCGCGCATGCCGAGCGCGCCGCCGCCGTCGCCGCGAGCACGCGGCATCGTCTACGCGGCCTGCGCCGTCGTTGTCGTGGGGGGGTCGGCCTTCGCGTTCGGCGTGCTCTCGAAGGGGCCGCAAGCTCAAGGCTCGGCGGTCGCCGCAACCGACGGCGTCGGTCCCGGCGAAAAAGGGAAGATCAACCGCCCTTCGAACATGCCCGTCGTTCCCGAGGGCGAATCGTTTCACCTCACGCTGAGCAGCGATCCGCTCGAGGCCCACGTCGAATGGGTGGGCAAGCCCGTCGGCCAGACGCCGATGCTGATCGATCTGCTCGCCGGCCCGCAGACGTTCGTCCTCACGCGCGAGGGGTACTTCAACGCGACGGTCGTCGTGAACGTGACCGACGCGATGGCTGGGCAGACGCAGTCGCGCACAGTCGTGCTCGTGCCGCGCGGCAAGGCGGGCTCGCCTCCCGGGCCAGGCTCGGCGACGCAGCCGGCCATGTACCGTGAGCGTGCGGCGAAGGCGGCGCCCTCCGAAAAGGCCGAGCACGAGGCCGATCGCGCACCGTCCCCGAGTGCGCGCCCCGAGGCCGCCCACACGGCGGAAGCCCCGAGCGCCCTCGCCGCAGCGGCCTCGCCCGTCGTGCCGAGCGCAACGGCGCCAGCGGCCGCCCTCGCGATCGCCGACGCGCCGCATGCAGCCCTTGCCGCGCCGGCCGCCACGGCGCCCACGGTGCTTCCGTTCGGCCCCGAAATGACGCGGCCGGTGCTCCTCTCGGGGGACGACCCCATCTACAGCCGCGAGGCGATCATCGCGAAAATCGAAGGCGTGATGATTGCCAAGTGCACCATCAGCGTCGCCGGTACTTTGCAAAGTTGCCGAATCGTAAAGGGCTTACCCTATATGGATAAGTCGATGCTCGATTCGCTTGCGACGCGTCGCTATTCACCAGTCGTTTTCCAAGGAAATCCCGTTGCCGTCGAATACGTCTTCAACGTGAAGCTCGTGCGCCCGCGCTGATTCGCTCAAAAGGCGAAGCGCGGCAAACGACGCGTCACGGAGAAAATGTAAAGGCCCCGTTCCTTGACGAGGCATGCACTAAAAAGTACGCCGCTCCTTTGATTTTACGGCCGGAAACTTCCGAGCCCATCAGGAGATTATGCGTATGCGATCGTTCGTCACTGGCCTCCTCACCGCGTCCCTCGCGGCTCTTTCGTTTTCGGCAATGGGCTGTTCGTCGGCCGACACCGCCACGACGGCCGATTCGGTCTCGGAGAGCGCCGACTCGCTCGTCGTCACGTCGGCCTACTTCCGCCTCGAGAGCAAGAACGCCGACGGCTCCTACGTCGTGTCGCTTGCCAACGGCGGCAACATCGAATGCCCCGGCACCGGCACCACGCGGAAATGCACCGTGCCGAGCCTCGTCGTCCCGGCCGACTGCGACTTCGAGTGCACCGACGGGCTCCTCTCGCTCCGCGGCATCTCGATCGTCCGCGGGGTTCTCGCGTCGGTCGTCGATACCACCACGCACAAGCGCATCGGCCGCCTCACGGCCGCGTCGGGCTTCGACACGTTCGACGGAACGCTCGGCACGTACCCCATTTACAAGGTCGCGCAGAAGACCGTCGTTTGTAAGAAGGCCCCCTGCGCTTCGACGATTCAGGTGACGAAGCTCAACGCCCCTGCCGGCGCCACGCCGACCACGGTGACGAGCGTCGACTTCTCCACGTCCCACGACCCGAACTACGTCCTCGACGCGACGCGCGGCCTCACGCAGATGACGCGCCCCGAAGGTCTTCTCGCCACGGGCACCATCAGCTACGGCGTCTTCCACGCCGACCGCGTCTGGCGTCAGTGGACGCCCGTCGCCGACTGCGACGTCCTCGGCGCGGCCCGCGCCACGTGGTTCCACACGCCCGGGTCCGACGAAGTGAACCTCGAGTTCCCGACGACGCTCGCCGCCGAGAGCTACCACGACGCGAAGGGCCGTCAGGTCAACTGGCTCGTAAAAACGTCGACCGACGCGAACAAAGTGAGCTTCACGGGCGGCATGAACGACCTCTGGGCAGAGACGTTCGACGTAAGCACGACGAGCTGCGCGGTCACGGTCACGGGCGAGCACTGAAACGAAGTCCGATATCCAAATAGGGATATCGAATTAGAGAAGCGGGTCTATGCCCCCTTGAATCGCGCGCGATGCGGCGGTTCGGGGGGCGGCCTCGGCTTGGCGTTTGAGCGCGAGCGTCTCCGCCGCGAGGCCGTCGCGCATCGCCGCACCAAAGCCGCGGGCGGCAACGTTCTTCAGCGGCCCCTCCACCATGAGCTCCTGATTCAGCACCACGGTGCCGTCGGGTTGCGGCGTAAGCGTTCGTGCGCGCTGCCCGTAAACGAGCGCCGAGCTCCACCCCGCGTCGCGCCATACCAGGCGACTCTCGTGCTCCACGACGAGCACCACGTGCTTCGCGCGCATGCGGCGTTTGCCCATGACGACGTTGGCCCAGACGACGCCGCCTGGCTCCAACGCCCCCTCCGCGCGCACGAGCCACGGGTTCCATTCCGCGTAGCGCGTGAGGTCGACCAAGATGCGCCACACGCGATCGACACCCGCGTGAATCGTCGCCGTCTCGCGAAAGACGAGAGACCGCGCCGAGGGTGTACGAGGGAGGAGAGCGCGGTCTTCGGTGGGCGCCATGATGTGCGGCCGCATCGCCGAGATACGTGCACGGATCAAGCGCACAACGCGCCTTGCGAGGCTCGGAGACGCAGATCCCAACGAGATGACGAACCCGTGACCTCGGGTGCTTCCGCCGCGCGCTAGCTCATGAGCCATGTCAACGGAGATCTCCATCCGGGGCGAGTGGCTGCGCGAACAGGTCCGCGAGATTCTTCTCGACGCCGACCCCCTCTCCTGGCGAGCCGAGCGCGAAGAGCAGCTTCGCCGGCGCGTGCGCGAAGTGGTGGCCTACCTCCGTGCCCGAACCCGCGAGCCCAGCGCCGCCGAACGCGAAGACGGCGCGCCCCCGTCGCAGCTACGGCAACGCGGTCACGAGCTTTTGGTCGCCATCGAGCGCGCGCTTCCCGCCGAATCGACACGAAGCCGCTGGGCCGCCTTCGTCAGCGAAGTTCACCCCGAATACGAAGCCTTCGTAAACGCCCTAGGCACCGGCCTGGCGCCCGCGCCCACCGTGCGCCCCACCAACTACTCGCGCAGCGCGTTCCACTTCGCGTCGGCCCTCGTGGCGCTCTCGGCGATTCTGTTTTTGCCGCCGGGTCGCTCGCTCATCTACATCTCCACCGCGTTTGCCATTTACGCGTGGAGCATGGAGATCGGCCGCCGCGTCTACCCCGGGCTCAACGATCGGCTGATGCGCATGTACGGCTCCGTCGCGCACCCCCACGAGCGGTACCGCGTCAACTCGGCCACCTGGTACGCGACAGCGCTCATTCTCCTCGCGGCATTTTCGGCACGCCCCGCGATGATCGCCGGCGTCGTCGTCCTCGGCGTCGCCGACCCCATCGCCGCGGCCATCGGTCGCCGCTTCGGCAAGCACAAGATCCGCGCGGGTCGCTCCCTCGAGGGGACGCTCGCCTTCTTCGTATCGGGCACCCTCGCCGCCGGCTTTGTCCTCGGCGTTTCGGGCGTCGTGGCATGGCCCCACGTCGCGGGCATCGCGCTCCTCGGCGGCTTGGTCGGCGCCCTCGCCGAGCTCGGCTCCGTGCGCCTCGACGATAACTTCACGATCCCCGTCGCCGTCGGCGCCGTCGGGACGATCCTCGCGCCGCTTCTCGGCTGACGAGACCGTTCGCGACGCGCCTCGCTATTTGCCAGTCTGCGGCGCTGCTCCTGCTCTTCAGCCGGGCGCTGTCCATCGCTTTTTCGCGCCGGCCTGCGCAGCGCGTGAGGGAGGCGCTCGGGCGCGCCACGCGGCTCACATCGACCTCGATGCGAAGGCGCATACCAACGGGCTCGGCGGCGAGCCACATGGGCACGCTCGCGAGGAGCATCAGCATTGCGACGTAAGGCCGCGCGCGAATGCCGTGACGGTCCGCATCTTAGTCCGGCCGCTTGACAACGCCGTACTGGCCGGTACGTTTCCCATACCGAAGGGTATGCCGCGAGACGAGGCGCAACGGAGGAAACGATGCCGAGAGATCTCAACTACCTACCGAACATCGAGAAAAATACCGGCAAAACGACAAAGGACTTTGTCGCGCTGGCCGTCGAGAACGGGCTCGGTGACCCCGCTATCAAGCCGGGCATTCGTATCGCTTGGCTAAAAAAGGAGTTTGGTTTGGGACATGGACACGCGATGTTCATGGCGCACGCGATTAAGAATGCACTGCTCGACAATCCTGTGAAGCGCTGAGTGTCAGGCGATCAGAACCGACGAGAACGCCTTCTCCTGGCCGCAATCGACGTCATTCGAGTGCGAGGATACGGCGCGACACGCGTCGACGACATCGCAGCAGCTGCAGGTGTTACCAAAGGTAGCTTTTTCCATCACTTCCCCACCAAGGAAGCGTGTGCGCGTGAGGCGGTGGTCTTCTGGAGCGAACAGTCCCAGGCGAACTTCGGCCTCTCCAGCCACCGGGGTCCAACTCTGCCAGCCGCGCGCGTGCTGGCGTATATCGACTTCCGAATCTCACTGCTTGACGGTCAGGTGGCGGCATATGCCTGCTACGTCGGCACCGTATTGCAGGAGGTACACGACACCCATCCACAGCTTGCCGCCGAAAGCGCGGCGACGATCCTCGAGCAGGCAGCCTTGCTAGAAGACGATCTGGCAGCTGCTCTCGGCCGCGAGCACGCGGAGGCGCACGACCTTGCCATTCACATTGAGGCGACCATTCAGGGCGCCCTCCTCATCGCCAAGGCAGAAGGCGGCAGCAAGGCCGCGAGAACGAGTCTTGGTCATCTGCGACGCTATCTCGAACTTCGAATGGAGACGAAGCCATGACAGACCATCGTGAGGCGACGCGCGTGGTGCCATACCTCACCTTCTACGGACGCGCGCGTGAGGTCATCGAAGTATGGTGTCGAGCCTTCGACGCCGAGCTGGTCGCGGCATACGAGGAAAATGGGAAGCTTCGTCATGCCGAGGTGAAGATCAAC
>JANXMC010000519.1 GCA_025354825.1 Myxococcales bacterium
AAAAACTAGGTGCACGCAGCTCTATGTCTTGACCTGTGCGAATCATGGTGGACATTTTACCACCGTCTTTTGCTGTAAGGGCAATAATCAACATTTTTTTACGTGCGGCTTCTTCCATGGCTTGAATAATATTAGGTGAATGGCCACTCGTCGAAATGGCGAGTAGAATATCCCCCGGTTTTCCTAAGCCTTGAATTTGTTTTGAAAAAATTTGGGTAAAATCATAATCATTGGCAATAGAAGTCAGTGTAGAGCTGTCTGTTGTCAGCGCCATAGCCGGTAAGCTCACATAGTCGAGATCCGTAATCACGAGCCCCGACTCGGTGAGCTCGAGAGACGCATGGCGCCGCGAGGTGGTCGGATCCGTGAGGCGAATCTCACAGCTCGGCCCCGTGCCGAGAAGCACCTTCCCCGAGGTGCCCGCGTCGAGCGTTGCGCGTTTGCCGGTGTCGCCCGAGCCCCCTGCGACGACGACGATGTCGAAGCCTTCGTAGGTTCTCGCGACACTGGGCCCGTGACGTTTCGTCTCGAGCTCGCGTGTCACACTTACAAACACTCCAATTTGAAGATCTGGCGCCCGACGCTGTCGACCGAATAAGGCGGAGCGCAATTGGGAGGTGCGGGCGGCATGGGGGCGGTCACGGGCGCGGGCTTCGCGCTGGGACGTAGCTTGGCGCGCGACGGCGGAGGTGTCGAGGGGGCAGGCGGCGGAGGCGTCGGGGGCCGCGGTGGATCGACCGGGATGTGCGCGACCGGTGGCGGCAACGCCTCGGGAGCGCTGGGCGGCGCGGCGAACGCGGTGAGGAGAGGTGCGGGCAGGGGCGTCCGGTCGGCGCGGGCGGCCGAGCGCTGCGAGACGACCATAGCGAGGGCGAGGGGGACGAAGCTCGCGAGGAGGGCCGCGGCGACCGCGAAAGGGGACAGTCGCTTCCGAGGGCGCGCAGTGTCGCGGCGCGACGACGTGACGCCTGATACCGACGAATCCATCCCGCTCAGGAGCGCGTCGACGAAGATTGGGGACGTGGCGCTGGGACGCGCGCTCGGCGGGGGCGCGCCGCCACTCGGAGCGGGGACGGTTGGAGCGGGGATGGTCTTCCGACTGTCGGGCGCGATGGGGCTCGGTGTGCGCTCCATCTTCGCGACGACGGCCGCCCGCGCAGCGAGCGACGGGCCGGACAGCCGCTCGACCCACGCGGCGACCTCGGAGGGGCGAATGGCGGCGACCGCTTCTTCGATATCAAGGGCCATCTGCCGCGCCGTCGGATAGCGCCCGCGCGGGTCGCGTGCGAGGCCGCGTAAAACCATCTCGTCGAGGCGAGGGGAGAGCCCGGAGACGAACATGCTCGGCGGGCGCACGCGCGATACGAGACACTTGTGCATCGTTTCGGCGTCCGTCTTTCCCAAGAAGAGGCGCTCGCCGGTGAGCAGCTCCCAAAAGACGATCGACGCGGAGAAGATATCAGTCAGTCGCCTTTTTACTCGAGACTGATTTGTGAATATGCACGCGTCGTGGGTATTTGATTCACTCCGTCGATTTCGTGATCATCGCGAGATCGTGCGGACATGCGCGCCGCGCACGCCCCGTCACTCGGCGCGGAGGCCGTCGGACGGGCGGAGGCGGGCCGCGTGAAGCGCGGGGAAGATCGACGCGATCACGCAGAAGGCCATGGCGCCGCCCCCGGCCACGAAGAAGTCCCACGGGTTGGTGGCGACCGGCAGCTTCGAGATGAAGTAGACCTTCGGGTCGAGGGGGAACGCATACGCCGCGAGGCCGGTGCAGCCGAAGTAGCCGACGAGCAGCCCCACCAGGGTGCCCGCGCCTCCGATGATTGCTCCCTGGTAGAGGAACACGCGCAGAATTGCCGAGTCGTGGGCGCCGATGGCCTTGAGGAGCGAGATCTCTTTCCGCTTGTCCAACACCATCATGATGATCGTCGCGACCACGGTGAACGAGGCGACGAAGGTCATGAGGAAGAGCACCATGGTCATTCCGTACCGCTGAATCTCGAGGGCCGTGAAAAGACCGTGATTCAGTTTTTGCCAATCGATCGAATAGTAAACGGTGCTGCCTAATACGCCCTCCACGTCATGGGCAATGCGCTTTGCGCCGTCGATGTCATCCACCGACATCTCCACGCCCGTCACGCTGTCGCCCGAGCCGTAGAACGACTGCGCTTCGAACAGATCGGTGTAAACGAGCTTGGAGTCGTACTGATCGAACCCTGCTTCGAAGAAGGCGATCACGCGAAACTGCTTTGCCATCGGCGGGCGTGCATTCGCGCCAAACGTGATCCCCACCGTGGGCGACGTGACTTGCACGCAGCCGCCAATCGCTACGTCGAGCTGCTTACCGAGGGCGCGCCCCATGATGATTCCGGGGAGCTTCGCCGTCTCGTCGGCGCTTCGGCACGGATCGGGGTCCACCGCGTCGGGAAGAACGTCGATATCGGGGAGTTGGCTCGCGAAGCCGCCGGTGGGGGTGACGTCGCCGATGGGCGAGCCCGCGGGGAGCACGGGCGTCGGCGCTTCGGCCGGGGGCGGCAGGCCGGGGTCGCGCGCGAGATCCTGCGCCGTGAGCGGCTTCAACCCTTTTGCACCGAAGGTCACGAGGCTCGTCGGGAACGCGCGCTCGGGCGGTTTCGCCCCGATCCTACGCAGCCCCGCCATGCTCCCTTCGACCATGTTTTTTGGGAGATCGAGCACGCGCCCAACGCGCTCTGGGTCGATCCCCTTCACGAGCACGCCCGTCGCCGTGCGCGGGCCGCGCGTGACCATCATCGGGCTTATCACGAACGGCGCGACGCCCACGACGCCCTTGACCGTTTGCGCTTTTGCCATGACGTCGCGGTATTCGCGAAAGTCCGACGCATAGGACATGACGAGAACGTGGGCATTCACGCCGAGCACCTTCTCGCGAAACTGTTCTTGGAAACCGCGCGTGACGCTCATCACGATGGTGAGAGCGGCCACGCCGAGCGTGACGCCCAGCATCGCGAAGACGGTGCCGATCGATACGAACGACTGCTTCTTCGAGCGGAGATACCGAACGGCGAGCACAAGCGGAAATCCCATGGATGCTGGCGCGCTTTCTGGCACCGCTGCGCGCGGGGCGCTAGAAAAGGCTCATGTGCCGGAACATTCGCGTGCTCCACCACTTCGCGCCTCCCACGACCGAGAACGAGATCGAGGCGGCGGCGCTTCAATACGTTCGCAAGGTGAGCGGCCTCTCCAAGCCGACGGCGGCGGACGCCGAGGCGTTCGCGAAGGCCGTCGCCGAGGTCGCCGCGAGCACGAAGCGCCTCCTTGCGGCGCTACCCGAGCGTGGCGCGGTTCGCACGCGCGACGGAGAGCAGAAGAAGGCAAAGGCGAGATGGGCGCTGCGCGAAGCGCCACGCCGGGCCGCGAAGACGGCGTGATTCGGACGCCGAGCGCGTCAGGCGGGCTGCTTCTTCGCGGTTCGCGTGCGGGCCGTCGTCGACTTCGCGGCTCTCTTTTTGGCGCTGCTGGCTCGCTTCTTCGCAGGCGACTTCCGCGCGGCGGACTTCTTGGCGTTCGGATTGGGCGGAACCTTTTTCCCTTCGCGGCGCGCTTCCGAAAGCCCAATTGCGATGGCCTGCTTCTTACTCGTGACTTTCTTGCCGGAGCTACCCGACCGCAGTGTGCCCTTCTTGCGCTCGTGCATCACTTTGCCGACCTTGTCGTTGGTCGCTTTGCTCGTTTTTCGTGCACTTGCCTTCTTCTTCGCGGCCATCGTCGTTCTCCCTCCGTACGCGTTGAGTGAGCCTAGTACGCCGCCTCACGCGGCGTTGAGAACGACCTTCTCGAAGTCGCCCTCCTTGCAGCGAAACATCTCGTAGGCGCGAAGCGCATCCGCCAGCGGCCTGTGCCCCTGGGCTCTCGCGGACGCGGCCGAGCTCATCGTTGGCATTCGTTCTGTTCCCTCATGCTCGGGCGGCCAGCGTCCTTACTCAAGGGCGTTCTGCACGGTTCTCTCCTTCTCAGAGCCCGCAGTGCAAATCGGCTGCCGAGCGGAAGACGGCATGCGTGCGGAACGGTCGCGCCGCGCACGCGTTCGCCACAGATCGTTCGCAATCGCCTCAGCAGGGTCAGGGGCCAATACCGACGTGCAGCCGCTTTCACCAGATTGCCCGCGATGGGCGGGTTGGCTTCGCCCTTGCTAAACGGCATTCCGAGAAACCGAACTCGGGGAGAATCCAAATGAAGATGCAATCACTCTTTCTCGCCAGCGCGCTCGCGCTCTGTGCTGCCGCCTGTGGAAAAGCCAGCGATCGTCCTGCGGAAGATCCGTCGGTTGCGAACGCGGCGAGCCAGTCGACGATCAACCCGGCCACGTCCTACGGGACCACGTCCGGCGCCGTCTCGGCCGACCCTTCGACGACGACGAAGGTCGTCCCGGGTCAGTCCACGGGAACCGCGACGACGGACACCTCGGCGAACGCGATGGCCACCACGCCAAACTACGATTCGACGCCGAATTCCGCGCCGTCCACCACCCCCGCGCAGACGACGGCCGCCAACAGCCAGGGGCGCGCCGCGAAGGCCCGACCGGGCAACACGCAGGGGCCCTCCGTGGCGCCTACGCCGCCGCCGGCTGCCGACCCGGTCGCGACTACGCCTCCCGGGGGCGCGGACCAGACGGCCGCAGCGACGAACACGAAGATCAACGATCGTGATCGTCACGGGAGCACTCTCACGCCGATCGACCAGGGGAACAGCAAGGACGAGCTTCGCATCACCCAGGCGATCCGCAAAGGCGTGATGGGCGACAAGGGGCTCTCGTTCAACGCGAAGAACGTGAAGATCATCACCGTGGGAACGAAGGTCACGCTTCGTGGGCCGGTTGCGACAGATGCCGAAAAGGCGTCGATCGAATCGCGCGCCAAGGCGACGCCGGGCGTCACCGAAGTCGACGACCAGATCGAAGTCAAAAAGTAACGGGCGACGCTCACGCGCGTCTTTTCTCAACTACGAAATAACGAAAAGGGAGACCCCATGAAAAAAGCAGTCATGTGCATCGTGCAGTCCGAGCCGCAGGCCGAGGCGATCGTCCGCCAGCTTCAGACCTCGGGCTTCACTAACAGCGATATTTCCGTCCTCTTCCCCAACAAGGACGGCACGCGTGACTTCGCTCACGAGCACAACACGAAGGCCCCCGAAGGCGCCGTTGCCGGCGCAGGCACGGGTGGCGTGGTCGGCGGCGCTCTCGGTCTCCTCGCGGGCATCGGCGCCCTTGCGATCCCGGGGCTCGGCCCCTTCATCGCGGCAGGCCCGCTTCTCGCGGCCCTTAGCGGCGCAGCGGCAGGCGCGACGGTCGGTGGCGTCGCGGGCGCCCTCGTCGGCCTCGGCATTCCGGAGATCGAGGCGAAGCGCTACGAGGGGAAGATCAAGGGCGGCAACTTGCTCATCTCGGTGCATACCGAGTCGAGCGAAGAGCAGAAGCGCGCGGAGGAAATCTTCAACGCCGCGAAGGCCGAAGACGTCTGCTCGGCGGCCGAGTCGAGCGTCCCCAAGGCGACCGAGGCGCGCGTCTAAGCACGACCGCATTCGTCTCTCGCGTGAGCACGGTGGTCTTCGGGCCGCCGTGCTCGTTTCCGTTTGTGGGGTCAGTCTTCACGGGTTTTGGGGACAGCGTGCACGGCAACGCTTGGGCGGTGTGAGGCTTGCGTGAGGGGTAGCTCCATGGATACCGTTCAATTGCGCGACGTCAGGCGCTCGTCGCCTTATCCTCATAGCGCCACGTCGCGCCTCTCTGGCACGGATGGGCGCGCGGTGACAATGCGATCCCTCGAGATGCCGGCTTCCCTCGTGGGCGCGGCAGAATCGAGCCCGCTGTCCGTCGCGGCCACGGCCGACGGCTCCGCACCGGAGCTTGCGACCTCGCTACGTGCGGCGGGGCAGTTCGAGCTCGTGCACTGCGTTGGGCGTGGCAAGACGGGCGCAGTGTGGCGAGCACGGCACCCTCGCGTGGGGCGCGACGTCGCGCTGAAGATTCTTAGCCACACCGTGGACGTCGACGTCGCGCGGGAGCGTCTCGAGCGCGAGGCGCGCCTGTCGGCGCAGGTTCGTTCGGACGCGGTCGCCCATATTTACGACGTTGCCGAAGACCACGCCGGTCGGCCCTGTTTGGTGATGCAACTGTTCGAAGGGAAGACGCTCGCGTCGCTGCTTGCGCCGCGCAGCCCCCTCGGGCTCGAGCGCTCCGTTCGGCTCATCAAGCAGATTGCGCGGGCCCTCGACGAGATTCACGAGAGCGCGATCGTCCATTGCGATTTGAAGCCTGAGGACATCATCGTCACGCGAGGCACGAACCGCGGCGGTCGCATTAAGATCATCGACTTCGGAGATGCACAACCGCCGACGGAGGCGAGCGGCGTCGACGCGCGCTCAGATGTCTCTGCGCTCAGCGAAATTGCCTATCGCTGCCTCACGGGCCGGCGCCCCTCCCATGAGCATGTTGCGCTCGCATCGCGTTACGACGATGCGCTTCCGCGCGCGGTCGATGCCGTGCTTTCGCGCGCGCTTTCTCCCAACGCGCGGGACCGCTTCTCTCATGCGGGCGAGCTTGCCAGCGCGCTCGAAGAGGCCTCACAGCCCCGTGCGCGTCGCTCCCCGCCCCGTTCGCCTCAAAAGGCGCGCGAGCTTCTCGTAACTCCACCTGTTGCGGCGACGCCTTCGGCCCCAGAGCCGCGCGCGCGTCTCTCGGCGCGGGGCGCGTCGGCGACACTTGCCGTGCTCTTGGTCGCGCTCGTCGCAGGCGGCATCGCGGGGCGCGTGTGGAAGCCGGCCCGCGCACCGTTGCCCGTGCTCTCCGCCGCCACGCAGCGGTGATGGTCTAAGACGGCTTGTGGACGATCTCGCGCGCCACAACTCTGGCGAATCATCGGCTCACCGTCGATGATGAGAGTGCGGCCCCGTGGCAATGCGGGTGGCGGGGGAGCGTATCGCCTCCCCCAGGCATACGCTACACAGCACGGCGTACCATGCGTGATGAGCTCCAAAACAGTCCTGCCTCGGGCGCTACGAACGATTCGACGCTCGAGCGGGGGGAAGAGCTCGCCGAGGCGGCACTCGCGCCGCGATTGCCCTTTCCCGTAGTCGGTATCGGCGCATCGGCCGGCGGCCTCGAGGCGTTTTTCGAGCTGTTCGACGCAATGCCCAGTACCACCGGCGCGGCATTCGTCCTTGTGCAGCACTTGCCGCCAGATCGCGAGAGCCTCCTCGCGGAGCTGCTTCAGGCGCGCACGGCGATGAAGGTTCGCGAGGTCGTCGATGGGATGCCGGTCGAGCCGAATCACCTCTACGTGATTAGGCCGGGGCGCACTCTCACACTGAGGGACGGCCTGCTTCGCCTCGGTGAACCGGTTGAGCGAAGAGGCCAGGCGCGCCCGGTGGACGATTTCTTTCGGTCTCTCGCCGAAGAGCAGCGCGAACGCGCAATTTGCATCGTGATGTCGGGAATGGGTAGCAATGGGAGCGCCGGCGCCCAACTCGTCAAGGCGGTGGGAGGCCCGTGCATTGCGCAAGATCAGCTGCGGGCTTCGAACGAAGAGGCGACGAGCGTCAACGAGGAGCTTCAAAGCACGAACGAAGAGCTCGAGACGAGCAAAGAGGAGCTTCAATCGCTCAACGAAGAGCTCTCGACTCTCAACGCGCAGCTCCATGTGAAAATGCAAGAGCACGAGACCGCCACGAGTGATCTCAGTAGCCTGCTGCGAAGCACAGATATCGCCGTTCTCTTTCTCGATCGCTCGTTCCAAATTCGCAAGTTCACACCCGCCGTTCGAGATCTCCTCGATCTCATCCCGACCGACATCGGCCGCCCACTGTCGCATTTGGCGCCGAAGTTCAGCGATCCCGATCTTCTGGCAGATGCGGCGGCCGTGCTCGATCGCCTGGTACCAATCGAGAAAGAGGTCGCGAGCGAGAGCCGCCGTTGGTATGCGCGGCGGATATTGCCTTATCGCACGTCGGACAACCGCCTCGATGGCGTGGTCATTACGTTCGTGGACATCACGAGCCGCAAGCACGGCGAGCTGTCGCTCCGCGAAAAGGCGCGCCTCCTCGATTTGACCAACGACGCCATCATCGTTCGAAACTTGAACGACGAAATCGTCTCGTGGAATCAGGGCGCGACCGACAAGTTCGGCTGGTCGAGCGAGGAGGCCGTTGGGAGAGAGGCGCGGGGCTTGCTGAAGAGCGTCGGCGAGCCCAGCCTCAACGAGCTCGTCGAGCTTTTGCGGCGCCACGAACGTCACACGGGCGAGGTGGTTCAGACCACCCGCGACGGGCGGAAAATCACGTCGCTCGTACGGTGGGCGCTCGATCGGAGCGCCGACGGCGAGCCTGTGGCGATCCTCACGTCGATGAACGACATCACAGAGCTAAAGCGGGGTGCCGAGACGCTGCAGGAGCGGGAGCAGCAGTTCCGATTCCTCGTCGAGGAAGCGCACGACTTCGCGCTCCTCCTTCTCGACGCCGAGGGGCGCATCACAGCGTGGAACGTGGGAGCCGAGCGCCTCCTAGGGTTCACAGAGCGCGACGTCCTGGGTCACAGCCTCACGATGACCTTCCCCGCCGAAGAACGGGTGTTGAGCGACTTCTCCTCCGTCTGCGCCGCCGCTGTCCGCGACGGGCGTACGGAAGACGCGCGGTGGCACGCTCGCAAAGACGGCTCGCGGTTTTTTGGCACGGGCGTGATCACCGTCGTGCGCGGCTGCGACGGGATCGTGCGCGGCTTCGTGAAGGTCGTTCGCGACGATACGGCGCGGAAGCTCGCGGAGGACACGCTCCTCGAGGCGGCGGCAAGGGCAACGTCAGCAAACCGCATGAAGGACGAGCTCTTGGCGACCTTGAGCCACGAGCTCCGCACACCCCTCGGCGCGATACAGCTTTGGGTTCGAGTCCTCGCCGACGGCCCGCAAGACGCCGAGAGCCGCGCACGGGGGCTCGCTGCCATCGAGAAGAGCGTAAAGGCGCAAAAACAGCTCATCGACGACCTTTTGGATACGTCGCGTATCGCCGCCGGGACGCTGCGCGTCGGGCTCGAAGAGTGCGATCTCGCCGCGAAGCTCCGCTCGTGGGTCGATGCCGTCGTGCCTATTGCCGAAGTGAAAGGCGTGCACGTTGGCCTCGCGATTGCGAACGACGTCGGAACCGTCGCGACCGACCCCGACAGGCTCGAGCAGGTCGTGTGTCGTGATTAGCGATATCGCGATGCCCGACGAAGATGGCTACAGCCTCGTGCGTCGGATTCGAGCGATCGATGCCACGAACCAGGTCAGCCCGGTCCCCGTCATCGCGGTCAGCGCGCTCGCGCGCGACGGGGATCGCGCCGATGCGCTCGCGGCGGGCTTCGATGCCCACATCGCAAAACCGTTCGAGACCGAAGAGCTCGTCGCCGCAATCGAGAGACTAACGGCCGAGGCGAAGAGGCGATGAGACGGAGCGAGCATCGATTTACGACGGCGATGTCGGCGGGCCTCGCCGCCCTCACAGCCACGATGTCGGCGCCGCTTCGAGCCGCAGCCCAAGAGTCGAACGATCCGCCGCGCCATGCTTCCGCCGTGGAGGCCCGCGCAAGCTACGACACGTCGGGTCTCGCCCTGCTGGGTGGCCTGGGCACTCAATACGGCTCGGCCGGGTTCACCGCGGAGTACTATTTGCCAATCGGCCCTTGGCCACTTCACGTCGCCCCCTTTGCGAGCCTGGGGCGCTGGGTCATCGCAGGGACGAACGGCGCTTTCGCGCCCGCTGGAGGCGTGGCACTCGCGTTTGGCCACCGTCATCGCATTTATGCCGATGTGAGCTTTGGGCCGATGCGATCGCAAACGCTGCAGCTCCACGGGACGGTCGTCGACGCGCGCCTCCTCTACGGTCTCGAAACTGGAATCGGCTGGGAGTACATGGCGGCTTCGGGCTTCACGCTACGCATTTTACCCCTCGGTCTCGCGGTGGGGCTCGATCCGCGCCTCCCCGCGGGCGGGCATACCGCCTACTACGCGCCCGCGGCCGCCATTGGGTGGAAGCTATGGTGAGCCTCACAGATCGAGCTTCGTGGGCTCTGGCGCTTTTTCTCACGAGCGCGCTCACCATCGGTTGCCGAAAGGCGACCTGCGACGTGGAGCAGTGCGACATTCGCGAGGCCACCTGCCAGGCGGTCGCGGCCCACGCTGCGGCCTGTTTTCGCGGCGATTCGAGCGTGAGCACCCCCGTCACGGTGATACCGCGGAGCACGACGGGGGAAATGAGCACCCCGCCCACGAACGCGCAGGTCGAGGCCTACGTGCTCAATGCCAAGGCGCTCTCGCTGTACCTCTTGGCGAAGGCCGACGTCACGCTTCAGCAGACGTCGGCGCTCCAGTACCAACAGGTGGGGGCCTACTATTCGTCGTCCACCAAGGCGATCACGATCATCGACGACGGCTACCCTCTCGACGGCTATTGGGCCGTCGCGATGCTGGTTCACGAAAACGTGCACGCCCTGCAAGACCGCGACGGGACGTTGGGAAAAACGTCTCCAAAGACCTTCGACGAAGGGATTGCCGTGAGCGCGCTCATCGAGGGGGAAGCGGCGTTCATCGAAGACCGCGCGACGCTTGCGATGTTCGGGACACGCGAAGACTCCTTCGCCTGGAACCCCATTTTCGACCACTGGCAGTCGGCGCAACGGAGCCGCGCCTTCGCCTCCGAGGTACCCCTCGCGCTGGAGTACAGCCATGTCTCCTACGCGTTCGGAGAGCCCATCGTTCGCGACGCGTATCTTCAAGGCGGCGAGGCGCGTGAGCGGAGCACAGTACAAACTCCCCCCCTTACGACCCGTCGTCTTTTGCAGAGGTCGTTGGGAGATCCAAAGGCCGATGGCGACGTGCGCGCGGCCCTCGAAGCGACGGCCGTCCCCGATCTCGGCGCGCCCTATTCGTTCTATTCGTCGGACGCTCTCGGCGCGTGGGCCCTCGAGCAGTTCTTGGGCCGCCTCGATCAGGTCGACCTCGGGCGCACTGCCGCTGCGGCGTTGGCGGGCGATACGTACGTCGTTCACATCGACGACACGCGTACCAACGTCGTCGGAACGTGGCACCTCCGCTTCGACGACGCGGCAACCGCGGCGGCGGTCCTCGCAGCCGTGAGTGGCCGTTTGCCTTGGCGGGTGTGGCAGACCGGGGCCGACGTCGTCCTCGTGGGCGCGTCGAACGGTACGTTTCTCGAGCGCCTACCCAACCAGCCGCCGCTCGGCCCGCTCCCCGCGGCGAGCCCCGCAGCTGCGGCGACCACCACGGCCTCGGCGGGGCCGCGCGATGCGCGAACCGTGGTCTGCGCGCCGGACCAAGCGGCGGTGACGAATCGCTGAGGCGTCTATTTCAGCGGATGCAGCGAACGCCGCCCACGCATCGAGCTTAGGAGAACGCGGCAAGCTCGCAATTCCCCCCGCGCGGCACGCGAACGGTTCGTGATTCATCCTACCAACTGCGGAATGGATCTCTTCACGGACGGCGTGCTTCGTAATCTCCTTTCGACGAGCCTCGAGACGGCGGGGCCCGCGGGCGGTGAGCCCGGTCGCGCTGGGCGAACGTCCTCGCGGCAGAGGCGTGACCCCTCCGAGGGGGGGCGTAGCATCCAACAGTTCGTGCGCTGGGTTTACGAAACAGACGGAATCGCGGATGGGCTCGTTGTCATGCACCGCGACGACGTGTGCAGGCTCGCGGAATGCGTTGCGCTCGCCCCGGAGTTGGTCGTTCTTTTCGACCGCCACGAGGGGCACATCAAAGCGTATTGGCACCTGGCGAACGGCGCGTTCCTCTGCGAATCGGAGGTCGGCGAAGCGTGAGCGGCGCGATTGGTATGCCTTCGTGAGAAGCCGCCGTAGCACCACGTGGCGCGTCGCCTCGGCCACGGTGCCAACGTCGCGCTTCCGAGGGGTTGCGCGCGCGATGCGCCTCCGTCGTCTTCGCGGTACTTGCCAATCGACGGAACATCTCCGAATGGGAGAGTCCGCGCGGCGCTACACAGAAGACGCTCCGCTCGCGCCGGATCGAGCCGTTCCTACTGCGCGCGCGTCGGAGAGAGGCCGAGATTACGCCTGCGGAGCGGTTGCGGCGCCGGCGTAGGGTGCAGGCGAGCCTGTAGCCCCCGCTCGATTACCCGAGCTTGGCGAACAGGCTCACGTGGTTCCCATCGGGATCGATGACGACGGCGTAGCGCTGCCCCCAAACGGCGTCCCACGGAGCTTTGTGCCCTGCGTAACCCGCCTTCACGACCGCCGAAAACGTCGCGTCGACCTCGGCGGGGGAGTCACACAAAAACGCGAGCTCCATTCGCTGCCCTTCGGGTTCCACCCAATTCGGATTGAGCTCTTTCGCCATGGCGAGGGCGTTCCACGAGATCCGGTATCCGTTCTTCGTGATGATTTCGGTATACGGCGACCCTGCGGCGGGCGGCGGCGCGTCGAGGCCCAAGAGTTTGTAGAAGGCGAGCGATACTTCGATATCGCGAGCGACGATTCCTATCATGTCGGGGCGGAGGCTCATACAAACGTCCTTTCGGAGAGGGGCAGCGTGGGGAGGAGGGCACTTTGGCCCTTCTCCGGCCCCGCCGGCTTGTACGAAAACGACATTCGCTCGCGGTACAGCTCGCTTGGCGTAACCCCCGCGAGGCTCTTCACCTCGCGCGCCATATGAGGTTGATCGGCGTACACGCAGTCGACGGCGATCCGCGCCCAGGGCGGCGAGGTGGTGAGCGTGTCGAGGCAAGCGCAGAGAGATTGCAGGCGAAATGCGCGGGCGAGCGTCTTTGGAGGGATGCCGACGCGCTCGTCGAAGAGGCGTAAAAGCTGTCGCTCGCCGACGCAGGCGCGGCGCGCGACTTCGACAATGGGCAGCGCGCCGTGGGTCGCCTCGAGCAGGTTTACGGCGTGACGAACGCGGTCTTCGGGCGTGCGAACGTGGGCGAGGCGAGCAAGGAGGAACGCGTCCAGAACGTCGGCCACTGCGCGGGGAGGGGGCGCGCCCGATGCGGAGCGCGACGCCCGGGCGATCCGCTCGCCGAGGGCTTCGAAACCGGTGAGGCCAAGGGTTTCGGGCGAGACGGTCGCGTCGCGAAGCGCGCCCGATTCGATACCGAAGAATGCGAACGCTTCCCCCGGCCGAAAGCGTACACCAACGGCGTTTTCGAGCGGCGCATCGGGGGCGACGATGGCGCTCGTCATCGTCCCCACCACGGTGGCCTCGAGCCTCTTTTCGCCGACCCAAATGAGGATATCCATCGCCCCGTCGGGGAGCACGCGATGGGGCGCGGTTGGCGCTGCGAGCCGTGCGGGCGCCTCCATGATCCAGAAGCAGGCGACATGGCGCCGAAGGGGGGGCGCGGGGTGGAGCTCGCGGTAGCTCACGACGAGCTTTGGCGCCGGCGCGAGGCGCGCGCTTCAGGGGCGCGGCGGAACTTGCCAGCGCGCGGGGAGCTGGCGAAGCACGGTGAGCGGCCGTCCAACCACGTCGTCGCCGCCGCCGGGGCGTGGAGCGCCGTTCGGGGGGGGAGCGCCGGTGCCGACGCGACCACCGCCGCGGGTGTCACCGCGACGGTGGTAGCCGACGACGAGGTTGCCGTACTGCACCCCGCTGCGCTTTCGAGCAGGAGCCACGCCGCGCCCGCGATGGCGAGGCGCGGATAGCGCACTACGAGCGGCCGCTCACTTGGAAGTACTGCGGAGACGAAGGGATTCGAACCCCCGGTACCCTTGCGGATACACATGATTTCCAATCATGCACCTTCGACCACTCGGTCACGTCTCCGTCCCTCGTCCGTTCCCGGTTGGGGGACGCACTAGCTAGCATACCGCCTGGCTCCCGGTCGAAGCCAAAATCACGGGATTGCGACCCCCTGCTTCCGTAAGCCCGCCTCGGCCGCCTCCGCCCAGCCGCGGTTGGCGAGTGGGCTGGCGGGGCTCGGGTGGAGGACGGTGCCGATGGTGATGGGGAGCCCGTCGAGCGCTTCGGCGGCGCGCTTCTCGGCGAAGGCGCCGATGCCGATGACGTGCGAGGGCTTGAGCGTGGCGACGATTCGGCGGAGCGCCTCGTCGCATGGGGCGTAGAGCGCCGCGCGCTCTTTAGGGGTGAGCTTGTCCGGCGTGAGGTTCTTGCCGCCCCCCTCCATGAAGAGGAGCGGGCAGTAGTTCACCACGAAAAAACGCTTGAAAAAGGCGTCTGCCGTGACGAATCGCGCTTTCGCCCACCCCCAGAAACGCGCGCCGCTCACCTCGCTGCGCGGGCTGTCCATCCCCACGATGGGGCGCGCCGGGTGCTCTTTCTTGGGCTTCGAGACCAGTCCCGTGATGCCGAGAAAATCGCGGACGAGGGCCGGATCGCCGAAGGGGACGCCGGTTTGCGCCATGCCGAAGGGGCCGGGGTTCATTCCGAGGAAGAGCGCCTCTTTGGGGGCGGCGCCCCATTTCGCGAGGTACGCCTCGTGGGGGCCGCGCGCGTACGCGAGCGGGTTGTAAACGAACGCCACGGGCGTCGCGGCCGGGCCTTGGAAGCGGAGACGATCGACGGACGCCGAGAGATCGCGCGAGATGGCGGCGAGAGACATGGCCTTTGCCTTTACAAGCCCCCGCCGGCCAGCGGGAGGGGGCGCTTTCGAATCGCCGTTCGCGTGCGGCGCAATTCCGCGACGGAATGTGGCGAGAGCGGACCTCACGCGTCGTGCCTCCGAGCGCTCACGGTGCTGAGATCGGTGTGACCATCGCGTCGCGGGCATGCAGCACGGGGCGGCCCGATCCGTGCGAACGCGTTTTGGTGTGAGCCTACGCATCCACCACGAACCGCTCGTCGAGCTCGGTCGAGCTCTGCTACGCCAAGGCTACAGCTTCATCACGCCGACGCCTGAAACCCATCGCCGCGCCAACCGAAACGCCGAGGCGCGAGGCCGCGCGCGGGGGTCGTCGCTCCGAGATGTCTTTGGGTGGAATCGCCCCTTCGACCAGGGCGCATTGCCGAGCCCCTTGCTGTCTCTGCTGCGCGACGCAAATGCGCTCGATGTCCGTCAAGATGACCTGCGATCACGCGTTCGGTTCTCGACGCTCGGGGGTCGAGCCTTCGCCCACGGGAGCTATCCGACCGTTGAGGACGACGCTGTCTTCTTCGGTCCGGACACGTATCGATTTTGCTCTCTCATCACGAGCAACATGGTCCCGTGCGCGCGCGTCGCCGACATCGGATGCGGCTCGGGCGCAGGCGGAATCGTCGCATCGCGCTTTGCCCGAGACGTGGTGCTTTCGGACATCAATGACAGCGCGCTCGCCCTCGCGCGGGTGAATGCAGCAATCGCTGGGCTCGAGCGCGTGGAGGCCGTGCGCAGCGACGTCCTCGCATCGGTCGATGGATCGTTCGACTGCATCGTCGCCAATCCGCCCTACCTCGCCGATGCCGCCGCGCGCGCGTACCGCCATGGGGGAGACGACCTTGGGTCGGAGCTTTCGTTGCGAATCGCGCGCGAATCGCTCGACCGCCTCGCTCCCGGAGGGCGGCTCATTCTGTACACAGGCGCCGCCATCGTGGACGGCGTCGACGTAATTCAGCGAGGTTTGCTGCCGCTGCTCACCGAGCGTGGCGCCACGTATACGTATGAGGAGATCGACCCCGACGTATTTGGAGAAGAGCTAGACCTAGCTGCCTATCAAAACGTCGATCGGATCGCCGCCGTGGGCCTCGTGGCCGTGATGCCAATGACGTCAGGAGCCCGATGAAGTTCATTGTTTCGACGCAGGATTACGTGGGATTAGGCTTCGCCGTGCGCCTTGGTGCCGAAGGGCACGAGGTGATTTTGGCTACGAATCCGTCTCCCGAAGCGCTCTCTCCCCGGAGACGCGAGGCCTACGACCGCGTGGGAGACGGCCTGGTGGCGAAGGCGACTTTGCGCGATCTGTTGGCGCGGCGCGAGTCGCTGCGCGACGCCTATTGGATTTGGGACTTCAACCACTCTGTCGACGAGAACGAGCTTCTGCGCGCAGAGGGCTTCAAAGTGTTTGGAGGCGGCGCCCACGCGAACACGATGGAGCACGATCGGGCGAAGTGCCTCGCGCTCGTCGAAGCGCAAGGGCTCAAAGCGCCCCCGTCGACGCGGTTCGACGACCCGAACGCCGCAATCGCGTTTCTCAACGAGAACCCTTCGATCGCGTACGTGTACAAACCGGACGAAGGGGAGAGCTTCGAGACGTTCGTGCCCGAGGCGGAGGAACCTGCGGACGCGAATGAAGAGCTTCGCGTGCATCTCGCGGCGAGCACCCACGCGGGGGCTTTCATTCTGCAAGAGCGGAAGGAGGGCGTAGAGACGAACGCGGAGGTGTGGTTTCAAAACGGCGAGCCTGTCTTCGCGTTCATGGCGATCGAGTGCAAGAAGAACTGCGCTCTCGATTTAGGCCACTTCGTAGGGTGCGCCTTCAACTACGCGTTCGTCGTACCGCTCGAATGCCGCGCCGTGCAGGAGGTCATGGGCAAGCTTTTCCCCTTCTACCGCGCGATGAAATACACCGGCTTTGGCGACGCGAATTTCATTGCCGCAAGAGACGGGATCTGGTTCCTCGAGAAGTGCGAACGATTTGGGTACAATTCCCACCCCAATTTGTTCTGGAATCTCTCGCGCCATGGGATGGGAGAGGTGATCGCGAGCCTGGTCGACGGCACGTTCAAGCCCGATTTCGCCGAAGGTTTCGGGGCGTCGCTTCTCATGTCGACGAAAGAGGGGGCGCCGGGTGGGCACGCCATTCAGTTCCCGCCCAAGCTCGAGAGCTCGCTCTTCTATTGGGATGTGCTTAAAAGGGACGGCCTGTACCTAACGGCCGGCTACGACGCCGACGGCTACGTACTGCTGGTGAATGCCCACGGATTCACGATGGAAACGGCCTGGCAGTCGGTCCTTCAGAAGGCGAGTCAAATTCGCTTCCCCTATCGGCACTACCGCGCTGATGGCGACCAGACCAACTATCCATCGAGCCCGATTCGCAGGTACGAGGCGCTCAAGGCCATGGGGTATATCTGAGCTGCACGGCCCAAAGGGGATCGAGGGCGTTGCCGAGGCGCCAATGTGCACAGCGCCCAGCGCGACCGAGACCACCGCCGCATCCCTCCTCGCACAGGCACGCGGCCCGTCGATTGCAACTCACGTCCGCATGAGCGTCACCACTCTCACACTCGATAAGCAGCCGCGCCTTCGGCTCGTCTCTTCGCCTACGGCCCTTCAGCGCGATCTCGCAGCGTTCAATCGCTTGCGCCTCGCCCCTTCGATCCCGTCGCGCGACTGGCGCGACGCCCTCGCGGAAGAGGCGAGGATGCGCTTCGTCGAGGTCGAATTCCTCGAGCGGGAGCGGGCGGTGGTACGCAATGCCGCGGCTGCGGCGCCGCGCGACGCCGACGCCTTCGTCGCTTGGTTCGAAGAGCTCAAGGCGAATGGGCCTGGCCAGGGTGACCCGCTCTTTCCGTTTCTCGCGACGACCGCGAGCCTCGAACAGATGAAATGGTTTCTCCAGCAAGAGGTCGCGGGCGAGGCCGGCTTCGACGACCTCGTCGCGATGACCCAGGTAAAGATGCCTGCGCAAGCGAAGCTCGAGCTCGCCCATAACTACTGGGATGAAATGGGGCAGGGGAATGCCGGCGGAATGCACGGCCCCATGCTCGGTCGCCTCGCGCAGGAGCTTGCGCTTCCCGAAGACGACGACGCCATCGTCTGGGAGTCCTTGGCGCTCGGCAATCTCTTGGTAGGGCTCGCGACCCACCGCGCCTATGCGTACCATTCCATTGGGGCCCTGGGCGCCATCGAGCTAACGGCGCCCGGGCGCGCGGAGCAGGTGAATGCCGCACTAAAGCGCCTCGGGGTGCGCGGGGAGGCGCGTCGCTACTTCGCACTTCACGCGACGCTCGACGTGAAACATTCGGTCGCGTGGAATCGCGATGTGCTCCACCCTATTGTCGCGGAGCGGCCCGAGGCAGCCTCCGCGATCGCGGAGGGGGCGCTGATGCGACTGCGCGCGGGGGCGCGTTGCTTCGAACGTTACCGAGCCCACTTCGGCATTTGAAGAGGACGCGGGCGCTAGTGGATTCCAGCAAAATAATTGGGCACGAAGCCTGCTTGTCATAATCCTCAATGGAATCGGAGAACCTTGCTCTCTTCGTAAGTCAGGTGGTCTGCGTGGGCGACCACGCCGCGACCGTAGACTGCGCCTACCAAGTTGCGTGGTCGATCAATCCGCACATGCGCGTGGGCTCGGTGGACGTTCATCGCGCGCAGCGGCAGCACGAGAGGTTCACGGCCTCACTCCGGCGGCTTGGAGCAGAGGTTACGGAGCTCCCCTTCGTGCACGGCGCCTTCGATTCTGTATTCGCGAAGGACAATGCGCTCTTGGTGACGCAGCAAGGCCGCCGCCGCGCGCTCCTTGCGCGGCCACGGTGCGGAGAGCGCGCATCGGAGCAGGCGCCGCGCGCCCACGCCTTGGAGCGTGCGGGGTTCGATGTGTCCATCGCGCACGGTGAGCCGATAGAGGGGGGCGACATCGTGATGCTCCCAAACGGCGGAGGCGCGCTACTGGGGTATGGCTTTCGCTCGTCACGCGGCGCCGCGGCGGGTCTCGCGAGCTTTCTCGGTGCAGACGTCTTGCCGCTGAAGCTTCGTGATCCGGCGCTGTACCATCTCGACACCGCCCTCTTCGCACTCAACGATGGAACCCTCTTGGTATGTCCCGAGGCGTTCACGAACGAGGGGTTGCGCGCTCTCGAAGCGCACCCCGCCGTTCGCGATATCGCGTATGTGCCGCGCGAAGAAGCGCTCCGATTCGGCGTGAATCTCGTCCAAATCGGCGCGACGCTCCTCGTGGGCGGTCCGGCGCCGACCGTGGCCTACGCGGCGCGCGCACGGGGGCTTCGTTTGGAGATCACACCGCTTGACGAGTTTCAGCTCGCCGGGGGGAGCGCCGCGTGCCTCGTGAGCCATGTGCATGCGCTCGACGCTGCCACGACGGCGGCCGCCGCCTAGCCGCCCCACGCTTCAAGAGCGTCGTCGCTTGTAACCCCGCACGCCGCCGGGCACGGTGGGGCCGGCGTGCCAATCGTCGTCGGAGACGCCCAATAGGGCGTGACTTCGCGCGCCTCCGCGGTGACCGTTCGCCCTCCATGGCTACCCACGCCCGCACCGCGTCGCTGTTGTTTGCCGCCGCCGCAAGCTCCATCTCCTGCTCGTCGACGAACGCAAGCGCGCCCGCCCAAGGCGCCGTCGACGCGGGTGCCGACGCGGTGCACGCGGGCCCTCTCCCGTGCTCGACGCCTGTAGAAGACCGTCCGCCGGGAGCACCCTGCGTGCTCGAGGCGCGGGGCTCCGTGACGGACGTTCCGGGCACGCCGCTGAACGACCTCGTCGTCACTTTCTGCGGGAATACCTGTTACGGCTCGCGCACCGACGCCACGGGTCATTTCGTGATTCCGATTGGCAACTTTCTCAATCGTGAGGACTACGCGCTTCACGTCGACGGGCGACCCGATCACGTGACGACCTATCTGCGCTTCGACAAGGGGGACGCGCAAGTCATCGACCTCGCGGCGCCGTTCCGCCTCCCGCTTCTCCCCACGGTAGGCACCGTGCTCCCCGCCGACGGCGCCCCGGCGTCGACCGCAATGTCGGGCGGCGTGACGCTTGCCATTGCCGGCGGCACCACGTTCGATCTCGATATTGCCGACTTCGACAAAGGGGACTCGGGGCGAAAATTTCGCGCGGTCAACGTGCAACTCGAAATTGCCCCGCCGTTCGCGTCGCTTGCGAAGGTCGATGCTGTTTACGCATTGGCGCCGTCGGGCGCGACTGCGTCGGCAAAAATGGGCGTCACGCTGCCGAACCCGTCCGTCGCTACAATGCCCGCGGGGGCCGCCGTCGACGTGCTGGTTCTTGGCGACGACTACCTCTCCTCGCCGCCCACGGTGGGCATTCTCGCGGTGGCGGCGGCCGCGCGCGTCTCGGCGGATGGGCAGTCGATTGCCACCGATCCGGGCGAGGGAATCACGAAGATCACCTGGATGGCTGTGCGAAAGAGAGGGAATTGAGAGATGACGAACCGTGGCGGAACTGTGAGGTTCGGGGCGTTTGCGAGAACGGCGACGGCAGCATCGTTCGCGTGCGTGATGCTCGCCGCGTGCTCTAGCAGCGACGCGCCCGCGCCCGTGACCGCGAACGACGCGGGCGCATCGAGCGGCGATGCGGCGAAACCCATCCCTCAGGCGGGGGGCGATTCGGGCGCGGGCGCAGGCAGCGACGACGCCGCCACGGCCGACCCGTATCCCAAAGGCCCCTACGGGATCGCCGTGGGGGACGTCATCGCGGACCGCACGTGGGTGGGGTACCAAAACCCGACGGCTGACGCGGTATCGACGACGAAGCCGTACGGTGCCTATTCGCTCGGGGACGCCCATGCGTCGGGCAAGCGGTACGCGCTCGTCAACCTCGCCGAGAGCCTTTGCCCCGGCTGTCAGAAGAGCGCAAAAGAGTTCAACACCGGCGCGAAAGCCGTCCTCGACGTGGGCGGGCTCGTCATCGAGGTGCTCGAGACGACCGGCTTCACCAAGCAGCCCGCGAAGAGCGACCTCGACGCGTGGGTGAACAAGTACGCGCTGCCGGTTACGGCTGTGAAAGATCCCGATAGCGCAGGCACGGCGACCCTCACGGCGCTCGGGCCGCGGGAGCACGCGTACATCATCGAGCTCGCAACCATGAAGATCGTCGAGGTTATCACCGGCGACAACACGGGCATCGGCGCAACGAGCGGTGGCAAAGGGCTGGCGTCGCTGAAGACGCTTCTGGCAGCGAAATAGCGAGCTTCTCGCGTCATCCAGGTCGCCGCCTCAACGAGGGGAGCGGCGACGCTCCGTGTCGTGAACCGGTACGGCTCACCCTCGTCTACCGCCACACAAAGTGGTAGTCCCGAAGAATGCAGCACGTCGAGAGAACGCGGGTGATCCTGGTCGACGACCATCCGGTCTTCTTACTAGGGCTTCGTGACTGGCTCGCGCTGCAGCCCGACTTGGAGGTCGTCGCCATTGCCAATGACGGCGACACGGCGCGTGCGGCCGTCGCCGCGGGGCAACCGGACATCGTCGTTGTGGACTTGGCACTCCCGGGAGAGAGCGCAATTACGATTCTGCCGACGCTGCGGCAGCTTTCTCCGAAAACCCGTTACTTCGTTTTCTCCGGCCAGCGAATCCACGGCGATACGCTGCGTGAGGTGATGGTCGCGGGCGCGAACGGCTTCGGGACGAAGAACGAAGACCCCCAGGCGATCCTCCGCGCCATTCGGGGCGTGCGAACGGGGGCAATTCACGTTTCGTCCTTCGAGTCGGCATTCGATCAAACGTCGGCCGAAACGTCGACATTTCTGCCCCCTCACCACATGCGACTCACGCCCCGCGAGCGAGGCGTTTTCTGTTTGGCGATCTGCGGCTTATCGAACTTGGAAATCGCACAGCGATTGGCCATTTCGGTAAAAACAGTCGAAACCCATCGCGCGGCCATGAACCGGAAGCTCAAGGTTCGGACGCCAGGCGAGCTTGCACGCTACGCCGCTCAACGCGGACTGCTTGCGTGAGCGCGGGCGCGCATCTCGGCGCGCCAGCGTACGTACGTCGGGTCGCGCTCGGCGCGCTTCCACCGCTCGAAAAAGGGGGCGGCGCACCTGGCTTTCTCGTCGTCGGGAGAGCGCGAGAGCGGCTCGCCGTTCGGCCCATACTTTCGCCCCGACGCGTGGTTCGCGTAGCGTCTCGAGCGCGTGAATCCCATTTGTAAGAACTTTCGCGCCATATCCATTCCAATGAAATCGCGCGTTCGCCGATAGCGAACGAAAGCATTCCACAACCGAATCGACGACCGCAGCGCGATCTCGGGTGTGCGAAACCGCCAGAGCGGGAGGAGCTCGCTTTTGTATGGCTCGGCGGAAAGGACGCCCGCTTCGCCGCGGCCAACGCGGTAGGCCTCGGGGCGCTGCCGGAAGTCGATCCCGTGGTAGGGCGAGCGGGCATCCGAGCGAGCCATTCTCGAAAACTATCGATTCGACCCTTTGCCATCAAGCAGAGTGTGAGGCCGAGGTCGATAGCGCGTGGGCACGCAATTCGCTCAAGATCCAAACCCGCGATGAGGCCTACTTTTCACATCGGTACCGCGGGTTGGGCGGTTCCTCGCGAGCACAGCGGCGCGTTCCCAAGGGACGGCTCGGGGCTCGCGCGTTACGCGGCTGTATTGCGTGCCGCGGAAATCAACACGACCTTCTACCGCTTTCCAAGGTGTCCTCGGTCGGTAAAAACCGTTCGGCGCTCTAGAAACGGTCAGCCCAGCGCGTAGCCCAGCGTGGCGTCGAACAGCTTTGGGAAGCGCGCGAGGGTGTGAACGGCGGCGCGCCGCAGCCGGGGGGCACGCGCAATGGCGAGTACCGTGGTCGCGAGGCGCGCGTATTTGCCATACACGCGGGCGTAGGCGCGCTCGTAGGGGGCGAGGGCGAGCTCGTTCGCCCCTTGCGCGATGGCGACGGGCAAGAGATCGCCAAGCGCGACGGCGCAGGCGAACGCGAGGGAGAGCCCTTCGCCCGTAATCGCGTCGACGTAGCCGGCCGCGTCGCCGAGGAGAACGAAGCGGTCGCGCACGCGGGCTGTCGCCCCACGCGCGAGTGGGCCGGCGCCGCGCGGAGCCGAGTCGGTCGGGGCGTCGCCGAGGCGCGCGTCGAGGCGCGGGAAACGCTTGCGGAAGGCCGTGATCGTGACGTCGCGCTGCGCGCCGTCCTCCCACAAGAAAGCGACTCCGACGCGCCCTGCACCTGCCGGCGTGACGTACGCCTCCACCCCTTTCGACCAATGGACCTCGACACTGCGGCTCCACGGCGCGAGGGCGAAGTGCTGGCGAAGGCCGAACCGCTTGCGCGCGAGCGGTGGCCCGTCGAGCCCCTCTTGATGGCGGCGTGGGGACGCGAGACCGTCGGCGGCGACGAGCACACGTGCTGTCACGGGGCCGTGGTCCGTTGCAAGCGCGACGTGGTCTGCGGCGTGGGTGTGGTGGCGAACCGCCACGTCGTGGTGCACCAATGCGCCGCTCTCGCGTGCGCACGCCTCGAGCGCCGCCGTAAGGGCAATTCGGCGAATGCCAAGTCCGCCGCCGCCAGGAAGCTTTCCCGTTACGTGGGAGCCGTCCTCTTGAACGTATTCGATCGATTCGATAGGCGCTGTGTCGCTCATGGAGAGATGTCGACGCGCGCCTAACGTCTCGAGCGCGTGGAGACCGAAGGGCATGAGACCTTCGCCGCACGCTTTGTCCGGCGCGCCGCTCTTTTTTTCGAAGACGACGACCTCCAGCCCCTTTTTTGCAGCCGCCGCGGCGAGGGCGAGGCCTGCGGGTCCACCCCCGACGATGGCGACGTCGATCACAGTGGCGACGCGCTCGCCCGCATCGCGACGAGGCGAGCGAGATCGCTCACTGTGAGGGCTGCGTCTTCATCTGTGAGAATGACGCGAAAGTGATCTTCGAGGCCAACGGCGAGCGTCGTGAGGGCCATGGAGTCGAGCGCGAGATCGCCCATGAGCTCTTCGCGGCCCGTGATTTCTCGATCGATCCCGAGGTCGCGCGCCAGGATGATTCGGATCTCGCTCACCGCCTCGCGTTCGAGATCGGCAACCGATGTACGTGCAATCGATGCGTGAGAGCCATCAGGCATGGGGTGCTCCTGGGATAAAGCGGGGGCGCCCTTCGAAGGCGCGTTCGTAGGCGGCACCTAGGGCAGCTTCCTCGGCGCGAATGCGAACCGTCAAAAGTGCCGCGTTGGCCACGGAAAAGACGACGGCCGTGAGCCACGCGCCGTGAATCAGCGGGACGGCGAGAAGCTCGACGACGACAGCGAGGTAGTTGGGGTGGCGGAGAAATCGGTACGGCCCCGCAGTGACCGGGCTGTCGCCAGGAACGAAGATCACACGCGTATTCCAGCGCGGGCCGAGGGTTGAAATGGCCCAGTAGCGAAGGGCTTGGGAGCCCAGCGCGAGCACCAACGCGACGACGCCGAACGCGCCTGGAAACGGGCGTTTCAGGAGGACTACCTCGGCGCCGCAGGCGACGAAGAAGAGCGAGTGGAGCACAACCATCACGCGGTAGTGCCCCGTTCCAACCTCGACGCCGCCGCGGGATAGCGCGAAGGCGGCGTTCCGTTTCGAGATGCCGAGCTCGACGACTCGCTCGATCGCCAGCAGGCCAAGAAAAGCCAAATAGAGCGCGTACGTGCTTACCATCGGAGGAGAACCAGCTCGGAGCAGAAGCCCGGCCCCATCGCCGCCAAAAGGCCGTAATCACCGGTTTTCGCTACGCGTGAATCGAGCAGCTCGCGCAGTACGAAGAGCACCGATGCGGACGAGAGATTGCCCGTCTCCTCGAGGGCCCGCCACGAGCCGGCGAGCGCTTTGGCAGGAAGATCGAGCGACTTCTCGAACGCCTCGAGCACCTTCGGCCCGCCGGTGTGGACGACCCAATGGGCGATGTCTTTGCGCCCAATGCCGTGCTTCGCGAGAAAGGCGTCGACGTTCTCGGGAATGTGCTTTTGAACAATGGCGGGAACGTCAGGCGAGAGAACGAGCTTGAAGCCCGTGTCGACGACGTCCCACCCCATCACGCGTTCGGAGTCGGGATACAAAACCGATTGCGTCGCGACGACTTGCGGGGCGAGGCCCGCCGGGGCTGCGTTGGGCTTATCGAGGCGTGCGTCGCGCCGCGCGGCGCCTTCGAGAACGACGGCCGCGGCGCCGTCGCCGAAGAGTCCCGAGGCGATGATGTTGGGGATTGAGAGGTCGTCCTGTTGAAGTGTGAGGGAGCAGAGCTCGACGGCGAGCAATACACAAATATCGTTCGGGAACGCTCGCAAGTAGTCGCTCGCGCGGGCCGTGCCGGCTGCGCCCGCCACGCAGCCGAGGCCGAACAGAGGCGTCCGTTTCACGTCGGGGCGCATCCCCATGCGGTTCGCGAGGCGAGCTTCGATGCTCGGCGTGGAGATGCCCGTGACGGTCGTGAAAAAGATGTGATCCACGTCGCGGACCGTGAGATTCGCGGCGTCGAGGGCGCGGCGCACGGCCTTTTCGCCGACGTCGAGGGCTACGCGGATCCAGACGTCGTTGCGCTTTCCGAAGGAATCGAGGTCGCGCATCGCATCCGGCGGAACTGCCAAATAGCGGCCGGAGACTTTCACCGAGCGGTGGAGCTGCGCCAGCCGGTCGGGGTTGTAGTGCTTCTTGGCCCACAGGCTTTTTAGTGAGGCCGCGATGGTCTCTTGGTCGACGTGGTGTTCGGGAAGCGCGCACCCGACGGACACGATCGAAGGAAGATGCGCCGTCATGGGTCGCCTCGTCCGTAGTTAGGAATCCGCATTGCTGCCATGTCCGCCGCAAAGCACAGAGCGTGCGCGTCGTGACTCAAGCGGGCTGAACGTACGGCTCCAGGTGCGGTTGCGGGCCTTCGGGCTGCAGTGACGCGCCTTGACGCACGACGTTTTCAGGTCACATTCAGCGCTCTCGCGCACTCCCCGAGTGCAGCGGCGCCGCCTTCCGAGTCGGCACGACACCAAAACCGCCTCACCTGCCTCATCTGGGAGTGGCCTGTTCATGAAGACGTCCTCGCTCGCGTTTGCGTTGGTACTTTTATTTTCGATCTCGGCCTGCGCGGTCGACGCAACGCCTGCGGAGCCCGCCGCAGCCGCGCCACCGGCGGAGGAGGATGTTGGCGCCGTGGCCCAAGACTGGGATGCCGAAAGCGCAACCAACGAGACCGACAGCACCCATTTATGGATTGTCGATCGCGCTCTCGATCTCCTCTCGAGCCGCACCGACTTGCCGCTCGCCGCGTCGATCGTATCTGTGATGAATGCCCCTGGCTGCCGCTCCCAATGGCAGCAAGGGTTGTTGGATGCGGACTTCCTCGCGGCGTACAACAACGGCTTCTTCGATACCAAACCGGGCGACCCCACGGCGAAGCTCCTCGCGTCGGGCGCGACGTGGAAGAGCCATTTCTACGATCCGGACACGGGGAGGAACTATGAGGGGGAGACGTCACCCACGGCCCGCACGCAAGCCGCTCGCTTCCTTGCGGCGGCGACCACCGATTGGGCCGCGCGGCGCACCGCTTCCGCCTGTTACGAGCTTGGCCTCTCGCTCCATTACATGACCGACGCCACGCAACCTATGCATGCGTCGAACTTCACCGCGAAGGACCGCGCGCTCAGCCTGCATACCAACGTCGAGTCCTATGCCATGCAGGTTCAGGACGCCTACGTTGTGCATGATGCACGTTTCGTGGGGCTAGGGGCCCCGGGAGCGCTCTCGCCCGACGCGACGCTCGTCGCCTCTGCGCGCACGTCGAAAGCCCTCTGGCCTGGGCTGCGCGCGTCGATCTACAGCGCCTACCAACACGCAGGGCTCACCTGTTATCTCGCGTACAAAACGTGGCTCGTCGACAGACCGTCGTGTTGGAAGAAGGACGCCGACGTCGATCAGCAGATCGGTGTGAGCCTGTCGACCGCGCAGACGTCGACCGCGAGCTACATTTACGCGGTGAGCAGCGCCTTCCGCTGATTGGGCTTGGGGGCGAAGAGCGCAGTGGCCAAATCGTAGCTTACGTATTTGGCAATCGCGCCCCACGTCGAGGCGTGGAGATCGGGCTCGAGTCCCCGCGCGATCCGCGTGAGCGCCGACCAGTACCAAGCCCCTTCGGCAAGTGCCGTCAGGCTCTTCGGTGCCCGCCGCGCCTTGAGCGGAACGGCGCCCGTGGCTTCGCCCGAAAGCAGGCGTGCGGCGAGCTCGGGCTCGACGATGAGCGGGCGCGCCATGCCGACGACGTCGACGCCTTTGGCGAGCGCTTCGTCCATCCCCGCGCGCGTGCGGAAGCCGCCCGTCAGCATGAGGGGGAGCTTCACGTCCGCGCGCACCTTCTTCGCGACATCGAGAAAATAAGCCTCGCGCGCGGCCGTGCGCACACTCTTCGGCTGCCCCTCCCCCTCGCCGAAGAACGCGAACGACTCATAGCTGCCGCCCGAGATCTCGATCAAATCTACGGCTTCGCGGTCGAGCAGCTTGGCGACGGCGCGGAAGTCGTCGGCCTCGAAACCGCCCCGCTGAAAGTCGGCCGAGTTTAGCTTCACGGCCACGGCGAAGTCATCGCCTGTGGCTTCGCGCACGGCGCGCACGATGGCAATGAGCAGACGCGCGCGGTTCTCGAGGCTGCCGCCGTAGGCGTCGGTTCGCTGGTTGGTGAGGGGCGAGAGAAACTGACTAAGCAGATAGCCGTGGGCCGCGTGAACTTGTACGCCGGTGAAGCCGGCCTTTTTGGCAGTCAGCGCGGCGCGCGCAAATCGAAGTACGGTGACGTCGATCTCGGCGGGTGTCATGGCGCGGGGCCGCCCAAAGTTGCCAAGCATCTTCACGGCCGCACCGGCGGAAGGCGCGGTGGGCTCCCGCGTGATCACGCGGGGCGTCTGCCTACCGGCGTGATTGAGCTGCATCCACGCTTCGCTCCCGCCCGATCGCGCGGAGGCAGCCCACGCCCTGAGCGCGGCGACACGCCCTTCGTCGTGCCCGTCGACGACGACGTCGCGGGCGCGACCGCGGTGCTCGCGATCGACGATGACGTGGCCTGTGATGAGGAGCCCAGCGCCACCCTGCGACCAGCGGCCGTAGAGATGGGCGAGCTCCGTCGTGGGATTGCCGTAGGCGTCGGCCAAGGCTTCTTCCGTCGCGGCTTTCGCAATTCGATTTTTGAGGACGGCACCGGACCGGAGGCGGAGCTGTGATGCGAGAGTGGTCACGGCGGCTCCGATGTCGACGCCAGCGCCACCGTTCCGTGGTCGCCCGGCCGGGATCGCCCTGGTATCCGTCAGACACTCACGCTACCAAGTGGTTGAATGCCGCGCAAACACCGTTCGATGCCCCTCGCCTGCCTCACCTTCGTCGCGGCCGCGGGCGCCTGTTCGAGCACGCGCGAGGCGATAAGCATCACGCGCTCCCTGGGCCCGTACACGGTCACGCTCGATGACGCGCCGGGGGCGATTCACATCACCGGTGGCGGCCGAAAGCTCCTCGATTTCGACGTCACGCGGTTCGCGTTTCGCGCAGGCACGGCAACCCACGAGACGAAGTTCGGTAGCTTCAAAGTCATCGAGACCGCGGGCGATTGGCGCTACGGCGCGACGCTCGGGGAAATCGCCCAAGCGGGGAGCGACGGCCCTCTCACATTTGCAATTACAGGCGGCAGCGTGCGCGCCCACGGCACCCTCGTTCTCGCCGGCGATGGCCACCTCGCCCTCACAGTCTCGTCCGACGACGTGCGCGACAACCGCGCGAAGATCGCCTTCGCCTGCGCAAAGACGGACCACTTCGCTGGGCTCGGCGCGCAGAGCGCCGACGTGGACCATCGCGGGCAAAACGTGCCGCTTTGGGTGAGCGAGCCTGGTGTCGGGAAGCGGGAAGACGACGAGATCACGAGTAACTGGTTCGTACAGGGGCGGCGCCACACGACGTCGATCCCCATTCCGGCGGTCGTCACGAGCCGCGGCACGGCGCTCGTTCTCGATACGTACGCGTATGCCAACTTCGATTTGTGCGCGGCCTCGGAAGCGCGTGTCGAAATGGAAGCGTGGGAGCACGAGCTGCGCCTCCATCTGTTCGACGGCCCCGAGCCTCTCGCGGCGCTCTCCCGCATGACGACGTTCGTCGGGAGGCCGCCCATGCCGCCGCCGTGGGCTTTTGCGCCGTGGAACGACGCTGTGACCGGGTCGGACGCCGTGCGCGCCTTTGCCAAGCTGTTACGCGACGAGAAAATCCCATCGAGCGCAATTTGGACGGAAGACTTTCGCGGCGGTTCGTTTGGTCAGTACGGCTACCGCATCGCCGAGAACTGGCGTGTAGACCGCACGCTGTATCCCGATCTCGAACAGCTCATCGCCGACTTGAAGACGCAGGGAATGGCGATGCAGCTCTATTACAACCCCCACGTGATCGGTACCGCCGACATCGCCGACGATGCGCGAACGGGTGGGCACCTCGTCTCCCATACCAACGGCGAGCCCTACTACTGGCAAGGGGCCGACGGCACGTTTGGAGATCAGGGGACTCTCGATCTCACACGCCCCGAGACGCGAGCGTTTGCCAAAACTCTTTTGAAAGAAGGAATTGCCCAGGGAGCCCTGGGCTGGATGGCCGACTTTGGTGAATGGACGCCGGTGGACGACGCAAAGCTCGCGAACGGGGAAGACCCCGAGCAGCTTCACAATCGGTACCCGCTGCTGTGGCAGCAGGTGAACCGTGAGGCGATGACCGAGAGCGGAATGGACAGCAAAATGGCCGTGTACTTTCGGTCGGGGCATCTGCGATCACAAGCGAGCGCGGGCATCGTGTGGGCGGGCGATCAGCGTACGAGCTTTCAGGACGACGACGGCCTTCCGACGATCATTCCCATTGGGCTCGGCCTCGCCGCCACCGGATTTCCGTTCTATGGCCACGACATCGCGGGCTACCAATTCTTAGGAAATAGCGCCCCGCAAGAGAGCACGAAGGAGCTCTTTTTCAGGTGGACGATGCTCGGCGCGCTGAGCCCCGTGATGCGTACGCACCATGGGATTAAGCTCAAAGAGAACTGGAACCTCGCCCGTGATGCCGAGACGCTTGCGCATTACAAACGGTACGCCGAGCTTCACATAAGGCTCTACCCGTACCTGCGATCGCTTGCCCACCGCGCGGTGGACGAGGGGCGACCGTTATGGATTCCCATGGGGCTGTTGCATCCAATGGACGACGCCGTGTGGGGCGTGAAGGACGAGTTTTTCCTCGGCGACGCGCTGCTGGTGGCTCCTGTCGTGACCGAGGGGCAGACCGCGCGAGACGTGGTGTTTCCGACGGGGCGCTATGCGCCGCTTCTCGCGGCGGGGGAGGCGATTGTCGGCCCGGCGACGCAAAACGTAGCGGCACCCATGACCGAGATTCCACTCTTCATCGCGGCCGGGGGCATTGTCCCCATGACGCGCGAGCCGGCGCAAACGCTGTTCGAGGGGACGGCGGAGGTACCTGGGATCGAGAGCACGATGGGAGATCGCGTGGTGTACGTGGGGCTTGGAGCGCCGGCGACATTTCGCGAGGAGGACGGGGCGACGTATACGCTCGAAGGCGTAGGCACAACGCGGCCAACGGCGCCTGTGGATTTGGTGGGGGAAGGGAGCTTCGAAGGCGACGGCTATAAGCTCACGTTGGTAGGTCACCCCGCGGCACGGAAGACGCACGTGGAATTTCGGTAGGGATTCGGGTACGATTAGGCGGCTTACGCCCCGCGCACCTTGCGAACAACGGCCCCCGTCGCGAGATCCGCCACGAGCACCACGTCGGCGCGCCCCACGAAGAGCCCTGTCTCCACGACGCCCGGAATCGCGCGTAGTCGCGAATCGAGCGCTTTCGGATCCTCGATGGGGGCCGAGCGAACATCGTAAATGCAATTCCCACTATCGGTCACGAACGGCGCGCCGTTCACCATGCGCTGTTTGGGCTCGCCGAAGGCCGAAAGGTGGTGCGCCGTTTGAGCGTGCCCATATCGAACGACCTCGATGGGAATCGGCCATGTCTCTCCGAGTTTCTTCGAGAGCTTGTCGGCCGTCACGATGATGACGTTCCTGCGAGATGCGGCGTTGACGATCTTCTCGCGCGTGTGGGCGCCGCCGCCGCCTTTGATCAAATCGAGATCGGCGCTCACTTCGTCGGCGCCGTCGATGGTCACGTCGATCTCCCACGGGCCGTCGTCGCCCGCGAGGGGGATGCCGGCGGCGACCGCGTCTCGGCGCGCCGCTTCGGACGTTGGTACGCCGAGTACGGTGCGTGCGCCGTTCCCCTCGCGTAACCAAGCCCCGAGCTCTTCGAGGAAGATGCGCGCCGTCGTCCCCGACCCGAGGCCGAGAACGCCGCGCGTCGGGATTTCGAGAAGCGCGGCTCGGGCCGCGGCGCGCTTGGCATCGTTCGAGGCGGGGCTCTGGCTCATTCCCCCTTCAGAACGTTTCGACGGACGGGCGTAAATCGGTTTCGAACGTCCACGCGCTTTCGGGCTGCGAATGGATATGAAAATACGTTTCGGCGATGGCGTCGGGGTCGAGCATCGTCGGGCTCACCGGGCCGGGCGCCCGGCTTGCCGTGAGCGACGCGCGCGGCGTCGCGATCTGCCCATCGATCACGATGTGGGCTACGTGCACGCCTTGGGGCGCGTATTCGCGGGCCATCGACTGGGCGAGGGCGCGAAGGCCAAATTTGCCCACGGCGAGCGAGGAGAAGCGCGCCGAGCCCCGGCGCGATGCGGTGGCGCCCGAGAACAGAATCGTCCCATGCCGGCGCGCGAGCATCGACGGCAAGACGTGTTGCGCGGCCAAGAACGCGCCGAAGCAGTTGATCTTCCAGTTGGCCTCGAACGCTTCCGGCGTCAGCTCGAGAACGCCCCCCGGTTGGTACGATCCGGCGTTGTAGACGAGCACACCGATGGGCCCGAGCTTCGTCGTAATCTCCTTGATTCCCGCGGCCAAGCTCGCCGGATCGGTCGCGTCGGCGACGACGGCGTGGGGCATCGTCGCCATCGCCGACAGAGCCGAGCCGACGGCGGTCGCGCCTCGCGAGCGGAGCTCTTCCGCCACGGGCGCGAGGCTCTCTTCGCGGCGCGCGATGAGGCCGATTTTGTAGCCGCCGGCTGCAAAGCGGCGTGCGACCGCGGCGCCGAGCCCCGGCCCCACACCGACCACGACGGCGACGTTCGAGCTCTCCATGATTTCTTCTCCTACGTTATCGAAATAGCTGAATCTCGAGGCGCGCGTCGTTCCCGTTGTCACGGAAGAGCACGCGGAAGGCGCGATTGCCTGCGGTGGCGTTCGTCCAAGGCATCGTTTGTTGGACTGTGCCGTTGGGCGGGTAGCTCCAGTCGTTCACGATCGCGACGCCGTCGACGTAAACGCGAACGCCGTCGTCTTTGATGTACTTGAGCGTG
>JANXMC010000544.1 GCA_025354825.1 Myxococcales bacterium
CGAGGCGCTGGCGGCGGGCGTGGCTCCAGGCGCGGGCGGATAGAGCGGCGCGACGGAGTAGCTCCCCGGCGCCGCGTCCCATGCGGGCGGCTCGCGGCGTGCGCAGGACGCGAGCACGGAGAGGGCGCACGCGGCGCCGCAGAGAATCGCCGTTGCGGCCGCTCTCGACGCCGTCGATGCGGTCGCCGTCGTCTGAATCACCCTTTGCTCGCGCCCGATCGGCCGCCTCCCGCGCGTGCTCATAGCGCCACGTCTACCCCGTCGCGGGCGACCTGGCGATCGTTTGACCGCGCGCGCTCCTCGCGGCTACTCGTTCGGCGTTGCTCTCACGTTCGGAGGCTCTCATGCGAACAAGCTCGGCTGTCACTTCCCTCGCGCTCCCACTCGTCGTCGCAAGCGTCGCCTTTGGCTTGGCGTGTGGCGGCAGAGAGGCCGCCCCGCCGGCGCAGAGCGCGGCCTCGGTGGCGTCGTCGTCGGCGCTCGGGCTCGGGACGGACGCCGGCGACGCCGCGCCCGAGGGCGCGCCTCCCGCCGACGCCGCGCCACCTGCCGCGATCCCAGGCCAAATGGCGGTTCCCGGCCCCCTCGCGTTCCCCTGTGTGAACGACTCGACCTGCGGCACGCACCGCTGCAACACGGCCTACGGCAAGTGCGCGTACCCGTGCCAGACCGAGCTCGATTGCATCACGGGGACGCGATGCATCGTGGGGCCTGGCGTCGTGACGCCCGGGGTGTGCGGCACGAAGCCGTGAGCCGTCGCCGCGACGCGCGCGCCGGGACGCGCAGGCTCAGTAGGTCGTGACGAACGAGTCCATCTTCGGGTTCGCGGGCCACGCGATGCCACGGACCGCTCTGTCGACGCACGACGCCACGCCGGGGCTCGGCGGGTTGGTCGATACGCTGACGCCGACGGCGCGCCCCATCTTAATGGCGACGCGAACCGTGACTTTCATGCTCGACGACGCGCCGCAGCCGTCGATGAACGCGGCGTTGCGCATCGGGCCGCCGATTTGCGAGTCGGTGAGATCAGGGCCGCTCGGTTTTCCGCCGACCGCGATCTCCGTGTTGTTGCTCGCAATGGCCGCTTCGTAGCTCATTCCGCTGGCGAATCCGCCACCGCCGCCACCACCGCCGCGCCCCTGCTTCGCGGCGATCTTTTGCCCCTTGATCGCGCCGTTCACGTCGACGCCGCCCGCCGTCGGGTCGTCGACGACGTTCACGTCGTCGCTACGCGAGCCGCGGACCTTCATGATCCACACGGTAATGCCCGCGCCGAGCACCAAGATGGCCGCGATCGCGAGGACCGACTTGGCGACGCCCGCGTTCTTCTCGGCCTTCACCGCCGCGGCGACCTCGCGCTTCTCGGCGACGATGTCGGACCGCAATTTGGCTTGCTCAGCGAACGGGGCGAACTCTTCCCACTCTTTGATCTCTTTCGACTGACCACTGAGCTCGTCGCGGAGGACGTCGATCTCGCGGAAGGCGCCGCTCGCGATCTGTTGAAGGAGCTCGACGGCGCTGAACGGGCCGTGGTCCATCCGATCGCGGTTCACGACGTAGCGGGGGCGGACGTCGCTTTCGAGCTGCGCCTTGAGCGCGGAAAGGCGCGCCGTCGGGTCGTTCTTCGGGCGCGCCGGCGCGGCTTGCGTGGGGGCCGAAATGACGTTGCCGAACGGGTCGCTCGAGCCCGCCGCGAACCTGGGAACCGGCGCGGCTTGCGGGATCGATACGTGGGTTAGATTGACCGGCGGGACGAGCGAGAGGCTCACGTCGACGTCGAGCTCGGCGCTCTCATCGAGCTTCACCTCGTCGACCTCCGGCGGGTGAATGCTCTTCGCCGGAGCCACGTGGTACATCGCGCTCGCGAGGGCGCCCAGGTCGTCCGGGCGATGGGTGGGATCGCTCACCAACGCCTTGGAAATGAGCACTTCCATCGCTTCGGGGATGCTTGGATCGATATCCCTGGGGCGGCGCATTCCGGGGCCGACGTGCTCGCCCGTCAGCGCCTCGTAAAGAATGGCTCCAATCGCGAAGACGCTCGCCCGCGCGTTCCCGGCGTCGGCGCGCTGAAGCAGCTCGGGGGCGATGCAGTGGCGATCGCGCGCGTTGGTCGGCGCGATCGCGAGCTGCGGGGTGATGCGCGCGAGCCCGTCGGCGCTCGGCGCGATCGCCGACGGGTGAACGTAGTAACGCTCGCCGCGTTCGTGACGCTCCTTCAAGTCGAGGCAGAGCGGCACGATGACGGCGACGATCTCGTCGATCGAGAGCGTTCGCCGTTCGGCGCGGCGGGAGTCGAACAGGGCACGAAGCGTCATAGAAGGGGTTGTCGTCGGGAGCCGCGAAGCTCCCGTGAAGTGAGGCGACTGCACCGCGGTCATGGTGCGATGAGACTACGCGAAGGCTGAGTCTCGCCTCAATACGCGCGGGGCCCGCCGCGTGCGCTTCCTCGCTCCTTCGCGATTTCTGCAACGACGGTGCGTCCTCCGATGACCTGACCGACCAACGCGGCGATCGCCTTGTCGGCTGTATCTTTCTTCACACTCACGAACGACATGCGGTCGCGAATGCGAACGCGGCCCACATCGCTCGCGGGAAGCCCCACGTCGTCGAAGATCTTCTGGAAGTCTTCGGGGCGTGCGCCTTCGCGGCGACCCACGTTGATGAACAGCTCCGCGAAGTCGAGGAGCGGCTCGTCGCCGTCCTCCGTGTTTCCGTCCGCCTTCGCGTCACTTGCCGAATCGGCGCGCGCCGCGGCGGGGGGAGCCTGCCGAGGCGCCGCGTGGCGTGCGGCGCGGGGGGCGGGCGCTGCCGGCGCCGCAGCTGCGGCGGGCGCGTCTTCGACCGTGTAGCCGACGACGTCGTCCTCGTGCTCGCGCGTGCCGCGGGGAGCGCTCGCGGCTCGGTCGGCATCGCGATCGCGGTCGCCGCCGCGCCCGCGTCCGCGCGACTCGAAGCTTCGCGAGCTACGGCTGTTGGCGCCGGCCGTCGACGCGGTCGTCGTCGCCGTGGAAGAGCGCGTCGCCGCGTCGTCGCTGAAGATCGGCTTGTCGTCGTCGACCTCGCTCGGCGGCTCCCACTCGGTGAACGACGAGTGCGGGACGCGCGCACCGGCGACGGCCGCGGGGCGTGCGGGAGGCGTGCGATCGCGGTTCGATTCGCGGTTCAGCGCGCGGTCGATTTCGCCGTGGCGATCGTCGAGGCGGGGCTCACGCCGCGGCTCGTCGCGGCGCGGCTGCTGCGGACGCGGCGGCGGCGCGGCGTGGGGGCGAGAATCGCGCGCCGGTCGCTCGTCGCGCGCCGGTCGCTCGTCGCGTGCCGGTCGTTCCTCGCGCGGACGCTCGGCCATGGCCGGACGCTCGTCGCGGCGCGGCTGCGCCTGCTGGCCATCGCGCGGACGGTCGTCTCGGCGCGGCTGCGCCTGTTGACCGTCACGCGGACGGTCGTCGCGACGATCCTCGCGACGTGGCTCGCGCGGACGGTCGTCTCGGCGCGGCTCACGGGCCGGCGGCGCCGATGCGGTCGGCGCGTCGCTCGACGGAGCTGCGGGCACATGCGGCGCCGGCGCGCGGTGGTGCGGAGCGAGCGCCGGCGGCGGCGCGGGCGGGGGTTTGATCGCCGGCGGGTTCTTCGCGCGGCGCGACTCGGCGGCGTCGGCGACCGGGTCGCCCACACGTGCACCGAGGTGATCGCGGAGCAGCCCCGCGACGATGCGCTCGGCGTCGGGGTGCGTAAACAGACGGCGCGTGAGCGCGACGTCGTCGGGGTGCGGCGTGCGCGCAGCGAACGCATCGACGAAGAAGCTCACGAGGTCTTGCTCCGCGCGCGTCTTCAGCTCGCCCTGCGACGGCAGCTGCTTCTGCAGCGGGCGAATCTTGTACGTGAGGCGAAGGATGTAGAGATTGCCGATGTCCTTCGGACCGACGAGCGAGATCGCCGTCCCCGTCCGGCCCGCGCGCCCCGTGCGCCCCGTGCGGTGCACGTAAGCTTCGGCCGTCTCCGGGAAGTCGGCGTTGATGACGTGTGTGAGGTGCGAAATGTCGATGCCGCGGGCCGCGACGTCGGTCGCGACGAGGAACCGGAGCTTCCCCTCGCGCGTCGCCGTCATGACGCGCTCGCGCTCTTTTTGATCGAGGTCGCCGTTGAGCCAATCGGCGTCGTACCCCTTGTTTTGCAGCGCTTCGGCAAGGCGCTCGGTCTCGTCTTTCGTATTGCAGAAGACGACGGCGCTCTCGGGGTCTTCAACCTCGAGGATGCGGATCAGCTCTTGCCGCTTGTCGCCGCCGCGCAGGACGTAGACGAAGTGGTTGATCGACAGCGCGCCGATCGAGTCGCTCGAAAGCGTGATGAACTCGGGGTCTTTCAGCTGCGAGGCCGCCATCCGCTCGATGTCGGGCGGGAGCGTTGCGCTGAAGAAGAGACCTTGGCGCTCTTTCGGAAGCTGCTCGACGATGGCGTGGAGCTCCTTCGCGAAGCCCATGGAGAGCATCTCGTCGGCCTCGTCGAGGACGAAGATGCGCACGTGCTTCGCGTCGAGGGTTCCGCGACGAAGATGGTCGAGGACGCGCCCGGGCGTACCGGCGACGATCTGCGCACCTTGCTCGAGCGCTTCGACCTGCTTGCCCATGGGGGCGCCGCCGTAAATCGCGGTGCACTTCAGGCCGCGGAACTGACTGAGCTGCTCAATCTCGCGCGTCACCTGCAACGCAAGCTCGCGCGTCGGCACGAGGATGAGCGCTTGAACGTGGGGCGTCGAGCGGCGAACGAGCTGGTCGACGATGGGGAGCGCGAACGCTGCCGTTTTACCCGTGCCCGTTCGGGCTTGGACGACGAGGCTCTTTCCTCGTGCGGCGGGCTCGTAAACTGCGAGTTGAACCGGGGTGGGGTTCTTGTAGCCGAGGGCGTCGATGGCCTTTCGGATGTCCGCGCCGAGCGGGAGGACGTCGAAGGTCGGCGGGGGGGGCGGCGCAATCTCTGCTGCATCGCCAATGGGCATGTCGGTCATGGGGCTCTCGGAAAGGTCGCGGTGCGGAGGCGCATCGCACACGGGGTCGCATACTAGCGGCGAAGGGTGGGATCAGCGCGGCAAATACGCGGAAACGTCGCGGCGAAGCGGGGCTATCTCGACGACTTGTCGACGAATGAAGCCTTCTTGTGCTTCGCGGAGGCGAAGCACCGCCGCGAACGCGTCGCGCCCGCGAGGTACGGAGTTGCACGAGGCTTCCGTCGGTTTTTCGTTGGGGTCCCACACACCGGCGAGGGACTCACGGAAGCGGGTCGTTGCGGTCTTTTCGTCGGGGGAGGCGAGGGCCGCCGCCGCCGCGAGGTCGACCGCGCTGGCCAGAGAGTGGACGCCGTCGGCGCATTCGCGGCTTTTGACCGGGTCGGCGGACGTGTCGTCTTTTCCAGTGATCGCCGCGATCGGCGTCACGGGCGAGCCGAGGGCGGTCGAGATGATCTCGGTGGCGCTGATTGCGATGAAGGCGACGGTGAAGAAGAGGAACGTCGCGAGGACCGCACGCCTGCCCCGCCGCCGCGCGACGGCCACGGCATCTTGGGGGCGCGCGGGTTCTTGGCTCACGAAACGCGTTGTAGGCACCCCGGGAGGGCTGGCGCAAGGGGCCTTATCCTCAGCCCCTTCGGCGGAGGGCGTCGCGGAAGAGGCGTGGGGGACCTTGACCCGCATTTCCCTTGCCCCCAACCTTCAAATAGTTTTGAAACTCGCGAGACGTTGTCGTCCCGCCCCGCGCTCGCCTCGCGAAACGTGTTTTTTCCGGAGCTCCCATGAACAGAGCCGCAGCTTTCGCCGTCGCCACGCTCCGGGAGACGGCCACACCCGACCGCGTTGGCGAGCGCGCCGTTCGTAGGCTTGCCGACGTTCAACAGCTCTTTGGCGACGACATGGCGTGGGTCGATCGCGAGCTTCGCGCCGCGGCGAGCAAAGGCCTCTCCCCCGCAACCGAGTCGGCCACGCACCTCCTCGACGCGGGCGGCAAACGGGTTCGCCCCCTCGCGCTCCTGCTCTCGGCGGCCTGTTTTGCTCCCATATCTGACGCCGCGCGCGAGCTCGCCGTCGTCGCCGAGCTCGTTCACCTCGCCACGCTTCTTCACGACGACGTCGTCGACGACGGCCAAGAGCGCCGCGGCCGCCCCACGTCGCGCCGCCTTTGGGGCAACGCTGTGAGCGTCCTCGCCGGTGACCTCTTGTTGACCCATGCCCTCGAGCGAACGAGCGAAGTCGGCAATCGCGAGGCACTTTCGGACCTCTTCGCGACGCTTCGAAGGCTCGTCGACGGCGAGGTGATTCAGCTGCGCGGGCGCACGCGCATCGACGTGACGGAGGCGACCTACTTTCAGATCGTGCAAGACAAGACGGCGTCGCTCTTCGCATGGGCTGGGCGCACGGGTGCACGGATAGCAGGCGCGCCGGCGAGCGCGGTGCAGGCGATGGGCGAGTTCGGCGCGCACCTCGGCGTCGCGTTTCAGCTCGTCGACGACGTGCTCGATTACGCAGGCGATCCGCAGGCGACGGGCAAGGCGCTCTTCGTCGATTTGAGCGAAGGCAAAGTCACCCTGCCGCTCCTTCGCGCGATGGCTGCGCGCCCTTCACTCGCGGCGGATCTCGAGGCCGTTCGCGCCGGCGATGACACGGCGGCGGCGAGGCTCGCCGTCGCGATTCGCGAGCTCAACGTCTGCGACTCGGTGCGCGCGCTGGCCCACGCCGAAACGGCCCGCGCCGTCGAAGCGCTCTCGTGGGCGCCCCAAGGCGCGCCTCGCGATCTGCTCGCGGGCGTCGCGACCGACCTCGTCGCGCGGCTGGGATAACGATGACGGACGCTGTCCGTACGAAGAAGCGCGAGCTCTCCGTCGCCGAGGCCGCCGTGAGCGACGTCGTCGGGCGGCTCATCGAGTTCTGGGGCTTCAAGCGCAACATGGGGCGCATCTGGACGGTGCTGTACCTGTCGCCGGATGCGCTCAGCGCCGAAGACCTCCGCGACGTCCTCAAGCTTTCTAGCGGCGCGGTGAGCATGACGCTAAGCGAGCTTTCGCGATGGGGCGTCGTGCGCAAAGTATGGATTCAGGGGGAGCGCAAAGACTTCTACGCCGCCGAGGTCGACCTCTGGCGAATGATTTCGCGCGTCTTCAGCGAGCGCGAGCGGAGCGAGATCATCTCGGCGATTCGGGCCTTCGAGGAGGCGCTCGCAGTCGTCGAGAAGCAGCGGGCCTCGAGCGAGCCGGAAGCGCGTGCGCGGGCCGAGCTGCAGCGGGAACGCATCGGTCACTTGTTGGAGCTGGCGAAGCTCGGCAAGACGCTCCTCGATGCGCTTCTGTCGACGGCGAAGCTCGACGCCGAGCCGCTCGTTCGTTTCCTGCTCGGTCGGCCTGCGCGCTCGGCGTCGGAGCCTTTGCCGCCGTCCTGACGCTTTCGTCGAGCGTGGGCGCGCAGACGTCGACGACCCCGGCGTCGCCGAAGATCGAAAATAATCGTTATTCGATGCAGCTCTTTCAAGGACCGCTTCTCGTGCCGACGCGCGTGATGGGGATCGGGGGCGCCTACACGGCGCTCGCCGAAGGAATCGAAGGGACGTACACGAACGCGGCCGCGCCGGCCGTGCGTGAGCCGTTCAGCTTCAAGAGCTTCGACTGGGATCTTTCGGCGGGGCTGCAGCTTCCTGGCGCGTTCAGCAACAGCGACTTCGAGAACCGCGGTAGCGACGGGACGGCCAGCACGAAGCCCTCGGCGTTCAGCAACTTCGTGACGATCAACTTGGGGTTCCAAGTTCAGTGGGGGCCGGTCGGCGCGTCGGTGACCGACGACCTCGAGCTCATCACACTCGCGTCCCCCTCGGCGAAGACGCCGGGCCTCGTGATGACCGTCAACCGCATCAACGCCCTCGCGGCGATTGCGATGTTTCGCGGGCAGCTCGTCATCGGCGGCGGCATCCGCGCCGTCGGCTTGAACATCGCGGAAGACCGCGCGCAGGCCACGTCGCGTGGGCTCATCGCCATCGCTGGCATTGCGCCGCAGATCGGCGTGATCCTCAAGCCCAACGGTCTGCCCTGGCGCATCGGCGCGACGGCGCGGCAGGCGGTCAACGTCACGACGAGCAGCGCCGCGGAGACCGGCGCGACGGACGACACGGGGGTCGCGCGGGTCGGGAGCTTCATCCTTCCGCGCTACGTGCAGCTCCCGTGGGAGCTCGAGGCAGGCTTTGCGCTGCAGCTCGGGCCGCGCCCGCTCAACCCCGCGTGGATCGATCCGTCGGAGCACGAGGCGGCGGCGCGCGAAGAGTACAAAGCGAACCCCACGCCCGAGACGAAGGCGCGCTTCGACGAGGAGCACGAGCGGCTCCTCGCCATTCGGCGCGCGCGCTACGCCAACTGGCCGCGCGAGAAGCTCATGGTCTCGGCGAGCGTGGTCATCACCGGGTCGGGAAGCGACTCGGTGAGCATCGAAAGTTTCCTCGAGCAGCGGCTCGATCCGTTCGGCCGCTCGTCTACGATCTCGCCGCGCGTCGGCATTGAGGGAGAGCCCATCGTCAACTGGGTGCGTGCGCGCGCGGGGAGCTATCTCGAGCCGTCACGCTACGCGAACGGCGCCGCCCGTCAGCACTTCACGTTCGGCACCGACATTCGCCTGTTCTACTTCACGCCCTTCGGCCTCTTCACCGACGCACCGTGGACGCTGAAGCTGGGGCTCGATCTCGCGCCCCGGTACACGAACTACGGAGTTACCGTAGGGCCGTGGAGGTAGCGCTCAGTTGAGCTCGTGTTTGTTCGGCGCCTGCGCGGTGTTCTTCTCGAGAAACACCGCCGTGATCTCGCGCTCGAGCGCCTGAACGAGCTCGTCTTCCATCGCGTCGAGCGTGCCCGCGGCGCGTTCGACGTTGCGCTGGTAAACGAAGATGCGCCCTTTGCGCGGCCCCTCGTCTTGCGGTGGTGAGTCGAGGATCATGAGCGCGCGCGGATCGACGCCGTCGACCACGAGCTCGGCGCCAGGGACGTCGACGACGTAAACGTTGGCCTCGCGGATGTAGCGCGCGAGGACGACGTCGAGCTTGCCGATGACCGCACGAACCATGTCGGCGAACGCGTCGGCGGCGGGGGCCCACGTTGCGGCAGCGCGTCCCAAGTCGAGCCCGCGCGTGCGGAGAAACGCTTCCGTCGCGCCGGGCGCGTCGCCCTGTTCGTCACGCACGAGGCCGAGATAATACTGCGCGTCGGCGTGCGCCGGGTCTTGCTTCGCCGCCTCTTCGATGAGGGGAGCGGCCTTCTCGAAGTCGCCAAGCTCGTAGTAGGCGCGACCGACGAGAAAGATGTACGTCGAGCTTTCGAACGGCCCTTCAGGAATCATCGCCATCGCCTTTCGCGCTTCGTCGAGGTCGCCCTGGGCCATGAGCGCATCGACTTTGAGCAGAACGCAGTCGGCGATCTCCTCGTCGGTTTCGGCGAGGTCATAGGCGTCGTCGCACATCGCGGCGGCCTCTTCCCACGCGCCGAGCGGGTACATAAGCACCTCGGCCGCGTTGAGCATCGCTTCGAAGTACGTGTCGTCGAGGGTGATCGCTTGCTTGTAGTGCTCGAGCGCTTCGTCCGCCTCGCCCCGAAGGGCGGCGGTGAAGCCCAGGAGATTGTGAACTTCAGGCGACTGCGGATCGATCTCGAGAGCGCGACGCGCGCACGCGCTGGCGCCCGGAGCGTCGCCCTTCTGCGCGAGATCCCAACCACGATCGAGGTGAGCGGAAAGCTGGTCCATGCGGAGCGCGGACAACGGACTTACCGCCAGGACGCGAATAGCGCCAGCGCGGATCTCAGAAATGCAGAACGACGCGCGTGCCCGGCTTCGCGTGCGTCGAA
>JANXMC010000612.1 GCA_025354825.1 Myxococcales bacterium
GCACCGAGGCCGATCCGAACATGTATGCCAATTCAGCTTCGCCGGTGATGACGATGGGCGCCGAGGCCGAGATCAAGCGCGACTTCCGGCAGGGCCTCATGCTCTCGCTGACGTACTCGCTGCAGCATTCTCGCTACGTCGACAACGTCGACAGCCTTCGCCATGTGCCCAATTCGCCGACGCAGCTCGGCTCTCTCAAGGCCGCCGTGCCGATTCTTGCGCGCACGCTTCAAGCAATGACGCGGCTCACGGTCGAGGGGCCTCGCTTCGACCGCTTCGAGGCGGCAGCCGACCCGGCGCAGGGGAAAACCGACGCGTCGGTGATTTGGGACGTCGTGCTTTCGGGCGAGGCCGAGAAGGTCGGCGTGAAGTACGCGCTCGGCATCTACAACGCGTTCGACACGAAGATGAACGTGCCGCTCTCGGTCGAGTTTCGCCAACGAACGCTCGTGCAGAGCGGCCGCACGTTTTATCTGTCTGGCGCCTATTCGTTTTAGCGGCAGGAGGCGGCGCGTCACGGCCTCCTCGCTTCCGGCGGGCGCGGGTTTGATCTAGGGTCCGCGCCCATGAATAAGGTCTACGCGACCGCCCGCGAGGCGTGCGCCGACATCCCCGAAGGGGCAACGCTCCTCGCTGGCGGATTCGGTCTGTGCGGTATTCCCGAAAGCTGCATTCGCGCCCTGCGCGAGCTCGGCACGAAGGGGCTGTCCGTCGTCTCGAACAACTGCGGAATCGACGATTTCGGCCTCGGCATTCTGCTGCGCAATCGCCAAATCGTGAAGATGACGTCGTCGTACGTCGGCGAGAACAAAGAGTTCGAACGGCAGTACCTGTCTGGGGAGCTCGAGGTCGAGCTTTGCCCGCAAGGCACCTTGGCCGAGCGCCTCCGCGCCGGCGGCGCGGGCATTCCGGCGTTTTACACGCCCACGGGCGCCGGCACCGCGGTCAGCGACGGCGGGCTGCCGCTGAAATACGCAGCCGACGGCAGCGTCGCCAAGGCGTCGCCGAAGAAAGAGATTCGCGACTTCGACGGCCGCGCCTACGTGCTCGAGCCTGCCATCAAAGGCGACTTCGCCATCATCAAGGCGTGGAAGGGCGACCGCTTCGGCAACCTCGTCTACCGCCACACGGCGATGAACTTCAACCCGATGATGGCGACCGCCGCCAAGGTGACGATCGCCGAGGTCGAAGAGATCGTCGAGGTCGGCAGCCTCGACCCCGATCACATTCATACGCCGGGCATTTTCGTCCAACGCGTCGTGCAAGGCACGGGCTACGAGAAGCGCATCGAGCGCCGCACGGTACGCGGGGAGAAGACGCGATGAGCCAAAGTTCTAAAGTTCTCTCCCGTGAGCAGCTCGCGCAGCGCGCGGCCCTCGAGCTGCGTGATGGTTATTACGTGAATCTCGGAATTGGCATTCCGACCCTCGTCGCGAACTACATTCCGAAGGGGGTCGAGGTCGTTCTCCAGAGCGAGAACGGCCTCTTGGGCATTGGCCCCTACCCGGCGGCGAGCGAGGTCGACGCCGATCTCATCAACGCCGGCAAAGAGACCGTCACGATGCTTCAGGGCTCGGCCATCTTCTCGAGCGCCGAAAGCTTCGCGATGATCCGCGGCGGGCATATCGATCTCGCCATCTTGGGCGCGATGCAGGTCTCCGAGAACGGCGACCTCGCCAACTGGATGATCCCCGGCAAAATGGTGAAGGGGATGGGCGGCGCGATGGACCTCGTCGCCGCCGCACGACGCGTCGTCATCGTCATGGAGCACGCGGCGAAAGACGGCTCGCCGAAGCTCTTGAAGGAGTGCAACCTGCCCCTCACGGGCCGCGGCGTCGTGCACCGGATCATTACCGACTTGGCGACCATCGACGTAACGCCCGACGGGCTCGTGCTGCGCGAAGTTGCGCCCGGTGTGAGCGCCCGCGAAATTCAGGACAAGACCGAGCCCACCCTCAAAATCGCAAGTGACCTTGCGCAAATGAAGTTCGAATGACCGACTGGCCGAGCAAGAAGCCCGCGGATCTCGATCTCGACGTCAGCTCGAAGCGGAGCTTCGGCAAAGGGGTTTTCCGCAAGTGCGATGCGTGCGACGCAACGCTGCCCGCAGAGGCCTTCGAGGCAAACTTCGAGGTCTGCCCCGAGTGCGGTCAGCACCACAAGCTCTCCGCTGGGCGGTGGCGCGATCTGCTCCTCGACGACGGCGCCCTCGAAGAGTGGGACGCGCATCTCGAGCCGAGCGACCCCTTGAGCTTCACCGACGGTAAGGCCTACTCCGACCGCATCGCGTCGGCGCAAAAGTCGTCGCGCGCAAAAGAGGCGATCGAGATCGGCCGCGCCAAAATGAACGGCGTCGAGATCGCCTACGGCGCGTTCCTCTTCGCGTTCATGGGAGGCTCGATGGGGTCGGTCGTCGGCGAGAAAATCGCGCGCCTCTTCGAGCGAGCGACCGCCGCGCGAATGCCCGTCGTGCTGCTCCAGGCGTCGGGCGGCGCGCGTATGCAAGAGGGCATTCTGAGCCTGATGCAAATGGCCAAGACCGTGGGCGCGCTCGAGCGTCACCGCGACGAGGCGCTCCCGTTCATCAGCGTGCTCCTGCACCCCACCACGGGCGGCGTCGCCGCGAGCTTCGCGTTTTTGGGCGACGTGAACATCGCCGAGCCCAAGGCGCTCATCGGCTTCGCAGGCGCCCGCGTGATCGAAACGACGATTCGCCAAAAGCTCCCCGAGGGGTTTCAGCGTGCGGAGTTTCTGCTCGCCCACGGGATGATCGACCGCATCACGAGCCGCCTCGCGATGAAGAGCGAAATCGCCCGCCTCGTGCGCCACATCACGCGCGCGCCGGTGTTCGAAGAGACCCGGGCGTCGTCGCCGCCGCCCAGCGGCTGATCGCGCACTCGGACAATCGCGTAATCGGGTAATCGGGTAATCGGGTAATCGTGGTCGCCATGGCCATCGAGCTTTCGACGAGCCTTGCACGCATCTACGCGCGGGCGCCCCTCGGCATTCACCTCGGGCTCGACGCGATGCGCGCGGCCTGTGCGCGCGCGGGCGATCCGCAGACGGCATTCGCGGCGGTGCACGTCGCCGGGACCAACGGAAAAGGGTCGGTCTCGGCGATGGTCGAGACGATGGCCCGCGCCGGTGGTCTTCGCACGGGGCTCTACACGTCGCCCCATTTGTGCCGCTTCGCCGAGCGCATTCGCATCGACGGCGAGCCGATTGGCGACGACGCGCTCGCGAGCGCCCTCGCCCAGGCCCTCGACTTCGGCCGCGCCCCCGAACTGTCTTTCTTCGAAGCCGCGACGCTCGCCGCGTTCATCGCGTTTCGCGACGCCGGGGTCGACATCGCGGTTCTCGAGGTCGGCCTCGGCGGGCGGCTCGACGCGACCAACGTCATCCCGCCGCCCCGCGTCTCGGCGATTACGCGCATCGCGCTCGACCATATGGAACTCCTCGGTGCGACGCTGCCGCTCATCGCTTGCGAAAAAGCGGGAATCGCGAAGCCCGGCGTCGAAACCGTCGTCGGCGCGGGCGATGCCGACGTGATGGCGGCCCTCGCCGAAACCATCGCCGCACGGGGCGGGACGATGGTCGTCGTCGACGGCGATGCGAGCGTCGACGCTCTGTTGCAGAACGCCCCCATTGCCCTCGCCGGCGCGCACCAAGTACACAATGCACGCATTGCCGTCGGGGTGGGCATGCGGCTCGGGCTGCCGCGCGCGGCGCTCCGCAAAGGGCTCGCGACGGTGTCTTGGCCTGGCCGCCTCGAGCGCATCGAGCGCGACGGCACGGCGTACCTCCTCGACGCGGCCCACAACGCGGACGGCGCCGAGGCCCTCGCGGCACATCTCGAAGCGCTCATTGAAGCGGCGCCCAGCCCGTTGCGCATCGCCCTCGTCTTTGGCGCCTTGGCCGACAAGCCGTGGCGCTCGATGATCGAACGGCTTGCACCGTTGGCCGCATTTCACGCCTTTGCCGCACCGGGCGGCCGCACGCCCGCCGATCCGGGGGCCCTGGCCTCGATGTACGACGGCATCGCGTTCGACCACGTCTCGCAGGCCCTCTCCGCCGCCGCGGAGTCGGCCCCCAAGCCCGACCTCGTCGTCGTCGCAGGCTCGATTTATCTCATCGGCGAAGCGCGCGCCGAGCTGCTCGGCTTGCCTCGCGACCCCGTCGTCGCGCTATGACGGCGTTCGCGTTCCCCCTAAGCTTGGGAGCGCTCTGAAAACGCCCCCGCGGAGGTAAACGATGCCGAGCTTCGACATCGTCTCGAAGGTTCAGTGGATGGAAGTCGATAACGCGCTCGTGCAGTCTCAAAAGGAGATTGGCCAGCGTTACGACTTCAAAGATACGGACACCTCTCTCGAAAAGGGCGAGGAGGGGATCACGATCACCTCGTCGAGCGAAGACCGCGCAAAGGCTGCTCTCACCGTGTTTCAAGAAAAGCTCATCAAACGAAAGGTGAGCCTCAAGTTCACCGATCCGCAGAAGCCGACGAAAACCGGAAAAGGCGGCGCGCGCATTCTCGTGAAGATCAAAGAGGGGATCGAAACGGAGAACGCGAAGAAGCTCGTTCAGGCGATCAAGGACGCGAAGCTCAAAGTCCAAGGGTCGATTCAAGAGGCGCAGGTTCGCGTCACTGGGAAAAACAAGGACGATTTGCAAGCAGCGATGCAGCTTGCCCGAGACATGGACTTGGGGATCGAGCTGGCGTTCATGAACTTCCGAGATTGAGCCGAGGTCTGTTTTGACGAGCAAGACGAAGATGCCCCCCGCGATGCCGACGAGCGCGGCTCCCGCGAAGTCGAAGACCGTCGCGCCGCCCGCCGCGCGCTCGAAGACGATCGCCCCCGCCGCAGCGCCCGTGCGCCACCTGTTCGGCACCGACGGCATTCGCGGCATTGCGAACGAGTCGCCGATGACGCCGGAGCTCGCGCTGCAGCTCGGTCGTGCCGTGACCTTCGTCGCGGGCCGCAATAAGAGCCATGCGCCGCGGATCATCGTCGGCAAAGACACGCGCCTCAGCGGCTACATGATCGAGACCGCCATCGCATCGGGCATCTGCTCCATGGGCGGCCGCGTGATTCTGTGCGGGCCGATCCCCACGCCGGCGGTGGCCCACTTGACCGTGAGCATGCGGGCCGACGCGGGCATCGTGATTTCAGCGAGCCACAACCCGTACGCCGACAACGGCATCAAGATTTTCGGCGGCGACGGCTTCAAGCTCCCCGACGCGCAAGAGGCTGAAATCGAGCGCTTGATGGCGCAAGACACGCTCCTCGGCGCACGCAAAACGGGGCCAGGCGTGGGCCGCGCCGAGAAGCTCGAAGACGCGCGAGGGCGCTACGTCGCTTTCACGAAGAGCTCGTTCCCCCGCGGACTTCTTCTCGACGGCATTCGCGTCGTCATCGATGCCGCCCACGGCGCCGCGTACCAGGTCGCGCCCATGGTCTTCAACGAGCTCGGCGCCACGGTCACGAGCATCGGCGTGAAGCCGAACGGCGTGAACATCAACTTGAACAGCGGCGCTCTGCACCCGGACAACGTGCGGGCCGAAGTCGTGAAGCGCGGCGCCGCCATCGGCATCGCCCTCGACGGCGACGCCGACCGCGTCATCGTCATCGACGAAAAAGGGCAGATCGTCGACGGCGACGTCGTCATGGCCATGTGCGCGCAGCGCATGGTGAAAGACGACGAGCTTCGTAAGAAGACGCTCGTCGCCACCGTGATGAGCAACCTCGGCCTCGAACGCGCCATTCAAAATATGGGCGGCAAGATGGTCCGCACGAACGTCGGCGACCGGTACGTCGTCGAGGCGATGCGCGCAGGGGGCTTCAACTTCGGCGGCGAGCAGTCGGGGCACTTGGTGTTCCTCGATCATGCGTCGACGGGCGACGGAATCATCGGCGGGCTGCAGGTGCTCGCGCTCATGGTCCGAACGGGCAAGCCGCTTTCGGAGCTCGCGGCGTCGGCGATGG
>JANXMC010000632.1 GCA_025354825.1 Myxococcales bacterium
GAACCTTCGTCGAAGTCGGCTCGTGGAAGGGGCGGAGCACGTCGTTCGTGGGGCCCGTCTGCAACGAGAACGGCACGCGTCTCGTCTGCGTCGACCACTTCGGCGGCTCGAACGACTCCCTCGCCGCGCGCTACGCCGCGGCACTCGCGGTGGAGAACGTCGAGCGCACCTTTCGCGAGAACATGAGAGCGCTCGGAATTGCGTGCGAGGTGCTCGCCGAGCCGTCGACCGTGGCCGCCGCCCGCTTCGAAGCCGGCGGCGTCGACCGCGTGTTTCTCGACGGCAGCCACGACGGCGAGAGCGTCGCCCTCGATCTCCAGGTCTGGAGCGCACGTCTCGCGCCCGAAGGTCGCCTCGGCGGCCACGACTACTGCGCGAAGCACCCGGATCTCTGCGCCGCCGTCGACGCTTTCGCAGCCGCGGGCGCCCTCGTCGTGCGCCGCGGTCCGCGCTCGATCTATTGGCTCGAGCCCGCAACGCCGTCCGCTACGTAGCTGCCTCACCACCTCGAAAGACCCGCTCGATGACGCTCCCGATGCGCTCCGCGCTTCCGCTCCTCTTCCCCTTGCTCGTCGCGGCGTTCTTGCCATCGGCCTGCACGAAGACCGACCCCGACAGCTTCTCCTTCGATGCAGGTACGGCGCTCGACGACGGCGTGCCCGGTTCCGGGGATGCGGCCGTCGGCACGGTCACCGACGGCGGCGCGGTCGTCGTGCGCGACGCGAGCGACGGTGGAGACGCGCCCACTGTCGATGGGGGCGATGCCAGCGACGCGGGAAATGCGAGCGACGCGTCGGACGCCCACGACGGCGACTAGCCTGCCGCGTTCATTGTCACTTGCGTGATGATAGTGACAACCTTACAACTGCGGAATGCAGCGAAAAAGCTTCGCAGACGTCGAGTGCCCCATGGCCCGAGCGCTCGATGAGCTGGGCGACGCATGGACGCTTCTTCTCCTGCGGACGGCTCTCCTCGGCGTCAGCCGTTTCCACGAATTCGAAGCGAGCCTTGCGATCCCTCCCACGACGCTCACGCGTCGCCTCGAGGTGCTCACGGCCCAAGGCTACTTCGAGCGCACGCGCTACGACGAGCGGCCTCCGCGTGACGAATACGCGCTGACCGAGAAGGGTCTCGACGTACTGCCCATTCTCCTCGCGCTCTCGGCGTTCGGAAACCGTTGGCTCGCGCCCAACGGCGCACCCCTCGAATGCGTCGACCCCGTCACGGGTCGCCGACTCGAGCCGGTCGTGACCGACCGAAAAACGGGTGTGCATCTGACTCCGGGAACGGTCGCGGTGCGCCCCGGCCCCGGCGCGAGCCAGGCCCTTCGCCGATCGCTCCCCTCGCCTGTTCTCCTGGGCGTGGGAGGTGCGCGATGAGGCGCGTCGTCGTCACCGGCCTCGGCGTCGTGTCGCCCCTTGGCGTCGGCGCGGAACGAACATGGCAATCGCTCCTCGCGGGCCGCTCGGGCATCACGCGAATCAAACGGTTCGACGTCTCCGACCTGCCGTCGCGCATCGCAGGCGAAGTGCCCCGCGGGGTCGGCGACGGGCTGTTCAATCCGCTCGACTACGTGGCCCCGAAAGACGTGCGCCACATGGACGAGTTCATGATCTTCGCGCTGGCCGCGGCGAAGGAAGCCATTGCCGATTCAGGCTGGGCAGCACCGAGCGACGAGGATCGCGAGCGGACCGGCGTTCTCATCGGTTCCGGAATCGGCGGCGTCGCGCGCATCGCCGACGCGGCGGTCACACTCCACGAAAAGGGGCCGCGGCGCGTATCGCCCTATTTCATTCCGGGCAGTCTCATCAACGAAGCATCGGGAATCGTCTCGATGAAGTACGGATACACAGGGCCCAACCACGCCGTCGTCACGGCGTGCGCCACGGGCGCCCACGCCCTGGGCGACGCATCGCGGCTCATCGCGCTGGGCGACGCCGACGTGATGATCGCCGGCGGCTCCGAAGCGGCGACGTGCCGCCTCACGCTCGCGGGATTCGCCCAAATGCGCGCGATTTCCACCTCGTTCAATGAATCGCCCGGCGAGGCGTCGCGGCCGTGGGATCGCGCCCGCGACGGCTTCGTCATCGGCGAAGGGGCCGGCGTCGTCGTCCTCGAAGAGCTCGAGCACGCCCGCGCGCGCGGCGCGCGAATGTACGCTGAGCTACTAGGATATGGCCTCTCCGGCGATGCTTACCATATGAGCGCGCCCCATCCGAAGGGGGACGGCGCACGTCGCGCGATGAAGGCGGCCCTCGCGCGCGCGTCCCTCGCTCCGTCCGCAATTGGGTATATCAACGCGCATGCGACATCGACGCCCGTGGGCGACCCCATCGAGGTCGAGGCGGGGAAAGCGCTCTTCGGAAGCCACGCACGAGAGCTCGCCATGTCGGCCACCAAGTCGGCGACGGGGCACCTCTTTGGCGCCGCGGGCGCGGTCGAAGCGATCTTCACGATTCAAGCGATGCGCGACGGCACCCTTCCACCAACGCTCAATCTCACGAATCCCGACGACGGGTGCGACCTCGATTTCGTCCCCCTCGAAGCGCGCCAAAAGAACCTGCGTTATGCACTTTCCAGCTCCTTCGGATTCGGAGGAACGAACGCCGCTCTCGTTTTCGGAGCGCTGTAGCCGTTCGCTATTTCGAAGTCGCCGGCGCGGGCGGCGTAAGGCGACTTCGGAGCCACCAAAGCCCGCGCGCCACGAAGACGGGGTCGACCATGTGGCCGACCTCGCGCTCGTCGACACGAAACGGCCAGTGGAGCGAGGCGAGGGTCCCCGCGAAGCCGCGCGCGTGGTCGCGCGTCTGCTTGTCCGTCGCCGAAACACCCACGTAAATCGGCACGCGTTTGGCGCCGTTGGCCGCGTCGGGCCGCATCCACGACGAGCCGCCGGCGAGGACGATGTAGCCGTCGACATCGAGCACGCCGCGCACGGCGAGAGAGCTCGCGTAGTACGCGCCGCTTGAAAACCCGATCACGAAGGTCTCGTCGAAGTGGGTATTGAGCTTCGCTTCGAGCTCGGCTTTCGACTTGGCAATTCCGGCGACGATCCCAGGCTCGTCGGCCTTCTGCGTCGCCCCCGACGGCCACCAATAGCCCGTATCCGTGCGCGGCGCCGTGGGGATGAGGACGACGAAGCCGTTCTGCTTCGCCTGAAGGCGCATATTTCGCTGTTGAACGTACTGAAAGCCGGGATTGAAAACGAGCGACCCGTGGAGATACACCACCAGCGTCCGGCGCCCTTCCGGGCGCGTGCCGCCATCGAAATAGCAGACGTGATCCGAAAGCTCGCTCACCTCGGGGGCGCACCAGGGGAGCGTCTTGTCCGGCTCTGCGGCGAATGCGGAGACGTGCGCGCCAAGCGTCGTCACGCCGGCGACGAGCGCCGCCAAAGTCATGAACAGCCGGGGCCTTGGGAACCGAGAAGAACGAGCCATGGGGAGGCGAAGCATACCGCCGCCCGCCCCTTCGTGCTCACTGCGGAGGAACCGGCGGGACCGTGAAGTTAAGGGTGACCTCTTCGCCGTTGCGCTGAAACGTCAGCGTCGCCGTGCCGGCCGTGCGATCGACCACGAGCGTGCGCGCGCCCGGCGTGCCGTCGACGAACGGTGTTCCTGCGGCGGCAACGACGATTTTTTTCGACGCATATCCGCCCGACGCGACGCTCCCCTGCTGGGAGACGGGCGTGAGATTGGGGCCGCAATAGTCGTGACCGGGCCCGTCGACATCACAGCCCGTAATGGCAAATACGGCCGGAGCAAACGCGAGGAGCGCGGAGAAATCACGGAGTCGCATGGAAGACCTCTTGAAGCTGAAGAACGCTGGGCGCGCCGCCAATGACGATGACCTCGACATCAGGGCTGTCCGGCGCGTCGATGTGAAGGCCGTAGGAGAACGACTTGTACTCGGCGACTTCGGCTTCGGTGAGCGCGCGCCCCGCGACCGTTGCTGTGGTGAGCGTCAGCGACGGCGACGAGTCGCCGTAGTTGGGATAAGGCTCGCAGTAAACGGCGTGGGCCGTGGAGCCGTGTCCAAAGAGCGCGATGGCGGCTACCGCGAGAGAGAGAGCGTAACGAACGGGGCGATTCATAGGGCATCCTTTGGAGTTGACGGAACGCCTCTATCGCAACGCATATGCCACTTAGCGACGTCCGACGATTCAAGCCCATTTTGCGCCGATACGAGTGCCGCGAGAGCGCGACCCCTGCAGCGCGAGTCGCAACGGGTTGACCTTCTTGCGGAGGGGCGCGCGACGGCCCTTTCCCACGCCAAGATCCGAAGAAAGCGCCGCAGGAAAGTACGCAACTCGCGAACGCGGTTGGCCGACAAGGCGCGATGGCCTCGATACGAAAGGCCACACGGGCGCGCTATTTGGCAATCGAAGGGCCAAAAGGGAGCCTGTCGAGGGTCGCCCGCGTGCGGCACCGGGAGGTGGGCGTCGGCGTCGCGAGCGCCCCGTGAGATTCCGCGCGGTTGCAGGCGCCGGGGCGGCGCACCCTTGACGAGCGCTGTTCATGGGTTCAGTGATCGCGCCTATGAACCCGCTGATCCTTCAGGCCCTCCGCGACGCCATTCTGGGCGTTTCGTCGGGAAACCGGCGCCTTCCTATGGGCACGCGCGCCCCCCCTCGCGCGAGCCACGCGCGCGCGAGCACGCCCAACGCAGCTCTGGCGTTCGTGCTGTCGCGCGTCGTCGAGGCAGACGCGCACGCGGAGTCGCAGCCGTGACGCGCCTTTCGCGCGCCCTGCCTACGGCGTCCTCCGAGCGCGTGACCGAGTCGGGGCTCGTCTCCTACGCGGCCGCACAGGGCGCTGCAGCGTCACGCCTCACGCTCCGCGATGGGCGGTGGAACCGAGACTACGGCGTTCGGAGCGCGTGCACGGTCGATCCGGCGGCGCGGGCCGTCGCCGTCCGCGCGGGCCTCACGACGCTCTTCGACTCCACGTGCCGCACGATCGCGCGACGCTGCGCAACGGGCGCCGCCGCGCCGCGAATCGAAGGCGCGGAGCTCGTCGTGGAGTGCCCTTCGCAGTGACCGACGGCTCGCGACGACCCGCGTCGCGTGGCTCAAACGCTAGAACTACCGAGGCGTGGACGGGATTCGAACCCGTGTATGACGGTTTTGCAAACCGTTGCCTAACCACTTGGCTACCACGCCGGACCGTCTTCCAGACCGCCGAGACGGCCTTCTTAGCCGCCCGGGGGCTACGGGTCAACCACGCGCCGCGGCCCCGAGTTCGGTATCCTTCCCTTCACGGCCATGACAAACGCACGCACGACGCTCCCCACTGGCAATGCTCCGACGGCGCTCGACGTCGACGACCCCTTTCGCGGCGACGTTGCGGCGGCGGTTCCCCTCGCGGGGTGGAGCCAGGTGTCGACCGTTCTCGACCGTGCGCGCGCCGCGTCGCGAGCGTTTCGCGCGTCGAGCGTGAGAGAGCGCATCGCCCTTTGCGAGCGGGCGATCGTCGCGATGGAGGCGAACACCGACGCCATCGCGAAAGACATCAGCCGCATGATGGGCAAGCCGTTCAAGCAGGCCCAAGGTGAAGTGCGCGGGATGGCCGGGCGCGCGCGCTACATGATGAGCGTCGCAGAGGCGTCGCTCGCCGATGTCGTGCTGCCGCCTCAAACGAACTTCGAGCGGCGCATCGTGAAAGAGCCTCTTGGCGTCGTCGTCGACCTCCCGGCGTGGAACTACCCGCTGCTCACGGCGGTGAACTCGATCATCCCGGCGGTGCTGGCGGGCAATGCCGTGATCGTAAAGCACTCGCCGCGCACGCCGCTCTGCGGGGAGCACTTCGCCGGCGCCTTCCGCGACGCGGGCGCCCCTGAGAATCTCGTGCAGGCGCTCTCGTGCGACCACGCGATCACGGCGCGCATGGTCGGCGACAAGCGGGTCGATCACGTCGTCTTCACGGGGTCGATTTTTGGCGGTCACCGCATTCAAGAGGCCTCGGCGAAGCACTTCGTGAACCTCACGTTGGAGCTCGGTGGAAACGACGCGGCCTACGTTGCGCCCGATTGCGATTTTCAAAATACGGTCGACAACATCGTCGACGGCGCGATCTACAACGCGGGCCAGAGCTGCTGCGCGGTCGAGCGCGTCTACGTTCACAGGTCGGTGTACGACAAGTTCGTTCAAGCCTCCGAAGCGCTCGTGCGCGCCTACGTCATTGGCGATCCGATGGACGAAAAGACGACCCTCGGCCCCATCGCGCAGCCGGCGCACATCACCGAGCTCGAAGACTTCATCGCCGACGCGCGTGCGCAGCGGGCGCGCGTGATCGTGGGCGGAAACCGAACGTCGGTCGATGGACAGGGGCGCTTCTTCGAGGCGACGCTCATCGCCGACGTGCCTCAGGAGGCAAAGCTTATGCAGTCCGAGTCGTTCGGGCCGATCCTCGCCGTGAGCCCGGTCGATTCGGAGGACGAAGCGATTGCCAAGATGAACGACTCGCGCGTGGGGCTGACGGCGAGCGTGTGGACGCAAGACCCGGATCGCGCGTCGCGCTTCGCGCGCGGACTCGAGGCCGGCACGGTCTACATGAACCGCTGCGATTCGGTCGATCCGGCGCTCCCGTGGAGCGGCGTGAAGGACTCGGGGCGCGGCTTCAGCCTGAGCCACCTCGCGTTCGATCAGCTCACGCGGCCCAAGTCGCTCCACTTCCGTCTGCGCTTCTGAGAGCGCCGACACACGCCCAGCTCGCGTCGCGCGACGCGGTCAGCGCTGCTGGCCGCTCACGCTCATGCAGCGATCGATGCACGACGGGTTGTCGACGCACTGGGTAACGCAGTCGGCCGACTTGTCTTGGTGCCCTTTGCACGACGGATCGCGCTCGCACTTCATCGGGTCGCGGGCCGCGGCATTTTCCAGCGTTCGACAGCCGGCGAGCGCGCCCGCCA
>JANXMC010000655.1 GCA_025354825.1 Myxococcales bacterium
CGCTTCGCCGACCTCATCGTTCCCGAAGGCGGGCAAAATCAGGTCGCGCTCGACTTGATCCTGAGTCACGTCCGTTCCCGCACGTAGGCCTTCTCCCGACGTTGCCCGCGCGCGTTTCGCCTTCGCGCAAAGCTTTTCCCCGCGCGCGCGAGAGAGCCGCATACACTCTCGAGGACGGGGGTCGTCCCCATTCCGACCCCATTCCGCAACGCGTGGCGAGGGACTCTTTGTGAACGCCAGTGCGGTCAGTAACGCGCCGCTCACCAAGAAGGTTTGCGATTACCTCGTTCGCGAGGGGTTGCTTCAGGCTGCCCATTACGAGGCCGTTCTGCAGCATTCGCAGCGTACGGGCGAGCGGGTCGAAGAGTGCATTCTCGAGCTCGGTTTCATCGCCGAGCCCGAGCTTCTCAAGGCCCTCGCGACGCTTCGCAAAACGCGTTTCGTCACGAGCGAGAAGCTTGCGAAAGCCGAAATCGAGAAGTCCACGCTCGATATGATTCCAAAGCGCTTTGCCGAGCAGGCGCTCGTCTTTCCCGTGCTCTTCGATCCGAAGACGATGACCATCAGCGTGGTCGCGGCCGACCCGGACGATCTCGACATGATCGAGAAGGTCAAAATGGCCTCCCGCGCGAAGGAGGTAAAAGCGTTTTTGGCGCGCCCCCTCGCGGTGAAGGCGATCGTCGCGAAGTTCTACGGAGGCGACATTCACGCCTTCGCGATGCTCGACAGGCAAGCCCACGCGCAGTTCCAGAACATGCTCGATCACTACGAGCGAAACCTCGTGACCGATGCGTCGATGGCGACGTCGCTCGCGATGGATGCGGCGGGTGGGCGCGGCGAGCGCATGATTTCCGAGACGGAAATGACCCAGTCGGCGCAGGGGCAAGTGAGCCAAGCGTCGAAGTCGAGCTTCTCGGGCGAAGAGTTCCTCGAGCTGCTCAACGTGCTGGTGAGCCTGCTCGAGAACGCGCGGCCCGACTTGCGCGGCCATTCGGCCTACGTCGCGCGCTTCATGCGCCGCATGGTCGAGCGCATGCGCATCCCGCCGCCGGCGGATGTGGCCATCATCGCGGCGGCGTACATCCACGACCTCGGCAAGATGGGGCAGTTCCACCTCACGGCGCTCAACGCGAGCGAATACGACGGCCACAAGGTCGCCGCGCAGAAGGTCTGCACGACGCCACCGCGCCTCCTCGAGGGGGTGAAGATGGCGAGCGAAACCCTCGACGCCGTTCTTCACATGTACGAGCGGTTCGACGGCAAAGGCTTCCCCGGGGCGATGTCCGGCAAAGACATTCCGCTCGGCGCGCGCATGCTGGCGATCGTCGATACGTATTCCGATCTCACGCAGAACCCGCGCAATCCATTTCGCACAGCCCTAAGTTCGGCCGACGCCTGCGCCGTTCTCGTGAAATACCGCGAGACGATCTTCGACCCGCATTTGGTCGATCTGTTCCGCCACATGGTGATGGGCGAAGACATTCGCGCCAAGCTATTGGCCAATCGCTACACCGCGCTCATCATCGACGTCGACCCGGAAGAAACCACCGTTCTCGAGCTGCGGATGATCGAGCAAGGGTTTGTCGTGAAGACGGCACGCGCGGCCGATCAGGCGCTCAAGATTTTGCCCGAGGGCGAGATCGACGTGGTCATCAGCGAGCTCGAACTGCCGCAGATGGACGGCCTCAAGCTCTTGGCTCACGTGCGCTCGCAGCCGTGGGGCAAAGAGCTTCCGTGGGTCATCTACACGCGCAAGCAGGGGAAGGCCGAGGCCGAGAAGGCCTTCGAGCTGAACGTGAACGACTTCGTGGCGAAGCCCGCGTCGACCGACGTGCTGGTCGCAAAGCTCAAGGCGATGCTCGACCAGCGCGCAACCAAGGCGGGGCCGCGCGGCGTGTCGGGGTCGCTCAAAGAGATGGGCATTCCCGACATGATTCAAGTGCTCTGGGGCAGCAAGAAAACCGGCAATTTACGTATTCGAAGTGGCGGCTCGTCGGGTGAAGTGCATTTCCAAGAAGGCAATGTCGTCAATGCGCTTTGGGGCGAGCTCCGGGGCGAAGAGGCGTTCTACGCGCTGCTTCGATTGACCGACGGCGAGTTCGGATTGGACCCGTCGTTCAAGCCGCCCGCACGCGTGATCAACCAGACGAGTGAGTCGCTGCTCCTCGAAGGGATGCGTCGCCTCGACGAGGCCTGACCGGCGCGCGGCGCGGTGCCGCTCGACGCTGAACCTACTTCTTAGACGGGACAGACGGCGGTGGCGGCGGCGTCGCGGTCGACGGGCGCGGGGGCGAGGGGCGTGGGATCGCCAGCGGCGCCGTCGGCGGGATGGCCGCCACCGGGCCGAGGCTCGAGAACGATGGCGAGGGGGCGCGCATGTCCGCATAGGACGGGTGTGACGCGCGCGGCGGCGGCGGCCCCGAGTCGGGGGATGGCGACGACGTCTTCGCCGCGGGCGGCGGCGTGGGGCGCGAGAACGACGCGAACGACTCTTCAGGTTCGGGCTCGTCGGGATCGGGCTCGAGCTCCTGCGGCGGCTCGCTCAGCGCATCGTGCAGCTCTTCGTAATTGTCGAGCGCCTCGGGCGCTTCGCTCGGCGCAAGCTCCATCGACTCGAGATCGGCCGGCTCGGTCGCGTTTCCGTCGTCGAAGTCGGCGGCCGACGGCGCGCCCGCGTCGTGCTCGTCGTCCTCGAAAACGACGTCGACTTCGATCTCCCGGCTCTCTGCGCGGAGCTCTTCGAGCTTCTTGGCCGGGATGATCTTCGTCTTGGATTCGTACACGCAACACCTCGAGCCGAAGCCTCGTGAGACTCGCTCGTTCGTTATTGTGAGACGCCGAGGGGATCCACGTCAATCTAGGCGTTGAGGGGGCGTGGCTGCGTCGGGCGCGCGTCGCGCCCGAGGGGGGTCACGGGGGCGCTGTCGGCATGCGTCGTTCACCGAGCAATTCGGGGCTGAAACGGGCCAGTGCATCGTAGGCCGCGTACTTGAAGGCCTCCGACAGCGTCGGGTAGTTGAAGACCATTTCAATAAACGTTTCGACCGAGCCGCCGAGCGTGATCACCGACTGCCCAATGTGAACGAGCTCCGTCGCGCGCTCGCCGATGCAGTGGCAGCCGATGAGCTTTCGTGTTTTGCGGTCGAACACGAGCTTGATGACGCCGTCTTTGTCGCCGATGATTTTTCCCCGCGCGTTGTCGCGGTAGTAGGCGCGGCCGACGACGTAATCGATCTGATCTTGCCGGGCCTGCTCCTCCGAAAGGCCGATGCAGCTCAACTCGGGAATCGTGTAGATGCCATAGGGCAGAAGCGTCGAAACCTGGCGTTTGTACGTGAAATCGAAGGCGTTACACGTTGCCACGCGGGCCTGCTCCATCGACGTCGACGCGAGGGCAGGGAAGCCGATGACGTCGCCCGCGGCGTAGATGTGCGGAACGCCGGTGCGATAGTCGGTATTCACCTGCACGTAGCCGCGCTTGTCGGTGCCGACACCAATGTCGCCGAGGCCGAGGTCGCTCGTGCGCCCCGAGCGCCCCGACGCGGCGAGAACCTTGTCGGACTCGAGCTCACGCCCGTCTTCAGCGTGACGACGATGCCGCGCCCGACCACGCGCTCGACCTTCGTGACCTGCGCATCGAGGCGAATGTCGACGCCGAGACCGATCATCGCCGTGCGCAGCCGCTCGCCCATTTCGAGATCGAGGAACGGCAGAAGGCGCGGGCGCGACTCGACGAGCGTCACGTTCACGCTCATCGCCGCGAACATCGTCGCGTACTCGCAGCCAATCACGCCGCCGCCGATGATCGTCATCGTTTTGGGCAGGCGATCGAGCTCGAGGATCGTGTCGGAGTCGTCGATGTCTTCGTCTTCGAACGGGATGTTCGACGGGTGAAACGGCGCCGATCCGGTCGCGAGGAGAAATACGTCGCTCGTGAAGGTGCGCGGCGTCGAGCCCGTCGTCGCCACCGAGATCGTGTGCGCATCGAGGAAGCGAGCGACGCCGCGAATGTACGTGACGCCGTGGCGTTCGAGGTTCCACCGAAAGCGGGCGGCTTCGAGCTCGCGTACCGCGTTCTTGCGCGACAACAGCTTCGGCACCGCGAGCTCGCGGTTCATGTCGAGGGTGAGGCCGTAGAGATCGCGCTGCCGATAGCCCGAAAGGAAAATCGCGGTCTCGCGCAGCGTCTTCGAGGGCAACGTGCCGGTGTGGACGGCGGCGCCGCCGGGCTCCGGCTCGCGCTCGATGATGGCGACGCGTTTGCCGAAATACGCAGCTTGGACCGCCCCTTTTTCGCCGGCGGGCCCTGCGCCAATGACAATCAGATCGAAATCGCGCGCCACATCACAAAGGCTACCAGGCTTCGCGCGTGTGCCGCGGGATCACGCGCGCGAGATCGCCAGCCGACTCTGCCGTAGTCAAGTGAGCCGCGCGCGACAGCCGTCGCTCTTCGCGAAATGCGGCAGTGCCTATTTGGGTTGAACCAGCTCGACGTCCCAATCGACCACGATGTCGGCGCCTGCCCACGGCGGGAACGTGAGATTGCTGAACGCTTGCACCGCGCACTTGCCGGGCGGCGTTCCGTCGTACGGGGCGGGGACGGTTGCGCCCTTCGCGTGGCCGTTGTGACCGAGGTTGATCGACACCTTGGTCGGCCCCCACGGCCCCGTCGCCTTGCCGTTCGCGTCTTTCGCGGCGCCGCAGTTGTCTTTCACCTGACGGGCGGCGCGTTTGAGGGATATTTCGGTCGATTCTTTATCCCAGACATCGCTCGCGAATGCCGCGCTGGCGACGGTGAGAAGGGATAAGGCAATCGTTGCCTTGGCGAGTGAACCGAGGATCGTACGGGGCGCTGAACGCATGACCGGTCTCCTTGAGCCAACGAAGCTGGGGCCTACGGCTCCCTCACCCTTCGCTGTTTCCGTAGGACGTAGGCTAGCGCACGTCCATGCAAAATCTCTGACGCGTATTCGTACTTAGTCTTTGGGTGTCACGTCGGCATTTGACGCAGGGTCCCGAGGAACGGCGAACGAAACCCCCGCGCTTGCAACGATGTCTGCGAGTCGCAAGTTGAGCGCGAGGCGCACGGGGCGGAAGGCCGTCGCGTCTTTCACGACGAAGGCGGCGGAAACCTCGAGATTCACGCTGTCTTTGGTGAACTCCTTGATGATCACCTCGACCGCGTCGGGCCATACGGCGGGCATCTCGCGAATGTGAGCGTCGGTATCGGCGACGATCTTCGCGAGGAGCTCGTGGGAGGTATTCGGCGCGAGGGGGAGAATGGCATTGAAGCGAAAGCGGTCGCGCGAGGTGAAGTTCTCAATTCGCATTTCGGCGAGCTTGCCATTGGGAATGGTCACGACCGTTCTGTCGAGCGTGCGAATACGCGTCGAGCGCAACCCGAGCCCTTCGACCGTGCCGCTAATCCCATCGACCGAAACGTAATCGCCAATGCGAAACGGTTGATCGATGCCAATCGATACGCCGCCGAAGAGGTTCTCGACGGTCTTCTGGGCGGCGAGGGCAACGGCCAAGCCGCCGATGCCGAGGCCGGCGACGATGCTCGCGACCGGGTAGCCGAGCTCGGAGAGAATCGCGACTGTGCCGAGGATTAAGAACGCAATCTTGACGAGCTTCCCCACGAGCGGCATGAGCCCCGCCGCCGCTGGGCGTGCTCTCCCCCATTCGGACGTGTGAGCATTCTGCGTTGCGGTATCCACGATACGAACGACGAACCAGACGAGGGTCAGGTGAAACGTCGTGCGGAGGATGTTCCAAAGAACGGATTCGGCGGCGTGCTCGAGGGCGAGGCGCGAAACCGCGAGGGAAAACGCACCAAGCGCGATGAGTAGGCGTGCCGGCGCCCGTAGCCGCTCGCGGTAGCTCGAGGCGTTCTCGCCGGCCGTCTTTGGCAAAATGCGATCGAAGAGCGGCCGCAGCGCGCGCGTGAGAATGAACCCGATGAGAAGCGCCGCGCCGACCAGGAAGGGGAGCGCGAGCCACTGCCAATAGAGGAGATCTCTCGGCCCCTCGCGAAACCAGACTTCGGGCACGCGCTCGCGTAGCCAATGGTCTTCGAGCCCGTCGTACCACTTGGGGACGCGCTCGACGGTGCCGTAGGAGAACTGCCAAGTGGGCGCGCCGCTATCGTCGGCTCGGCGCACGAGGCGAAGCGGCTCGCCCTTTAGGTTGCTCGCGCCCGCGCCCGCCGGAATGCGCCCGAGATCGTCGATCCCCGGCGGCAGGCCGTCGTTGGGATTCCCGAGGGAGAGAGGCGATACCTCGTCCAGATCGATGGCAATCCGCCGCCGAATGACGGCATCGAGATCGTGGGCAATTCGCGCGGCATCGGCCGGCGCTTCACCCTTTTTCAGCTCGAGGTACTTCGTGGCGCGATCGAAGTGGTCGGCTTTGCAGAGTGCCAAATAGTCTGCGAGCGCGGCGCGCGGTGAATCGGAAGCGACCTTCTCGTCCTCGGCCGCCGTCGGCTTCGGCGCGGCGGCCTCGGCCGCAAAGGCGACGCGTGGCACCAGGCACGCGAGAAGCGTGGCGAGCGCGAAAACGAGCGGCGTAACGAGAGGGCGGAGGCGAAGGCTCGAGGGCGTGGGCATGGCGATCACAGGTCGGTGATCTTGTAGTCCTTAATTTTGTAAAGGAGCGCCCGATGGCTGATTTCGAGCACTTCGGCGGCGCGCGTTCGGTTCCCCTTCGTCTTCACGAGGGCGCGACGAATCAGGATCTCTTCGACGGCCGCGGCCGTTTTCTTGATCGACAGCTCGCCCGTCGCCAGCTGCACCTGCACCGGATCGAGCGCCTCCCGAATGCGCTCGGGGAGATCGCCCGTATCGAGCACCTCGCCCTCGGCCAACACCATCGCGCGCTCGATCGTGTTCTCGAGCTCGCGCACGTTTCCCGGCCACGCATATTCCAAAAGAAGCTTGCGCGCGTCGCTCGTCAGACCACGAATGTGCGTTCCGAGGCGGGTGTTGTTGCGCGCAATGAAGTGGTCAATGAGCAGCGGCACGTCTTCGCGGCGCGCACGCAGCGGCGCGATGAAAATCGGTAGTACGTTGATTCGGTAAAAGAGGTCTTCGCGAAACCGGCCGGCCTTGGCTTCGGTGCCGAGATCGCGGTGGGTTGCCGCGATGATGCGCACGTCGATTTTGAGATCGCGCGAATCGCCGAGGCGCCGTACCGATTCCTCCTGCAGAACGCGGAGGAGCTTCACCTGTAAGTTGAGCGGCAATTCGCCGATTTCGTCGAGAAACAGCGTACCGCCCGAGGCCTCTTCGAAGAGGCCGCGTCGATCGGACGACGCGTCGGTGAACGCCCCCTTGCGGTGGCCGAACAGCTCGCTCTCGAGGAGGTTTTCGGGAATCGCGCCGCAGTTGATCGCAATGAACGGGTGCCCTTTGCGAATCGACCGCTCGTGAATCGCTTTGGCCACGAGCTCTTTGCCAACGCCGCTCTCCCCGGCAATCAGCACAGTCGTTTTGTAATCGGCAATCTTCGATATCGTCCGGAAGATTTCCGCCATTTGCGGGCTCTTCGCCAAGATCGATTCGTAGCGGTGCTCTTGGCGAATTTGCTCCTTCAGCGCGCGGTTCTCGCGCCGAAGCACTTCGCGCTCTTCGGCCTTTCGCAGCGCGAGAACGATCTCGTCGGGCTTGAACGGCTTCGAGACGTAATCGTAAGCGCCGGCCTTCATGGCCTCGAGGGCGAGGTCGACGCTCCCGTAGGCGCTCATCACGATGACGGTGGCTGGGTATTGCTTCGCCTTCACCGTCGCCAGAAGGTCCATTCCGCCCATCTTCGGCATACGAACGTCGGTTAGGATGACGTCCGGCCCGAACGAATCGAGGAGGGCCATCGCCGCTTCGCCGCTGTCGGCAACTTCGACTTCGTAGCCGTGCTTCTTCAGCAGCGTCTTCAAGACGAGGCGGATGTTCTCTTCATCGTCGACGATGAGTACGCGGCGCACTCTGAAAATATTGCATGGCTTGGTAGCACCCGGATAGGGGAGAAAAATGCACACAGGGCTCGACCGCCTCGCGGAGGACGCGGCGCTTCTGAAAAAAGTCGTGGGTAGCCGTGTGGCCCTTTTGGCGCACCCCGCGTCGGTCACGCGGCGCCTTCAGCACGCGGCCGACATCCTCGACGGCGTCGGCGCGCGGCCGGTCATCGTCTTCGGCCCGGAGCACGGCTACGGCGGCGAAGCCCAAGACATGATTGGCGTCGACGACGCGCGCGACGTTCGGGGCACGCGCGTCAAAAGTCTCTACGGCGACCGCTTCGAGGACCTCTCACCGAAAGAGAGCGATCTCGAGGGGGTCGAGGTGCTCGTCATCGATCTCCAAGACGTGGGCGCCCGCTACTACACCTTCGTCTGGACGGCCGTTCTCGCGGTGCGTGCCTGCGCGCGCCTGGGCATTCGTGTGCTCGTTCTCGACCGGCCGAACCCCCTCGGGTGCGACGACGAGGTGATCGAAGGGGCGAGCCAAGAGAAGGGCTTTCTCTCGTTCGTCGGCCTCGAAGCGCTCCCCGTTCGCCACGGCATGACCCTCGGCGAGATCGTCGCATGGCGCGCCGTGGTCGAAGGCGTCCCGAAAGGTCTCGTTGAAGTCGTCGGCACGCGCGGGGTCGACCGCCACGCGCACGCAGCTGCGTGGGACAGGCCGTTCGTGATGCCGTCGCCCAACATGCCGACCTACGAGACCGCGCGCGTCTACCCCGGTGGCTGCCTCGTCGAAGGGACGAACCTCTCCGAAGGCCGAGGGACGACACGCCCCTTCGAGATTGTCGGCGCGCCGTTTCTCGATGGCGTTCGCCTCGCGCGCGACCTGTCGTGTGTGGGCCTCCCGGGGGTGGAGTTCAGGCCTACGACGTTCCTCCCGATGTTTCAAAAGCATGCCGGTGTCGTTTGCGGCGGCGTCCAGATTCACCCCGTGCACGCATCGGCCTTTCGTCCGTACGCGACGTACCTTGCGCTCATCACCCTCGCCCACGCACAGGCGAAAGCCGGAGCGCGCGTGTCCGCCCACACCTTCCGCTTTCGAACGGAGAGGTACGAGTTCGTCGACGATATCCCCGCTCTGGATTTGCTTACCGGCAGCAGCCGCGCCCGCGTGATGATCGAGGCCGGCGAGCCGTGCCACGCGATCATCGAGGCCTGTGCGGCTCGCGACGCCGACGTGGCCCTCGTCCGCGAAGCGCGCAGGCTAGGCGAGGAATGCTTCGTCTAAAACGCCTCTGGGCGTAGGCTTCGGGAGATGGCGCAGGGCGGCGACGCAAACCTCATCGGCCGCACGATCGCCGGGAAATACCTTATCGACGCGTTCCTCGGCGGAGGGGCGATGGGCGCGGTGTACCGGGCACACCAAGCCGCCCTCGACAAGGTCGTCGCCATCAAGGTGATGCATCAGGAGCACGCGAAGGACGGAATGTTCGCCGCGCGCTTTCAACGCGAGGCCAAGGCGGCGTCGCGCCTCGACCACCCGAACGCGATGCGCGTCTTCGACTTCGGCGCCGAGCCCGACGGGCTGCTCTACATCGCCATGGAGTTCCTCGACGGGCGCGATCTCTTTCGCGTGATCGTCGACGACTGGCCGATGCCGCCTGCGCGCGTCGCCGGGATCCTCGCGCAGGCCCTCGCGGCCCTCGCGGTGGCCCACGACATGGGGGTCGTCCATCGCGACCTCAAACCCGAGAACATCATGATTCTCCGGGGGACGGACGACGAAGGGCGCGCGGCCGACATCGTCAAAGTGTGCGACTTCGGCATCGCGAAGATCTCCGACCCACGCAGCGATCCGGCCGAGAAGGCCGAGCGCGGAACGGCGAAGCTCACGGGGCAGGGGCTCGTCATCGGCACGCCCGAGTACATGTCGCCCGAGCAAGGGCGCGGCGAGTCGCTCGATGCGCGAAGTGACCTCTATTCAATGGCCGTGATTCTCTATCAGCTCATCACGGGGCGCGTTCCGTTCGACGCCGAGAGCGCCCTCGGCATCGTGCTGAAGCACGTGACCGAAGAGCCCGTGCCGCCGGTGCAAGTGCATCCCGGTGTCGATCCGGGGTTGGCGGCGATCTGCCTCAAAGGGCTTCGAAAGAAGCGTGAAGAGCGGTACCAGACGGCGCGCGACATGCGTGCGGCGCTCAAGGCGGCGGCGCCCAGCGAGGTGCTTTCGGGGGGCGTGCCGACCGCTCCGCCGCGCCTGCATCAGGCCGTGACGGGAATCGAAGGCGCGCCGACGATGGAGGCGCCGGCGACGGACCCGACGCTTGCACCGAAAGCTGCGACGCCGCCTCCCGCCGACGAGACGCGGGGCGTGACCTCGCCCGTGCTCGTGTCGATGCGCGGGGCCGAGACCGCCGAGCTCGCGGCGATGGCCGAGCGTGAGCTCCCCGCGCGTCGAACGAGCCGTGCCCCGGCGGTGATCGCGTTGGCGGTGGTCGCGGCCATCGGCGTTGGTGGCATGGCGATGATGAAGCGTGGAGGCGCATCGACGCAAACATCGACGCCGACGCCGACGACGGTGACCGCTGCGTCGACCGAGAGCCCGAAGGTCGCGCCCAGGGGCGAGGCGACGGCGATGACGCCGCCGTCGGCCGCGCCGCCGCCGCGGACGAGCGACACCCTGCAGCCGACGTCGGCTGCCGTCGTCGCGGCGTCGCCGCCGAAGCGTCACGGGAACGAGGCGCGGAACGGGCGTCCGCCCGCGACGAACGCGGTCGCGAATGCACCGGCTGCCGCGCCCGAAGAAGAGCCCCCTCAGACGCCGCCGCCGCCCGCGCCCGTCGCCGTCGTGCCTGCACCAACGGTCGCCGCGCCACCGCCCGCGCCGGTGCTGGCGACGCCGCCCATGGCCGCCGCGCCTACTGCGCCGCCGTTCAATCCGGAGCTCGGTCACGTGCACATCGAGCGCCTCACGACGACCAACGGGCTCTCGGCCGCGAGGCTCCGCACGGCGCTCACGCGAGCCCACGGCGCCTGGGCAACCTGCTACCGGACGGCGCTCAAAACACGGGGCTCGTCGGCGGGCGGCGACGCGACGCTGCATCTCGGTATCGACGACACGGGCCGCGTCACGGCGTCGACGCTCAACGGCGCCTCGTTCCTCCCCGGGCTCGATGCTTGCGTCGAAGCGAGCGTGCGCAACCTACAGATTCCTGGCGTCGACACGGGCGAAGCGACGGCCGACGTCACACTGACCTTCAAAAGCGAATGACCGCCCGCATGCTTTTTCTGCTCACCGTGCGTAGCGCCAAGGCGGTCGCGGCCCTCGCGGCGATCGTCGCGTCCGCTTCGGTGCTCGACGCGTGCAGCGTGTTCGATGCGCAGACGGGCGACGCGCTCAACTTCGCCTGCTCGAACGACGACTCCGACCCGGCGCGCGAGGTTACGTTCAAGGGCGACATTCGGCCGATCATGAACCGCCTGAAGACCGATCCGAACGGGCCGGGCTGCCGAAGTTGCCATTACGACTCGCTCGCGATCGGCGGCGATGCCGACGACGCCGCCTACGAGTCGAAGAAGGGGATTCTCCAGGCCGGCCTCGACATGACGACGCTCGGTGGCCTTCGGCGAGGCGGAAAAACGAGCCTCGGCGTCACGGCCGTCCCCGGCAAACCGTGCGACTCGGCGATTATCAAGAAGCTCCGCGGCATTTACCCAACCGGTTCACGCATGCCGAGAGAGAGCCCCCGTTTCTTGAACGATACCGAAATACAGCTGTTCTCGGACTGGATCGCCGAAGGCGCAAAAGGGGAGGACAGCGAATGAGCTCCTCGGCGGTTTGGAAACGTGCGCGCGCGCTGGGGGTGATCGCCGTCGTCGCGTTCGTGGGGTGCGTGACGAATCGCTCCGAAGGGCTCGACGCATCGAAGATGCCCGAGTCGGTTCGCCCCGATTACGAAGTCTTCGCGCAGCGCTGCTCGAAGTGCCACTCCCTTGCGCGTCCGCTCCAGAGCGGCATCGAGGACGACGCCTTCTGGGCGCTCTACGTCGCCCGCATGCGCCGCCAACCGAGCAGCGGGATCTCCATGGAGGACACGACCGTCATCCTCCGCTTCCTCCATTATTTCTCGGAAGAGCAGAAGCGCGCGAAGGCGAAGCCGAGTGAGCTTCTCGTCGCACCAGCGCCGGCGCCAGCGCCCGCACCGCTCGACGCATCGGCCCCCGACGCCGCCGAGGTCGCGCAATGACGCCGTCGCGCCGCTCGACCTTCCTCCCGTTCGCGCTCGCCGTCGCGCTGCTCGCGGCGGTCCTCGTGCCGCTTCGCGCGGGCGCGATGGAGCGCAATTTCGCAGGCTCCGTGCAGCTCGATTACCACTTCGTGCCGACGCAGCCCCAGGCCAATGCACGCGGGATCGGCTTCGACGGCTTCACCACCGAAGCCGCGCTCAAGGTCACAGCCGACATCTCCGACCACATCTCGGCCAACGTGAAGGTCTGCTACGGCTGCCACGGCTTCGAGATGAACATGGCGTATCTCGATCTCCGCGCCGCCGACGAGCTCAACGTCCGCGTCGGGCGTTTCAGCCCGAGCTTCGGCAGCTTTAACCTTCGCAGCGATACCGCGAACCATCGACTGAGCGACAAGCCGCTCGCCTACGACATGGGCCGCATGCTCCGTCTGCGAACGTGGAACATGGGCGTGTTGCCCAGCCCGTTCCCCGACAACGGCGTCGAAGTGAACGGCACTCACTGGTTCGGCGAGAACGTGCAGGGCGACTACGCGGTTTACGCCGTGTCGGGCTTCAAGGGCGATTCGAACGGCTTCGATCTCGACTTCGAGCAGTCGCGATCGGGCTCGCTCTACTACGTCGACAACAATGCGCGCCCCACTGTGGGCGGGCGCGCCGCGCTCACCCTTAAGCTCTCGCCCACGAGCGATATGACCGTGGGCGCGAGCGGCATGTACGGCACGTTCGACCCGAAAAATTCCCTCTCCTACGCAATCGTCGGCGCCGACCTCGTCTTCCGCTTCAACCGCACGAACTTGCGTTTCGAGTACCTTGCGCGTCGCCAAGAGTTCGACACGAGCGACGCCTCCAAGCTCGCCTACGCGCTCGCTCCAACCGGCGGGAACTTCTTCGTGAAGCACGGCGCGTACGGCGAGATCGAGCATCCGGTATCGAAGGTCGTCGACGTGATTGGTCGGGTCGATCTCCTCCACCGCGAGGGCAACGTGCTGCGCGACCTCGGCCTCACTCGAACGAGCTCGGTGCTCCGCTACACCGTCGGATCGACCTTCGCGATCGAGCGCGGCTTTCGCGTGAAGGCGAGCACCGAGCTTTGGCAGTGGTCCGATCGCGACGGGTCCGGCAAGAACCTCGACGTCGGCTTCCACCTCGCCGCGGTCGGTTCCTTTTGAGCCCCGAGCCTACGGAAGATCCGCTCCTCGGGCGGACGATTGCCGACAAGTACAAGATCGAGGCGCTCCTCGGGCGCGGCGGAATGGGCGCCGTCTACCGCGCGCGGCAGACGGTGTTGAAGCGCAACGTCGCCGTCAAAGTGCTGAACCCGGGGCACGGCGACGAGTCGTCGTTCGCGTCGCGGTTCAAGCGCGAGGCCAAGACGGCGTCGATGCTCGATCACATCAACTCGCTTCGCATTTTGGATTTCGGCCAAGAGCCTGACGGACTGCTCTATCTCGTGATGGAGTTCATCGACGGGCGGGATCTCTTGCGCGTGATGCGCGACGACTGGCCGCTCCCCACGGCGCGCATCGTCGACATTCTCTCCCAGGTCTTGGCCGCCCTCGCCGTCGCCCACGACGAAGGGGTATTGCACCGCGATCTGAAGCCCGAGAACATCATGATCGCCAAGCAGAAGGACGACGAAGGCCGCCCGACGGAGCTCATCAAAGTTTGCGACTTCGGCATCGCCAAGGTGCTTCAAAAGCGCGACGCCGACGGTGTCGCCGTGGGCGAATCGACCTTGACGCAAACGGGGACGCTCACGGCCCACGGCATGCTCGTGGGGACGCCGGAGTACATGTCGCCGGAGCACATCAAGAACGAGACCCTCGACGCGCGGAGCGACCTCTACGCGGTCGGCGTGATGCTCTACCAAATGCTCGCGGGGAAGCTGCCGTTCCAGTCGCCCAGCGCCATCAAGCTCGTGATGATGCATGTCGAATCGGAGCCGCAGCCGCCCTCGGTCGTGAGCCCGACTGCGAACGTCGACAAGCACCTCGAGGCGGTCTGCTTGCGCGCTCTAAAGAAGATGCCCGGCGATCGCCACGCCTCGGCGCGCGAGATGCGGGCCGATCTCCGCGCGGGCTCGGGGGCGAGCGACGGCCCCGCCGAATCGGTGCCGGCGGCGGCCGCGTCGACGACGGCGAGCGGCGAGAAGATCGCGGTGCCGGAGACGTCGGGGACGGAGATGGACTCGACGCGGCGCACGAAGCGTTCGGCGGTCGACAAGGCGGGTGCTGCTCTCGCGCGACCCCCGAAGGCCGCGCCGCGAAGCGTGATGCCGATCGTCATCGCTATCGTTCTCGCCACCGCCGCCATCTGCGCGGCGCTGCTCTATTCCAAGTAGCGCGTCGACGTCGGCCGCTCGCGCGAGCGGGCCGCGGCGCTATTTCTTTTCGGCCTGCGGATCGAGGTCTTCGGCGAGGTAGCTCAAGATCACTTCGTCGAGCGACTTGTCGCTGATGAGATCCTCGCCGAACAGACTCTTCGACGGCGCGAGCTTCGCCTTGTTGCCGAAGATTGCCGCGGGGCGGGCGTTGCCGTAGCGCCCTTCGCTCGCACCGTCGGTTGTCGCATTCGCATTCGCATTCGCAGCAGCCGCGCCCGGTGCGGGCGAGTGGCCGCCCTCGTTCGCGTCGTGACCGTCGCTCGGCGTCCGCGGCGGGCCGGGGACCACGATGTTCGCCGCGCGCACCGCGTGGGGGCCACGTCGCGGCGGCGGGCGCTCGGTGTCCGTCGATGCGGGCGGCGGCGGTGCGACCGACTTGTAGCCTCCCGTCGCGCTCTTTTCGCGAAACAGATTCTCGGGCGGTGGCGGGAGATCGCTCGCGTGCTGAAAGAGCGACGACTCGGTCTCGGCGGCCGCAGCCGCGCGCTCGAGCGCGTCGATGTCGAGCGTCAGCTCGTGGTCTTGATGGGGGTTGCGCGTGGTGTCCGGAATGTCTTCCGGCGCTGCGACCTGCGGCATCGCGAGCTGCGTTTCGGCGCGTGACGCTTCGACCGGCGACATCGCGGTCACGGCGACGACGGCGTCGGTGGCGGCGAGGCTCGCGAGCCCTTTCGGATCGGTCTTCGGCTTCTCGTCGGGCGCCGCTTCGGGCGCACTCTCGACGGCGGCCGGCGCCTTCGGTTTCGGATCGATGATGAGGTCGAACTGACCGTCGCGCAAAGCGATGATCATCGCCTTGTGCTGCTGCTTCATCATCTCTTTGACGATGTCGACCATCTTCGGATTGCCGACGTATTCGACGTAGCTGGTCTTCACCGATTTAACGATGCGACCGCCGTCCGCGAAGAGGTGCGTGATGATGTGAGGACGCTTCACCCCCGAGTCTTCCGTTTGCACGTGGAAGACGCGGTTCTTGTGGCGGAAGTTGTTGTTGTATCCGAGTAGCGGGGAGGCCACGTTCGTCCTGGGACTCGGCGACGCTTCGATCGCGCCCGCCTATTCCCGAAGCTATCACGACCGTTCCGTTTGCAAACGGGCGGATCGCGAGAGCGAACGCCGCAAAGCGTCAGCCGGCGCGGTCTGGGACGAGGGCGAGAGCGCTCAGACCCCGACGATCGCCTCGAGGCAGCGGTCGCGCGCAGTGCGAATGTCGGCAGCTCCCACCTTCACGCCGATGGGCGCCCCGCCCGACACGGCGAGGTCGAGAACGAGGGCCGAACCGCCTGTTTTCCCAAGCTCGCGGGCCGGAACGTTTGCGGCGCGCGCCGCTTCGAGAACCGCGGAAAGATCCGCGGGCGACACGCTGACGACGACGCGGCTGGGCGCTTCACCGAAGAGCGCGGCTACGGCGCCGAGGCCCGACGACGCGGCGTCGAGGGTGGCGGTGACGCCGATGTCTTCGCCGGTGAAGGGGCCGGTCGCACAGCACTCGGCGAGCGCGACGGCGAGGCCGCCATCGGAGACGTCGTGGGCGCTCCTCATGTGGTGCTCTCGTGCGAGCGTGAGCACGAGCGTCTGAAGGCGCGCTTCGAGGGCGAGGTCGATGGTGGGCGCGCCGCCCGCGACGCGACCGAGCTTCGCCGTGAGGTACTCGCTGCCGCCCAACGAGGCCGTGGTCGCCGGGCTCGTGTCGCCGAGGAGGACGACGACGTCGCCCGCACGCTTGAACCACTGCGTCACGCGGTCGTCGCCGTCGCGGAGAAGCCCCACGGCCGCGACCGTCGGCGTCGGCAAAATCGCGCGGCCGTCGGTCTCGTTGTAGAGGCTCACGTTGCCGCTCACGATGGGGACGGAGAGCGCGTTGCAGCCGGCGGCGAGGCCGTCGATGGCGCGCGAAAACTGCTCCATGATCTCGGGCCGCTCGGGGTTGCCGAAGTTCAAGCAGTCGGTGATGCCGATAGGCTCGGCGCCGGAGCAGACGAGGTTTCGACAGACCTCGGCGATCGCCATGGCCGCTCCCTGGAACGGATCGAGCTCGCAGTGGCGGCCGTTGCAGTCGACGGAGAACGCGAGGTGCTTGTCGATGGAGACGCCGTCGCGCTCGCAGGGGACGCGCACGACGCCGGCATCCGAGCCGGGGCGCACGAGGGTGCCGCCGCGAACGATGTGGTCGTACTGACGCCAGATCCACTGCCGCGAACCGATGTTGGGCGAGCCGAGGAGTGCCACGAGGGCCGCGCCGAAGTCGTTGGCGCTCGGCACGGGGATGGCCGACTCGTCGACGTGGGTGCGCTCCTTGAAGGTCGCGTCCGGGCCTTGCGGGCGGTCGTAAATGGGCGCGGCGTCCGTGAGCGCTTCGATCGGAATGTCGCACGCGACGATGGGGTTCGTCGTGACGGCGGCGTTGTCGAACGGGTCGAAACCCGGCGTCGCTTTGATGACCCAGCGCTTCGTGTCGGTGACCTCGCCGATGACGGCGGCGTCGAGATCCCACTTGCGGCAGATCGCGAGGACGGCCTCTTCTTTTCCGCGCTCGGCGACGAGGAGCATGCGCTCCTGGGACTCGCTGAGGAGAATCTCGTAGGGCGTCATGCGGCGTGCTCGGCGGGGCACGAGATCGAGGTTGATTTCGATGCCGTTGCCCGCGCGCCCGGCCATCTCGACGCTCGACGACGTGAGGCCCGCGGCGCCCATGTCTTGGATGCCTTCGAGCGTGTTCGACGCGAAGAGCTCGAGGCACGCCTCGATGAGCAGCTTGCCCATGAACGGGTCGCCGACCTGCATCGTCGGGCGCTGGCTGGGGCCGCCGGCGGAGAACTCGTCGGACGCCATGGTGGCGCCGTGGATGCCGTCGCGGCCGGTCTTCGCGCCGATGTACAGGATTGGGTTTCCGATGCCCGACGCCTTGCCGTAGAAAATCCGGTCGGTGCGGGCGACGCCGCAGGTGAACGCGTT
>JANXMC010000670.1 GCA_025354825.1 Myxococcales bacterium
TTGCGCTCGTCCCGGCCTTTGGGCTGAAGGCGCTCCCCACGCCCGCGCGCGGCGTCTTGGGGCTTGCGCTCGCAGCGTGCGTCTTCCCTGCGCTCGTCCCCGTCGCCGTGGCGGGGGCCCATGCGGGGACGCCGTGGCCGCTCCTCGCGGTCACCGAGATCCTCCGCGGCTTGCCCGTGGCTCTTGCCGCGGCGATCCCGTTGTGGGCCGCGACGATGGCGGGCGGCGTCGTCGATGCGCTCCGCGGCTCGTCGGACAGCGTCACGTCGCCCGTCATCGAAGGGCGCGCGTCGCCCCTCGGCGTGCCGCTGTCGCTCCTCGCGTGCGCGCTGTTTCTCGCAATGGGCGGCCCCGCGCGCGTCGTCTCCGCGCTCGTCTTCCGCGATTTCCCCGACCATCCGATCCTCGCGGCGATGCACGATCTCACCGCGGGAATCACCCTCGCCGTCGCTCTGGGCGCGCCGCTCCTCGCCGCGTCCCTCGTGCTCGAAGTCGCGTTTGCGCTGATCGCCCGCGCATCGGCCCCGGCGCAGGTCCACGCGCTCCTCGCGCCACTGCGTGCCCTCGCGCTCATCTCGCTCTTCGGCATCGTCGTCGACCGCATCGCCGTCGTCCTCGCCGAAGCGATCGCGATCTCGACGACGGGCTAGGCGAGAGCGCCCCGCGATCGTTTCGCGCGCTCAGAACGGCAGGCGGTAGCCTATGTTCAGCGCAAACTGGAGGACCTCGACGATCCCCGTGAGCGTCGCCTGATCGCCGAGCGACGAGCTTGCCGCGACGCTCGGCAAGAGCCACCGCTCGGAGCGCGCCGCGAAGCCCGCCACCCAGCGATCGGCGAACATGTAGTCGATGCCGAGCTGCGCGCCGACGGCGCCGCCTTCCGTGCGCACCGTCGATTCGGGCGTGCCGAGAAGCGTGGGCTGGGGGATGCCGTTGAGCGTGGCGTAGCGATCGGCGACGACGGCCACGCCCGCCGTGAAACCGACCCACGCCTCGACCCAACGGAGCCGAATGGGGAAGTACCGAACCTCGGCGCCTATGGTGAAGTAGCTGCGCGAGTGCGTTCGATTGAGATTTGTACCGGCGACGGGGACGCTCTCGCTCGTGGGCTGCGGGCCGAACAGAATGCCTGCGCCGGCGGCCCACTCGGGGGTGGCCCGGTACAAAATATGAAGGCCGACTTCGATGGTCGCGTCGCCTTTTCCAAAGCCGCCGAACGGCGTCGAGCCGCCCTGCTGCGACGGCGAAATCGGCGCAGTGGGGAGCACGAGAATGCCCGCTTCGACGATCGCCACAGTGTGTGGTCGCTCGAGGAGCGTCGGCCCCAGTCCCGTCGAGATCGCCCCCGCCGGCTCGGCAGGCGCGCCGCTCGCCGACTCGCCGGGCGTCACGCTCCCGGGCGTCGTGCTCGCGGGCGCGGTGGTCGTGTTGGGCGACGAGCTCGTCGGCTCGTCGGCCCGCGCCTCGCTCGATGCGACGACGAGCACTCCGTGCAGAGTGCACGCAAAGGCCACCGCGCGCGCGGGCATCGAGGTCAGAGCCATTTGCCACTCGCCGTCGGCGCGGGAGCGGGCGCTGGAACCGCGTGAACGGGCGCGGGATCCGGCGCGGCCGTGGCCGTAGGCGCGGGCGGAGGAGGCGGGGGAAGAGCGGGTGTCTGCACGACGCCGGGCGCCGGCGTGGCGTCACCGGCGACGATCACGCGCGTGGCGCTGACCTTCGACGCGCCTTCGCGGCACGAGAACGCGACTTCGTAGCGCCCCGCTTCGAAAAACGTAAAGCCACCTTCGAAGACGCCCGGCTGCTCACTCACGGCCGCGAGCTTCGCGCGATCCCGAATGCCAGGCCCAGATATTTCGAACCGCGCCTCGGTAATCGCCGTCTTCGACGCCGCCGTGACCTTCGCGATGAGCTGCACCGGCTGGCCCGGGCGCGGGTGATCGGGCGCTGCCTCGAGCACGACACGCAGCGAGCCAGACGCGCCTTGAAGCGTTGACGATCGCGCCGACGACGATGGAAGAACGGCGCCCGCGCCTCCGCCAGGCCCATTTTGGAGGCGATCGAGCGGGGCAATCTTCATCTCGCGCTGAAGCTCGCCCTCGTACTGGTCCATCAGCGTTTTCGCGCTGTGCTCTTCGGGGTGGAGCTCGAGCGCAAGCTTCAGCGACTTGATCGCGTCGGCCGCGTCGCCCGCCTGGCGGAGCTCGATGGCGACCGTCACCAGATCGTTCGCGGCGTGGGTGCGGATCTCGAGCAGCCGCGGATCGTTTGGGAAGCGGCGGAGCGCATCGTCGGTGAGGTCGCGAACGTTGTCGCCAGCAGGGGCGTCGAAGCGGTGGTAGCGAAGGGCGTCGCTCGCGCGCGTGACAGCGTCTTCGAGGGACGCCTGCGTCGTCGTCGACGTGCCGATGCGGCCGAACTTGTACGCCATGCCGGTCGCCCCAGCGACGCCGAGCAAGAAGCAGACGACGACGAAAAGCACGGCGCGCGACGAACGCCCTTTGCTCGGAAGGCCGTAGCCGTCGCCCTCGTCGGCATCACCCTCGAAGGTGCCGGCGTCGCTGCCCGATCGGGTGATCGGCCGGTGGGCGACGCGAGGGCCCGAGCCGTCGTTCGTGATCGGCGCGGGCGACGGCGTCCCCGTGGGGTGCGCATAATACGCAGGGATCGCGACGAGATCGCCGTCGTCCAGGGTCACGTCGACGGCCGGCGCGCGGCGCGCGTTGGGAGGCGACGGAGAGGGGACGGGGCTTTGCAAAGGGAGCTGCACGAGCGGCGCGACGGCGACGGTGGAGGCGAGCTCGGCAGCCGACGGCGGCGGCGGCGTCGACGAAACGTGCCCCGCGTTGCTCGAGAGGCGGCCCGGTTGAGACGGCTGGCGGGATGGAGCGGTCTGCGCCCCCTGCGTGGCGGGACTCGTGCGCGGCGGGAGCGGCTGACGAACCGGCGCAGGGAAACCCGTGCCCGGCCCTGCCGGCGAGCTCACGCCCGCTGCGAGCTTCTCTTGAAGCTCCGCCGACGGCGTCCACTTCGTCGTCGCCGCGCCCGGTGTTCCGAGCGACAGCGCCTGCCGCGTCGCCGAGGACCCCGCGTCGCCGAGGGGCGCATCGGGAGCGGGCGTCGCGGCGCGCGCACCGCCACCGAGGCGTTCGGCGAGCTCGGGGTCGAGGGTGAGCTGCCGCGTGCGCTGCATTGGTGCGAGCTGCATGGGGTTCGAGCCGCGCCCCTGCAACATCCCGCGCGCCCCGAAGTCTTCGGGCGAGAGACCGCTCGCGCGCGCCGCATCGATGAGCGCACGACCAAAGGCGCGGGCGTCGACGTCGCGCTCTTCGGGGCGCTTCGCCAGGTTCTTCATGATCGCCGTGGCGATGCGCTCGGGGACGTACCCTGCGCGCGCGATCGATCGTAGCTGCGGCGGCGCGTCGTGAATCTGCTGAATCAGAAGGCCCACGGCCTGCTCGCCTTCGAACGGCGTCCGCCCCGCGAGCATCTGGTAAATCAACGTCGCGATCGCATAGACGTCGCCCTCGGGACCGACCTGCTCGCCCTGCGCGCCCTCGGGCGAGATGTACCGCGCCGTCCCGAAGATGAGCCCCGCGGCGGTCGCCATCGACTGGTCCGACCAGTTCAATCGCGCGATGCCGAAGTCGAGCACCTTCACGAAGTCGGGCTCTTCGCCGCGCTTCACGAGCATCACGTTCTCGGGCTTGAGATCGCGGTGCACGACGCCCTGCGCGTGGGCCTCGCCGGACGCGTCGCAGATTTGCAACCCGAGGTGCAGCGCCCGCTGAAGCGGCATCGAGCCGCCGACGCCGGAGAGGGCGCTCAAGAGCGAGAGGCCGTCCAAGAACTCCATCACGATGTAGAGCGCGCCGTCGGGGAGCTGCCCCGCCAAGTGCACTTGCACCACGTTGGGGTGCTGCAGCTTCGACGCGACCTTCGCCTCGCGGTTGAAGCGCGCGACGAGCTGCTGGTTCGCCGAGAGCTCGCGATGAAGGATCTTCACCGCGACGTCGCGGTCGATCCCTCGCTGAAAGGCCCGGTAAACGCGCCCCATGGCGCCGATGCCGACGAGCTGCTGAATCTGGATGTGGCCGGAAATTTCTTGGCCCAGGTACGGATCGATCGGCGAGACGTCGGGCCCCACCGGCAGGCCTCCGGACCCCGCCACGCCGTTGGGCGAGTACCGAACGAGGGGCGTGCCGTCGTTCGGACAAAACAGGGCATCCGCCGGGTAACGATTCCCGCACGTGGGGCACGACTTCGGCGCCGCGGCGGAAGCATGGCTCACGCCTGCCATGCTAGCTTTTCCCAAAGCTTCCTGCCGCATTCCCTCGAGCTGTCCCCCGTATGTCCGACGCCACGGCCCTCATCCGTAATCTCGCGCTGACGCTGATTCCGGTGATCCTGTCGCTCAGCGTCCACGCCTTTGCCCATGCGTGGGTCGCGACCCGCTTGGGTGACGGCACCCCAAAAGCCGCGGGCCGCGTGACGCTCAACCCCCTCGCGCACATCGACCTGTTCGGCACGCTCCTTATTCCCATCCTCGGCGTGGTCGCGTCGCAAGGGGTCTTCAGCTTTATCGCGTGGCCCAAGGTCGTGCCGTTCGACCCCGCACGTTTTCGCGGCGCTTTCGCCACGCGTCCACGCCTCGGCTCGGCCCTCGTGGGAATCGCCGGCCCGCTCGCGAACGCCCTCATCGCGCTCGCCGCGCTCTCGCTGCTCGCCGTGCTCGGCCACACCCAGCGCGCCCTCGTCTTCACCGATCTTCACGACGGCGACGCGATGTCGATCTACTACACGCCCTTCGGCGTCGTGCTCAACGCGGTATGGACGCGCAACGTCGCCCTCGCGATGTTCAACCTCCTCCCGTTCCCTCCCCTCGATGGCCACTGGCTCCTGCCGCCCATCTTCGACCGGGGGCTCCGCGCCGTCGGCCGCTACGGCTTTCTCTTCTTGATGCTCGCCCTCATGATCGACGGTGTCGCCGACACGCTGCTCTACAGGCCCATGAATGCGGTGACGCATCTCATGGTGCGGACCTTCGGCGTGTACTGAGGTCTCGCCAGCGAGCGTGCGCCACGCGTTTCGACGCTCACCGCTCCGGCTTCCGGAGACCCCGCATGCTTGCCCGGCGCAGCTATCCCAGGCACCCTTTGTGTGTTGCATGGTCGAGGAGTCGGATTTCGAGCCGGGCGGCAACGCCTACACGCTGACGCTGCCGAATTTCGAGGGTCCGCTCGATCTGCTCCTGCACCTTTGTCAAAAGCACGAGCTCAATATTCTTGACATCCCCATCTCGTTCGTCACCCAAAAGTATCTCGAATACTTGAAGGTGATGTCGTTGATGAACCTCGACGTCGCGAGCGAGTACCTCGTGATGGCGGCGACGTTGATGCACATCAAGTCGAAGATGCTCTTGCCCGAGCCGCCGAAGGGGCAAGACGACGACGCCCTCGACGAAGAGGAAGATCCGCGCGAGGCGCTCATTCGTCGGCTGCTCGAGTACCAAAAGTACAAGCAGGCGGCCGCTGATCTGGGCGGTCGAGGGCTCACCGGGCGCGACGTATTCTTGCGCGGCTCGCCGGTGGAAGAGGCGGTGCACGAGGGGCTCGCCCCGCTCGCCGAGGTTCCGCTGTTTTCGCTGGTCGAAGCGTTTCAGATGGTGCTCACGAAGAGCAAGGTGAAGCTCACGCACGACATCGTCGCCGACCGCATCAACCTGTCCGACCGCATCCGCGAGCTGCAAGACCTGCTTCTGGTGCGAAAACGCGTGATCTTCGAAGAGCTCTTCGAAGGTCTCGCGACGCGGTTCGATCTCGTCATAACCTTCTTGGCCCTGCTCGAGATGACCAAGATGCGCCTCACTCGCCTCTTCCAGACCGAGCCGTACGCGCCGCTGTACATCGAGTCGACCGTCGAAGAGGCTCCGGCCAACGACGACACGGCCGAGCACGACGATCCGAGCAACGGCGAGGGGGACGACGTCCCCGAAGAGATGCCCGAGGAGATTCCGTGAGCGATCCGCCGGAGGAACAGAGCCCGCCGAAGCCGACGGACGACGCGTCGCCCGACACCGAGCGGCCGCCGGCGCGCGAACGGGCGAGCCTCGACATGGATGTCGACCTCGACGTGACCGGGGCCGACGCGAGCCCGGACGTGCCGACGGAGCGGAAGCTCCAGACCCACACGCTCGAATACGCCGACGTCGAAGCGACGGTGAACCTCACGGGCGACATGTTCTTCCCGCCGCCGCGCGAAGACCTGCCCGAGAGCGAAGGCTTCGACGAAGACGACACGGGCGACGGCTCGACGGACGCGTTTCGTACCGACCCGCCGACGGCGCTCGACGGCGCGAACGCAGACGAAAAACTGCTCGATCTCGGCGCGCCCGTGGCGAGTCGCGAGCCGTTCGGCGATGCGCCCGAGTCGGTGATCACGCAGGTCTATCCGCTACCTCCGCGCGACGGCGCCGAGGCCGAAGCGCTCGCCGCGGGCGAGGCCGCGCGCGCACACTTGAAGGGTCTCCTCGAAGCGCTGGTGTTCGTGACCGAGCGCCCCGCAAAGGCGGCCGACCTGGCGAAGAGCGCAGGCGTGCCGCTCAAGGACGTGCGCGACATGCTGGGCGTGCTGCGCGACGAGTACGCTCCGCGAGGCATTCAGCTCGACGAAGTCGCCGGCGGTTGGATCTTCCGAACCAGCCCCGTGTACGCGTCGTTCGTGCGCGGCGTCTCGCAGATGCGCCCCGTAAAGCTTACGCGCGCGCAGATCGAGACCCTCGCGATCCTCGCCTACCGCCAGCCCATCACGCGCCCCGAGATCGACGAGATCCGCGGCGTCGACTCGGGCCCGGTGCTCAAGCTGCTGCTCGACCGCGATCTCATTCGCATCCTCGGCAAGAAGGACGAGCCCGGCCGGCCGCTGCTCTACGGGACCACGCAGGTGTTCCTCGAGTTCTTCGGACTCAAGGCGCTTCGCGACATGCCGACGCTGCGCGAATACACCGAGCTGAATGAAGACTCCCGGCGCGTGGTCGAACGCGAGCTGGGCGACGTTCTCGACGAGCGGCAAGAGGGAGCGGCGCCGGCCGAGGCTGGAGGCGCGGGGGGTGAACCGAACCCGACCGGCGACGACGCCGAAGAGAGCGCGGAAGGGCACGACACGATGGCGCCGGCCGAGCCGCAAGCCGAGCGCGCGAACTTCGACGAGCTCTTCGGGTCGTCGGGCGCAGACGGCGACGCCGACGCCGCGAACAACGAAGCGCCGTCCGAGATGCGCGCCGTCGCCGCGAGCCAGCCCGACGCCGAGGACGCCGACACGAGCACGGACGACGTCGGACACGGAGCGGAGGAGAGCGACGAAGGCGAAGACGGGTCGCTCGACGAGGCCGACACGAACGAGGACGGCTCGCGCTAAGTGTCGTCCGGCGGAACGCCGCGTTACGCCTTCTTCTTCGCCGGTTTCTTCGTCTTCGTCTTCTTCGCCTTCTTCGGCTTCGCGACGGGCGCGCGGTCCGGCTCGTCGGCCGTGACGGCGGGCGGCGCGTCGTTCGTCGACGTGGCGGCGCTCGGCGAATCTGCGGGCGGCGGCGTGCTCTCGACGGCCTTCTCGGGCTCGCGCTTCGCCATCGCGGAGCCGCGGTTCGAGGAGACCTCGGTCACCTCCTTGGCGATCTTCTCCGGCTCGTCGTCGTGATAGCCCGCGTGGATGTAACGAACGACGCCCGTCGGATCGACGATGAACGACGTTGGCATCGTGCTGACCTTCCAACGGTTCGCGAGCGCGTGCCCTTCGTCCCACCCGATGGGGAACGTGGCGCCGTTCTCTTTCGCGAAGTCGAGGACGCCCGAGTCTTCGTCGTCGACCGACACGCCGACGATTACGACGCCATCCCCAAGTCGCTTCTGAAGCTCCTCGAGCTTGGGAAACGATTTTTTACAAGGGCCGCACCACGTCGCCCAGAAGTCGACGATGACGGTCTTGCCGGCCAGCGAGGCGAGCGAGACGGTGCCTTTCCCGTTCAGGGTGCGGATCGAAAGATCCGGTGCCGGCTTGCCGACTTCCGCATGGCCCGAGCCGTCGGAAGCCACGTCTGCCGGGCTCTTCGCACCTTCGCTCGACCCTCCGCAGGCGACCGAGGCCGCGGCGAGCGCGAGGCCGAGAATCATGGGGAACGGGAATTTTTTCAGGGATGTCATCAGGGCCGTGGCCTCCGTGCGAGGGGACGACGGCCACCTCGCAAGAGTCGGGCTCACCGCGACGATGCCCCGGCGCACCTTGCCCTACGACCGGCCGCCGTCGTCAGTCCTCCGCCGGATCCGCATACCCCTCAGCCAGCTTCGCGACCGCATCCCTCAGCTTCTTATGCGCCGCGATCTTCCGCACGAGGAGCCACACGTTCGGGTCCGCGAGCGCCTTCACGGGGTTGTCCCCCTTCGACTTTCTCGGAATGCTCGTGGGCCCCGCGGCTCTTAGGTGCTCCATCTTGTCGATGAATTTCTTCGTCGGAAAGAGCTCGCCCTTCTCCCACGCGAGCACTGTCGCCTGCTCGAGGTCGAGCGCGCCGGCGAGCTCCTTCGCGGTGCACGAGAGCTCCTTGCGGAGCGCTTTGAGCTCCTCCGGGGTCAAAGGTCAGCCTTCGTCCTTGCCGCCCGCGACCGTCATCTTCGCGACGCGAATCGTCGGCGCGGCCGTCGACGTGCGGAGATCGAGATCGCTTCCGACGGCGTCGATCGACTGCCAAAGCTGATCGACGTTGAGCGAGATGGTGACCTCGCTGACCGGGTACGCGAGCTCGCCGTTTTCGATCCAGAAGCCCGCCGCGCCGCGCGAGAAGTCGCCCGTGACCGCGTTGAAGCCGAAGCCCATCATCTCGGTGACGTAGAGGCCGCGCTTCGTGCCTTTCACGATGGTGGCATTGGAGTCGGCACCTGGCTTGAGAATGAAGTTCGAGGTCGATGCGCCGACGCCTGCCCCGCCGCCACGCGACGCGCTCGCCGTGCTCTCGCGCGAGAGCTTGCGGGCCGAGTAGCTGTCGCAAAGGTACGTGCGAAGCATGCCGTTCTCGACGACGACGTTGACGCGGCTCGCGAGCCCTTCGCCGTCGAACGGGCGCGAGCCGGGCGCGCGCTTGATGAGCGGGTCGTCCACAATCGTGACTGCGTCACTCGCCACCCGCGTCCCTTCTCGACCGAGCAAATAGCTTGATTTACGCCAGATCGACGACCCCATCACGCAGCCCGCCATGAGGCCCAAAATGGAACGCGCCGCGTCCGGATCGAACACGACGGGCACTTCGGTCGTCGCGACGGTGCGCGCGCCGAGCTTGCGCAGCGTACGACGCGCGGCTTCGCGTCCGACCTCTTCGGCGTCGTCGAGCTCGCTCAAGAAACGCTTCGCCGTCCAGAAGTAGCCGCGGCGCTTCTTGCCGCCTTCGTCCTCGGCGAGGGGCACGATGCTCAGCGACTGGTACGAGCCTTTGTACGCAGCCTTGAAGCCGCTCGAGAGCACGAGCCCGAAGCCGCCCGCCGTGCGACCAAACGTTGCGCCCTCGCTGTTCGAGATGCGCGGATCGAACGCGCGCGCGGCGTTCTCCCCCTTCGTCGCGATCGCCACGGCTTCCGCCGCGTTCACCGAGCCGCCGGCCGGATCGTACAGCTCGAGATCGCCCATCGCGTTCGGATCGCACAGGAGCTTAGGGTCGGCGGGGCCAGCGAAAGGGTCTTCCTGGGAGAGCTCGACGAGCTCCAGCGCGTCGCGAACGAACCTGTCGAGACCCGCTTCGGTGAGGTCGCTCGTCGACGTCGATGCGACCTGCTTCCCCTTCATCACGCGAAGGCCCGCGGCCTTGTGGCCGGCCTCTTCGACGAGCTCGGGCTTTCCGAGGCGCACCTTCGCAGAGAGCTCGGCCCCCGATCGAACGATGCACTCGGCGAGCGTCACGCCGCCTTTCATCGTTCGCTCGACGATGCGCTCGCCCAACTCGACGAGAGACTGCAGGTCTTTATCTTGCGACGTGCTCATAGCCCGACAGCTTAGTGTCGCGGGCGAGCTCGCGGGCCCTCTTTTTCAGCCAGCGCTCAGGGGGAAAGCTGCGCCAAGAACTCGGCAATCGCCGGCAACGGCAGCACCTTGTGGGGGATCCCCGCGCGCACGGCGGCGCCCGGCATTCCGAAGACGACGGCCGTCTCTTGCGACTCGGCGATGACCATTCCGCCGGCCTCGCGAATGAACTTCGCGCCTTCGACGCCGTCGTCGCCCATGCCCGTAAGGATCACGCCGACGCACTTCGCGCCGGCCGCCGCAGCGGCACTCTTGAAGAGGCGATCGGCGCTCGGGACGTAGCGGTCGTTCTGCGTCGGCATGCCGACCTTGAGCCGCAGCTCGCCGTTCTGCATGACGAGGTCCATGCACTTGCGCCCCGGGCACACGAAGCCCGTGAGCTGCGCGACCGTGTCGCCGTCTTGCGCTTCGGCCGTGCGCACCGGACCGCGCTTGTCGAGGCGCTCGGCGAAGGTGCGCGTGAACTTGTCGGGCATGTGCTGCGCGACGACGAAGCCGGCCGTCGACGTGGGCGGGACCTTCGAGAAGATGTGAAGCAGCGCGCTTGGACCGCCGGTGCTGCTGGCGATGGCGACCAAGTACTTGGGCGCTTTGTACGTGGGCTTCGGCTCGGCCGCGCCGTCGAAGCCGACGGGCTTGCCATCGGGCGTGAACGCGCCGCTCGTCTGCCGACGAACGAGCGCCGTGGGGACGAACGAGGGCCGGAGCGATCGGACCATGAGCACCTTCGCGAGAATTTCGTCACGAACTTCGGCAGCGTCCGGAGCGATCTGCCGATCGGGCTTGGTCACGAAGTCGAGCGCGCCGAGCTCGAGAGCCTTGAAGACATTTTCGCGCTGCGCGTAGGACGAGACGACGATGACGGGCGTCGGCTGCCGCGCCATCAAGATGCGGAGGAACGTGAAGCCGTCCATCCGCGGCATCTCGAGATCGAGCGTGATCACGTCGGGCTTGAGGAGCGTCGCGAGCTTCAGGGCCTCTTCGCCGTCGGCGGCCTTGCCAACGACTTCGACCTCGGACATCGCGGCAAACACGTCCGCAATGTTTCGGCGGTTGTAAGCCGAATCATCGACGACGAGGAGGCGGATCGGGGGCGACTTGGTTGTCACGAGGCTTGGGGGCGCTATCCGTTCGAAGGGTCTCGAAGGGACATCACGGGTTTTCTGTAAACCAGATCTTCCTTCAAGTGTAACAGCTCGAAGGCGGTTGACACGTTCAAGAGTGACTCCGAATGGCCGAGGAAGAGGACGCCGCCGGGGTAGAGCCGCTCCAGGAACACGTCGATGATTTTCTTCCGCGCCGGCGCATCGATGTAGATGAGCACGTTTCGACAGAAGATTGCGTCCTGACGGCCCAAAAGCTTCGCCTTGTCGTCGTTCAGCAAGTTCATCTGGCCGAAGTGGCACATGCCCCGCACGCGGTCGATCACGTGGAAACCGTCGGGTTGCTCCGTGAAGTATTGCCGCTTCAGCTCTGGCGGCGTCGCGCGAAACGCCGCGGCTCCGTAGACCCCGCGACGCGCCGCCGCGACGCAGCGCTTCGAGATGTCGGAGCCGTAGACGCGAATCTGGGACGTCTGAAAAAGGCCCGACTCGAGAATGAGAATCGCGAGGGTGTACACCTCCTCACCCGTGGAGCAGCCCGCGCTCCAGACAGTGAGCCGCCGACGAGGGCGGGCGAGCGTGGCGAGCATCGGGAGGATCTCTTCTTTGAACGCCCGCAGCTGGTAGCTCTCGCGAAAGAGGTACGTCTCGTTCGTCGTGAGAAGCTCGGTCGCCTCTTCCCACTCGGCGTTCGAGAGGGGGTGAAACCGCAGGTAGTGGTGGTACTCGGCGAAGCTCGAAAGGTTCAGCGCGGCGATGCGCTCACGGAGGCGACGCTCGAGAGAGAAGCGCGCATCGGGGCCGAAGAGAATGCCGGTGCGCGCGCTAATCAAGTCGCGCAGCAGACGGTACTCTTCTGGCTTGAGCGACGGCTCGCTCCACGGCCCCGGCGGCTTCGGCATCAGCGCGCCTCGCCACCCGGGCTCGCCACGCTCGACGGGCTGGCGGCGGCGTGCGACGAGAGCGCGCTCGGACGAATCGAGAGCGCCATCGTCAGCGCCTCGCGCACGAGCGGGTCTTTCTCGCGTTCGAGGCGCGCGTGGAGCATCGACTGCACGCCATCGCGGGCATGGCTGCCGAGGAGCTCGCAGGCGAGGCGCCGCACTTCCCACGACTCGTGATCGAGGCATTTTCCGAGGTGCGTGAGGGCGCGCGCATCGAGCTGCGACGAGATCTCGGAGAGGGCGACTTTGACGACCTCGGGATCTTTGTGGGCGAGGGCCTCGAAGAGCACGTCGCGATGGCGCGCGGCACCGAGGCGACCGATGGCTTCGACGGCGGCGCTGGCGATCGAGGGGTCCGGGCTCGATACGAGGGGGCGCGCGGCTTCGAAGGTCGCGTCCGGATCGCGCACCGAGAGCGCACGAAGCGCTGCGGCGATGAGCCCCGGGTCGCGCTCGCCTGCGACGACGGATGTGAGCACCTCGGTGCGGCCGAGAACGCCGAGGGCGCGAATGGCGGCGAGCTGAACGTCGCGCTCTTCGTCGGCGAGGGCGAAGGTGATCGCGTCGGCGGCCGCGTCACCGCCAACGACCGCGAGGGCATCGAGCGCGGCGCGGCGTGCCCGTGCATCGCCGTGGGCAAGGGCAAGGTCCAGCACCGCGAGGTCGTCGTCTTGGACGGCGCCTACGCGCGCCAGGGCACCGATGACGAGGCAAGCGATAGAGGCTTCGGGGCTGCTCGCGCCGACCCCTTCGAACGCCTTGCGAGCCTCCTTCGCGTGGCGCGTGGCGAGGGAGGAGAGAGCTGCGCCCGCGGCGGCGGCGACGCGCAAATCGGCGTGGGTTGCGAAGGTCGCGATCTTCGCGATGTCGCGGGCGTTGCCGCTCGAAGCAAGGACGCGAAGCGCGGCCGCGACGACCTCCGGCGAGTCGTCGGAAAGCGCGGCGACGATCGTGTCGTGAAGCTCCGGCGTCGGCCCGGGCTGCAAAGTCGGCACGAGGGAGAGGACCGACGCGCGGACCGCGGGCTCTTCGCCGCGGGCAACCGCCAGGAGCGGGCCAACCGCTTCGGAGCCGAAGCACTGGAGCGCGCGCTCGGCGTGCTGGAGAAGCTCGTCGTCGATCAACGCCTCGACGAAGATCGGAATGTCGACCGTGTCGCCAAAGAGGCCGAGCACGAGGAACGCCGCGGCGCGCGCACGGTGGTCGTCGGACTGCTTCGCGAACGCTCGCACCCTCTCGTGGGCCATCGGCACGGCGCGAACGCGGCGCTCGATCTCGTTTTTGAACGCGAGGTCGGATGGGTAGCCGAAGAGGCGCTCGCCGATCGCAACCACGGCCTCGCGCACGATGGTGCGCGACGGGTCGGCCGTCGCGAGGGCCAAGGCGTCGAGGGCGTCGACGTCGTCGGAGCGTGCCGCAGCGCTGATGGCGTAGCGGCGCAACACCGGGTCGCGGATGAACGGCTCGAACGTTTTCCACGGCAGGTCGGCGCCGAGGCGCGTGAGCGCGTCGAGGGCTGCGAGCTTGAGGAACACTTCGTCCGACGACAGCACGAGAACCAGCGCGTTGACGGCGATGCTGCGCGCTTCATCGCCAGCTCTGTCGGCGCTCCCCAGCGCTTCGGCCGCGGCGCTGCGGACGTTCGCATCGTCGTCGGCGAGGGCCAACGTGAGCGCGAGCACGCTGCGGTCGTCGGGGATCCCGCCGAGGATCTCGACGGCGAGCTTGCGGCCGTCGGCGTCGAGGCGCTGTAGCGCGTTCACCGTCGCGGGGACGGCCGACGAGCCGATGGCGACGAGCGCTTCGACCGCGGCGTTGCGGAGACCGACGTTCACCTTTTCGTCGAGGGCCGCGATGAGGGCGGCCGTCACTTCGTCGCGCGCCTCGATGCTCGACGCGACGACGGCGGCCTCTTTGCGGACGCGCCAGTCTTCGTCGGCCAGCGCGAGAATCAAGAGATCGCACACCTGCCGCGCGGGCACTTTCACCATCTGCTGCGCGGCAAGCCGACGCGCCTCGGGCTCGGCCTGCTTCAGCAGCCACGAGACGGCGGTGACCGCGTCGCTCATCGGTCCGAGCCCTTTGGCGCGACGCTCGCCCCCGAGCCGGCGGGGAGCATCGAGATCCCCTTCGGCGGCGGGAGTGATCCGGAGGCGACCATCGCTTCGGTGAGATCGCGCAAACGGGTTGTCTCGAGCACGAAAACGAGCTTCCCAAGGTGGTTCGTCACCCCTGAGATGCCGCGCATGTCTTCGCCGCCACCGAGGCCGGGCGCGGGACGCAAGTCTTGCCCCCCGGTGCCGAAGACTTCGGTCACGCCGTCGACGACGAGGGCTGCGAGGCGCTCGCCGAGGTCGATGACGATCCACTTCGTGCGGCGCGTCCGCTCGTGGGCCGGGAGACCGAAGCGCACGCGCATGTCGACGACGGGGACGACGTCGCCGCGGTAGTCGGCGACGCCCGAGACGGCCTTCGGCGCGTGCGGGAGGCTCACCACGTCGAGCGGATTCGCAATTTCGCGGACCTTCGAAATCGGCACCGCGTAGTGCACATCGCCGATGAGAAACCCGACGAGGTTCTTCAGCGGATCGTGCCGATGGCGGTGGTGCGGCTCCATGCGAATCATCGCTAGATGGTCTCCAGGAGCGGCTTCAGATCGAGCAAGATGAGCAGCGCGCCTTCGGGCCTGCCGATGCCGGCGATATGGGCGGGCTGATCGCCGCCGAGGGCCGCCGCGGGCTCGACCTCGCTGTCGGCGAGGCGGTACACTTGGAGCACTTCGTCGACGAGCAGCCCGATGTGCTCGTCGGTGCCGACGTCGGCCAGCAAGATGCGCGTCTTGCGATCGAAGCCCGATTCGTGAAGGCGAAAGCGGCGGCGTAAATCGATGACCGTCACCAAGCGGCCGCGCACGCTGACGACGCCAATCACGGTGCGAGGCGCGCGGGGAATCTCGGTGATCGGCGGCGGCTTGAGGATCTCGGCGATGAAGCCGATGGGTACGGCGTACGTCTCGCCCGCGAGGACGAACGCGAGGTACTCCGTGCGCCGCCCGAGCTCGCCGGCGCGCCGCATGGCGGCCCTGTGCTCGCCTCGCCCTCGAATAAGTGCGACCACGATCAGGCCCTCCCTTCGGCTTGTGCGAGAAGCCGCGACTGCTCGCTCGCGAGGACCTCTTCGACGAGAGTCGCGACGTCGAGAACGAGGGCGACGCGCTGATCGCCGAGCTCGGTCGCGCCGGCAAAGCCGCGCACGGCCTTCAGCGATTTGCCTAGGGCCTTGATGACGATGTCCTGCTGCCCCACGAGCTTGTCGACGACGAGCCCGAGGCGCCGATCGCCGACGGACGTGATGACGACGAAGCTCTTTTGCGGGTGCGCGCGCATCTCGGGTGGCGGGTCGAGGCTGAAGAGCTTTGCGAGGCGGCTGATCGGCAGCGACGCGCCGCGAACCGTGAGCACCTCGCGCCCCTCGAGCGTGCGCACGAGGCTCTCTTCCAAAACGATGGCCTCTTCGACGCTGGCGAGCGGCAGCGCGAAGGAGCGGCCGGCAATTTCGATGGCGAGGACGCTAATGATCGCCAACGTGATCGGCAGCGTGATCGTCATCTTCGTGCCGATGACGACCTCGCTGGTGATGTCGACGATCCCACCGAGCTTGCCGATGTTCGTCTTCACCACGTCGAGGCCGACGCCGCGCCCCGAGACCTCCGTCGCGTGCTCTTTCGTCGTGAAGCCCGGCATGAACACGAGGCCGTAGACCTCGCGCAGCGATAGCTCTTTCGACTCTTCGACCGTCACGATTCCGCGGCGGACGGCGGTCGCGAGGAGCGCTACCGGATTCATCCCCGCGCCGTCGTCCTCGACCTCGATGAGTACCTGGTTCCCCTTCTGAAACGCGTTGAGCGCGATCGTGCCGACCGGCGGCTTGCCGACGCGCTTACGCTCTTCGCGCCCCTCGATACCGTGATCGATCGCGTTGCGGATCATGTGCATCAACGGGTCGCTGAGCTCTTCGACGATGAGCTTGTCGATCTCGGTCTCGGCGCCGGTGATGACGAGGTTCACCTGCTTGTCGTGCTCGCGCGAGATCTGCCGAACGACGCGCGCGAGCTTGTCGAACACCTGCCCGAGCGGAACCATGCGCACTTCGAGGATGCCGTTCTGCATCTGCGCGAGGTGACGATCGAACGTGCGGTGGAGGCGGTGCAGCTCGGTGCCAAACTCACGCAGCTCGGGGCGGCCGCGCACGCGCTCGGCGAGCCTCCCCATGGCGCTTCGCATGAGGGCGAGCTCGCCGACGATCGTCATGAGGCGGTCGAGCTTTCGAATGTCGACGCGCACCGTCTGGCTTACGGATCGCAGCGAAAGCTCGCGCCCGCCGCCCATGCCGCCCCCACCACCTCCGCCCCCTCCCGGCGGCGGAATCGACGGACTCGGCGGCGGCGGCAACGGCGTGCGAATGCCACCCGGCTCGCCACGCGCGCCGTAGCCGTCGGAGGACACCGCGCCGCTGCCACGCATCGACTGCGGCCCCGAGCCGGAGCCCCCACCGAACCCCGAGGCGCTGCCGCCTGCCGAGGGCGGGCCGGAGATAGGCGAATCGTCGATGCGCGGAACGCCCATGTCGCGCGGAACGCCCGGCGGCAAAGGGGGCGACGTGTACGCCGACGCAGGAACCGCGATGGATCGCGTCGTGCGGCGGCGCACCTCGCCGATCGTAATGTTCGGCGCGGAGATCGCGTTTTTCAGCGTCTCGAGGCTCGCCTGGCTCGACATGAGAATCTCGAGCTCGATCGTCTCGATGTCGCCGCCCTCGCCCGTAGGGAGGTACGTGATGATTTCGCCGTGAGGGCGCGCCTTGGCTTTGAGATCGTCGAGAGCCGAGTCGATCGTCGCGAGCGAAAAGCGAACGCGAATCCGGTACAGGCCCAAGCCCGACTGGATGTTGGTTCGAAGTCGGTGCTCTTCGTACTCGGTGAGAACGCCGAGGAGCCCCGGGTCGAGATCGTACTGCGCGACCAGACCTGCGCCGCCGCCGCCGCGATGCTGCGACAGCTGCCCGAGCGCCACGAGGAGCGACTCGACCTCGGCGGCCGGCTCCGGGGCGTCGCCCTTTTCGGCAGCGAGGATGCGGCTGTAAAGCTCGACGGCTTGAAACAGCAGGTCGAGCACGCGCGCCGTGAGCTCGATGCGCCCGAGGCGAAGGTCGTCGAGCACGTCCTCGAGCTCGTGGGAGAGCCCCGTCATGCGGTTCGCGCCGAAGAGCCCTGCAATCCCCTTCAGCGTGTGAACGGCGCGAAAGACGTCGTTAATGAGCTCGGTGTCCGAGCCGCCCTTCTTGACGATTTCGTCGAGCGCGAGGAGATCGCGCCCGAGGCCGTCGACGAGCTCCTGCGCCTCGGAAAAGAACTCGTCGCGCGCCTTCTCGTAGC